>JAJZQO010000011.1 GCA_021847575.1 Bacillota bacterium | reverse complement strand
GGACTCTCGAAGTCGCAACTCCGACTCTGCGGAGAGGAATATTCATGGAACACGCTGCGACGTGCGAGAGAGCGAAAAATCAAGGAAAACTTGCGGACCCAACAAACGCTAGGTTTTCTGGAGCGGGCCGTTTTGCATTAATGCGCTGAAGGGGTGGGCGTGTGCGGCAGTCGGTGCTGTTCTGGCGGACCATGCGTACAGATCCTGCGGACGTCGAACTGGCAAGCCATCGCCTGATGTTGCGCGCGGGCCTAGTGCAGCGGTTCGCCAGCGGCGTCTATGCCCTGACCCCGCTCGGTCTCATGGCGGAGCGACGGGTCGAGGCGGTGGTGCGCGACGTTATGCGCAGTGCCGGGGCGCAAGAGGTCCGGCTGCCGTTCGTGCAGCCGCTTGAGCTTTGGCAGCGCAGCGGCCGCGAGGACCTGCCAGAACTGGTCCGCCTGCGGGACCGCCGTGGCGAGGAGCTCGTCCTAGCGCTTGCCGCCGAAGAGGCCATGACGGAACTCGTCCGCCGACAGGGAGTCGTCTCGTCGCAGCTGCCGCTGCTCCTGACCCAGACCGGGCTCAAGTTCCGGGACGAGCTGCGGCCGCGCGGCGGCCTGCTGCGCCTGCGCGAGTTCTCGCTGCAGGACGCCTACAGTTTCGACGCGGACGAGGAGGGGCTGGAGCGCAGCTTTGAACGCGTGGGCGCAGCCTACCGCCGGATTTTCCGGCGCCTCCACCTGGATGTGCGGGAGGCCGTGGCGGCGAGCGGCATGATGGGCGGCGCCGGGGCGGTCGAGTTCCAGCTGCCGCTCGCGGCGGGCGAGGACGGGATCGCATCGTGTGCCAGGTGCGGCTACCTCGCGAATCTGGAAGCGGCCGGTCGCGGCCCGCGCGCCGCCGCCGGCCGCGCGGAGGACGGCCCGCGGCTGGTGGAAACGCCCGGCGCGACCACCATCGCCGCACTTGCAAAGATGCTCGGCTGCCGGGCCAGCGATACGCTGAAGGCCGTCTTCTACGACCGCGCCGGTACGACGGTGATGGCGCTCGTTCTCGGCGACAGGCAGGTGGAAGGAGCGAAACTCGAGGCGGCCCTCGGCGGGCACGTGCAGGACCTCGGGGCCGCAGAAGCGGCGGCGAGGGGGCTCGTGCCGGGCTACGCGGGGCCGGCCGGCGTCGCAGCAAAGGGACCCTGCATCGTCGTTGCGGACCTTGAGGTCACCCAAGCCAAGGGTCTCGTCTGCGGCGCGAACCGCAGTGACTGCCACCTAGCTGGCGTCGTGCCAGGACGTGACTTCACCTGGCAGGTCGCCGCCGACATCGCGCGCGTCGAGCATGGCGACGACTGTCCCCGCTGCGGCGGGCCCTTGGCGATCGAACAGGCACTTGAACTGGGTCACATGTTCCGGCTGGGCACCCGATACGCGGAGAGGATGGGCCTCGCGAGCCAAGGCGCCGACAACGTCCTGCGTCCGCTCTGGATGGGATCCTACGGCATCGGCATCTCCCGGCTGCTTGCGGCCGTCGTGGAGGTGCATCACGACGATCAGGGCATCGTCTGGCCGGATGCCGTCGCGCCGTTTGCCGCCCACCTCGTTGCCCTGGGGGAGGAGCCGGAAGTCCTGGAGCTGGCCCAGGAGATCGAGAGGGGACGCGAAGATCGCATCCTGTACGACGACCGTCGCCAGACAGCCGGGGTCAAGTTCCAGGACGCAGATCTGCTTGGTCTGCCGTGGCGCCTTACCGCGAGCCGCCGCTCCCTCGCGCAGGGAGGCGTGGAACTGCGCAGGCGCGCAGGCGGCGAGACGCGCATCGTGCCGCGGGCGGAGATCGCCGCGGTGCTCGACGAAATCATCGCGAGCGGCGCGGGCGACAACTGAGCTGAGTCGCTACGCTGAGCTGCGCGGCTACAGTTCGAGCACGAGATTGTCGATCAGGCGCGTCCTGCCGAGAGAGGCTGCGACCGCGAGCATCACCGGGCCGGTGAGGTCGGACTTCGGCTGCATCGTCCGCGGATCCACCACCGCGGCGTAGTCCAGGCAGGCCAGCGGCGTCCTGCGGATGCGCTCCTCGATCGCGGCCTGCACGGCCCTGCTGCCCTGGCCCGCCAACGCGGCCTCACGGCCCTGCAGCAGGGCTTCGTGCAGGCAAGGGGCTGCCTGGCGCTCCTCTGGCGACAGGTAGACGTTGCGGGAGGACAGTGCGAGCCCGTCTGGCTCGCGCACCGTCTCCACGGCGCGCAGATCGATGGGCAGGTCGAGATCCTCGATGAGGCGGCGGACCACGGCCACCTGCTGGCCATCTTTCTGGCCGAAGTAGGCCCTGTGCGGGCCCACGATGTGGAAGAGCTTGAGCACGACGGTGGCGACGCCCTGGAAGTGTGTCGGCCGCGTGCGCCCCTCCAGGGTGGCGGACAGTTCCGGCACCGACACCTGCGTCAGCAGCGGCCGCGGATACATCTCCCGCACGTCCGGCTGGAAGAGGAAGTCCACCTCTGCTGCGGCGAGGATGCCCCTGTCGCGTTCCGGATCGCGCGGGTAGCTTTCATAGTCCTCGCTGGGCGCAAACTGCAGCGGGTTGACGAAGATGCTCACGACGACGACGTCGCATTCGCGGCGGGCCGCCTGCACCAGGGCAGCGTGGCCCTGGTGCAGGTAACCCATCGTTGGCACGAAACCGATGCTGCGCCCCTCGCGTCGCATGGGATCCAGCTGTGCGCGCAGTTCCGCGATGGTGGTGACGACCTGCACTCAGGGCTTCCCTCCGTAAGGCCTTTGCTCAGGCTCTGGGCCCGCCGGTTCGGCGGGCCTGCGCGATCCTTGCCCGTCCAGCGCGGCGAGCACGTCTTCCGCGCCCTGTCCGAGGCTGGTCGAGTGCTCCGCTGCGGGGAAATCCCCCACCCGCACGTCGCGGCAGTACGCCCCGGCCGCATCGCGAATGGCGGCGCCCACGTCCGCGTAGCGGTGGGTGTGGCGCGGGCCAGGGCCCTCGCCCAGCCCGATCAGGTCGTGGAGGACGAGCACCTGTCCGTCGCAGCCCGGACCCGAGCCGATGCCGATGGTGGGGATGCGCAGGCGCTGCGAGATGGCCTGGGCCACCTCGGCCGGAACGAGTTCGAGCACGACGCCGAAGGCGCCGGCCGCCTCGAGCGACAGGGCGTCGTCCAGCAGGCGGCGTGCGGCCTCCGCGGTGCGTCCCTGCACGCGATAGCCGCCGAGTGCGTGCACTGACTGCGGTGTGAGGCCGATGTGTCCCAGCACGGGGATGCCCACCCGGCAAAGCCTGCCTACGGTGTCCGCCATCTCGCGGCCGCCTTCGAGCTTCACCGCCTGGGCGCCACCTTCCGCGAGGAGCCTGCCGGCGTTGGCGATCGCAGACTCGGCTCCGACCTGGAACGTGAGGAACGGCATGTCCGCTATGACGAGAGCGCGCTGCGCGGCCCTCGCCACCATCCGCGTGTGGTAGAGAGCCTCCTCCAGCGTGACGCCGAGCGTCGTGTCATGTCCCTGCACCACCATGCCGAGACTGTCGCCGATCAGGAGGGCATCGACCCCCGCGAGATCGCACATCCTCGCCGTCGGGTAGTCGTACGCAGTGAGCATGCTGATGCGGTCCCTGTGCGCCTTCATCTCGAGGAACGTTCGCGTGGTCACTCTTCCGGCCATGCCGTCACCTCCGCAGCATCTTCTGCAGCGCCAAGGCGTCCTCGGCACCGAGGCTGCCCTTCTCGCGCGCGAGCTCCACGACCACCAGGGACAAGGCGCGGTAGACGTCGTCCGCGCTCCCCTCGAGGACATCGAGATGGCTGCGCACCGTGGCGAGATCAGCGCGTTCGACGGGTCCAGTAAGGGCCTGGGGGAGGCCCAGCCTGGCGACATTCTCGAGGCTGCCCCGGCTGAGCGGCAAAAGCGCCTGCAGCGCAACCTCCGTGCCCTGCGCGTCGTTCGTCGTCGCCGCCGTCCTTGCCGCCACGGCCAGTAGGGCGACGAGCGCGTTGCTCGCAAGTGAGCACGCCGCATGCAGGCGAGCCTTGTCCTTTGCCTCGACCTGCCAAGGCCGCATCCCGAGCGCGAGCGCGAACTCCGCGCCTGCCGTGCGCGCATGCGGCGTGCCCTCGATGCTGCAGGTCACGCCCGCGAACAGGGCGGGGCCGAGTTCCGGCCGCGCGAAGGACTGCATGGGGTGCAGCGCGAGGACGTCCGCACCAGCGGTGGCGGCCGGCGCGAGGGTCGCGCTCGGCAGGGCGCCGGACGTGTGCGCAACGATCTGACCGGCGTGGAACGCCCCAGCTGCGCTGAGTTCTTGCGCCAAGGGGCCGATGGCGCGGTCGGGGACGGTGAGGAAGATCCAGTCGGCCGTCCGGCAGATGTCTGCCGCCGCGGGAGAGACGGCTTGGCCCGTGCGCGCGCGAAAGAGCTCCTGGCTGGCGGCTGTGCCTCCGGCAGCGCGCACGAGGTGGCCGTGCCCCTGCAGCGCCAGCCACAGCGCCGTGCCGACACGCCCGGGACCGACGATCGCAACGATCTGCATCGCCAACCGAGCCCCCCTTGTCCCTGGCATTCTACCATGCGACACCAGGGGGCTGTGCGGCGGCCGGAAACTCAGCTCTTCTGGCTGCTCGCCCGGCTCGCGCTCGCGGAAACCACGAACTTCACCCACATGCCATCCTGACTCGCCTGGCCGGGCACGCCGCAGGCCAGCACATAGCTGCCCGCCGTCTTGGCGACGAACTCGAACGTCTGGCTCTCGCCGGCCTGTATGCCCGTAGCGACATCGGGGGATGCAGCACCGGTGAAGGCGGGCGTCAGGTTGGAGATGCTGGGGGCGATCACGACGCTGTTCGCCGACCCGCTCTCGTTGCTGAAGTCGACCTTGACCGTCCAGCCGACCGGCACAGTGATCGTGGCGTTGCCCTGGTCGAAACCGTTGAAATTGTAGTAGAAGTTGTCGATGGTCGCGCCGGCGGTGACCGAGAGGGTCACCGTCTTGGTGGACGGGTCCTGGCTCGTGACAAAGGGACCCGAAGCACCGCTCGACGTTGTGCTGAGTGCAGGCTTCTTGTTTGTCCCGGTCGCCGCCCCGGCCTTGTGGTGCGCGTGATGCGAGCTTGCCGCGGGAGCTGGCGAGGAGCCGCAGCCGGCCATCAGGAAGACGAATCCCATGAGTGCTGCGATGCCGCCCGGGCGGGACACTTTCATTGCAATCACTCCCCCTTGCCCGCAAACGTACCACGTATTGCACCCGGGTCAATAGGAATGTCACGGCTCCTGGAACCGGACCCGGGCGGGTCGCCTGCTGCCATGTTCGGCGTTGAACGGCCGATGCGGTACGATAAGGCGGGACGGCCTCCTTCGAGGTGCCGGCCGGCTGCTGAGGAGTGGTTTTAGCGTTGGCAGGATTCCCGTGGCCCGCCCGGTTGGGCCAAGAAAACCCCTTTCGCACGGCGCTCGGGCTGGAAGTGGCGTTCCCAGCCCCTGGTGAGACGGAGATCGTGGCTCCTCTGGCTGGCGGCAACCTGGCTGGCGATGGGCGCATCGCGCCAGGCGTCCTGCTGACCCTGCTCGACGTGGCCCTTGGCCACGCCATCGCCTCGCGTCTGCCCGCAGCGACATCCTTCGCGACAGTCAGCCTGCAGGTCCTGGTCGCGGAGAACTGGCCGGCACAGCCTTGCCTGGCCAGGGGCGTGGCGCACCCGATCGCCCCGGACTGGCGTGATACCATCGCCAATGGCAGGGTGGTGAGCGGTGGCCGGGTCGTGGCGACGGCCCAGGGCTCGTTCGCGCGTGGCCAGGGCAGCCGGACAGCGCTGGGGCCAGGGCCCGCCGTGCCTGCGGCGTGGCGGGACTTCCGGGAACTCCTCGGCTATAGCCTGACGGGAGAGTCCGTCGTCGCGAGGGTGGAGCACCATCACCTGAACGCCGAAGGCGTGATGCACGGCGGCGCCGTGGCCGCGTTGCTGGATGAGGCAATGTGCGCGGGGCTCGCGTCGGCCGGTGCCGGGGCCGTCCGTCTTGCGAGCTTCGCGGTGCGCTACATCCTGCCCGCGCGATCGGGCACCGTGACTGCGACCTGGGAGGTTCAGCGCCGGGGCCGGCGCATCCATTTCACCGCCGCGCGCCTGCGGGACGGGGACGGACACCTGTTGGCGGTGGCGGATGCGACCTACGTGGAGGAGCAGTCTTGAGCCGGCACAGCCCGGCTGGGTGTTGTCCCGTGCCGGGGCCAGGGATCAGGCCTGGTTCCCCCCGCCGGCGGCGGATGGGTCGCTGGAGCCGCGGAAAAAGGCGTTGAAGAGCGCTGCGTTGGCCGCCTGGAAGATCGCCGCCAACTCGAGCGGCAGGGCGATCAGGCCGAGATCCTGCATCAGGTAGCCTCCGAGGATGGGGCTCACGGCGGTCGCGATCTGCGACGGCACCGACGACGCCGCGTTGAGCCGGCCGCGTTCCTCGGGTGGCACGAGGTCGAGCACGAAAGACTGCCTTATGGGATTGCCGACCGTCTGGAAGATGAGGCGCAGGATATAGACCGCGCCCGCCCAGGTGAAGAAGGGCATGAACGGCATCGCGGCCGTGAACGCGGCCGCGATGAGCCGCGTCCAGAGGATGGCCTGCACACTGCCCAGCCGCCGGGCCAGCCGCGCCGCGCCCAGGTAGGGTAGGGCGGCGACGAGATTCGCCACGGTGTACAGGCTGGCGAGCGCCGCGGCTCCGACATGATAGCGCACCTCGAGCCAGTACGTTAGGAATGGACCCAGAAAACCGACGCCGAAGCCGTTGAGGGAGTTCGTGATCGAGAGACGCCAGATGGCGCCCCTGGCCGCGCCGGAGAGCTGGTGCCCGAGTTGTGGCCGCACCGGAGCCGATGGCGCCTCCCTGATCCAGAGCACGAGGATGCCGGCCATGAGCTGCAGCAAGCCGGCCAGGACCATGGTCGCCGCCTCGCCGTCCGAAAGGGGCATCGCTCCGCGCAGAAGATCCGGTAGCGCGGCTGCCATCGAGCCGAGCGCTCCCGCCAGGACGCCGACAAAGGCGAGGTGGCCGAGCGCCGCCGCCCTGGCCTCGCGTGGCACGATCTCCGCGATCAGCGGCTGTTCGACGGGGGCGAACGGGCCCCAGGCCCCGCCGGACCCGGCACCGCCACCCCGGGCCAGCGCGCCGAAAAAGGCGAATGCCACCAGCAGCGCGTAGCTGCCGGCGAAACCGAAGCCCGCGGTGGTGATCGCCGCGAGCACGGCGAGCGCCACCAGCACCGGCTTGCGGCCGATGCGGTCGCCCACGAAGCCTGCTGCGAACAGAAGGACGGCGGCGCCGGCGGAGGCGGCCGTGAAGATGAATCCTGCGGCGTCCGCGCCGTAGCCGCGATGGGCGACAATCAGGGGCAGCACGATGGAGGTGATGGCCATCCCCACGCTGCGCACCGCCCTTGAAAGCAGCAGCTGCAGGTATTCCCCGCGACGCTCGAGCGATCTCGCCAATCTGCACGCTCCTGTTTGCAAGCCTCGGCACCGCGCTGCCGGGGAGCCGGGGTGCTACAATGGTGGCATCGTCCGTGGCTCGTCGGCACGGGAGTTGGTGAGGTCTGACCTACGACGCCGTATTCCTAGCTGGTCTGGCCGCCATCGTGTCCCTCTCCGCCTGGCCGATCTGGCTCCTGCTCCTGGCACTCGTAGCGGGAGCCGCTCCGGACAGCGGACGGAGTGCGGCGCTTGCCTACGTCTTCGCGTTTCTGCTCGCCTTTCTCCTCTTGCACCTGTACGGCACAGCCTTGGCCCTCCTGCTCGTAAGGCACGCGGGGGCAGCGGCGCTGGCGCTTGCCCTTGTCCTGGTGTTCGAGGGCATCTACCTGCTGGGCGTCGAGAGCCTGTGGGCCAGGCTACGCCGCAAGGTCAGCCAGGGGGAGCCTGCGACGGACTGGCTTTCCGCCGCTTTGATCGGACTGGGCGCAGCGTTTGCGATGCCTTCGCTCGGCGGACTCGCGGTCCTTGGCCGTGCCGCTGCCCTGGGCGACGCCGGCGACCTGGGCGGCGCCCTGCTGATCTCCGCGCTGGCCGGCGTAGCCGCGAGCCTTGTGCTTCTCGCCCTGGGCCACGTGGCAAACCTGCTGCTCATGCGCCTGGGTGGCGGCCGCTGGCCGCGGCGCGGCGCGGGGGCGGCGATGCTGCTCGTGGCCGTCGCCGTGGCGGCTGGCTGGGTCTGAGTGGAGGTGCGTCATGCGTCGTTACCGCGTCGCTTTTGGGGTCTTTTTCGCGGTGCTCGTCGTCGTCGGGCTCCTGGTCTGGGGACTCCGGCCCGTGCCCAGGGCCCCGCTGACCGTCGGCACACAGGTGGGTCAGCTCGCTCCGGACTTCAAACTGCAGCGCCTCGACGGCAATGGTTCGATCCGCCTGTGGTCGTTGCGCGGCCATCCGGTCTGGATCAACTTCTTCGCTTCGTGGTGTCCGCCCTGCCAGGCGGAGGCGCCCGACCTGGCCGCCACGGCGCAGCACAGTCCTGGCCTTTACGTCGTGGGCATCGACCTGACCGGATCGGAGACGGCGATCACCAACGTGGACGCCTTTGTCCGGCGGTACGGCATAGGCTACCCGGTTCTGCTCGACCCGAACAACGTGGTCGCGAACCGCTTCGGCGTGCAGTACATCCCCACAAGCTTCTTCGTGGACAGCCAGGGCGTGATCCAGGCCGAGGTATCGCTGCCGCTCTACCCGGCGTTGATCAGGAAGTACCTGCGCAAGATCGACTACCCGCCTGCAAGCTAGACCAAGGCAGGTGTGCCGCATGACGGCAAAGTATGGGCGCATTGTCCACTATCTGGACCAGAGGCGCGAAGAAGGGGTGCGGGAGATCGTCCTGAGTTTTGCGGAACTCGAGGCGATCATGGGGGCACCGCTGCCTTCCGCCGCGCGCAACTTCCGGCCCTGGTGGTCCAATTCCAGCCAGTCGCCGAAGCCGTGGCAGATCGCCGGTTTCCGCAGCCGCGCGGTGCACCTGGGGCGACAGACGGTGGTCTTCCACCGCCTGCCCAACGAGCTTCCAGCGCAGTCCCAGCCGCTGGAGACCCAGGCCGGCATGCCGCGGACACTGGTCGTCGCGAGCGGAACGGGCAGGCTGGCAGTGCACCATCCGCGCGAACTGCGCAAGGAAGACTTCGAGGACGAAGGTCGGCTGAGACGACGCGAGCAAGAGCTCAGGGAGTTCCTGCGCCCGGCCGCCGACCTCTACTGCTGCGAGCAGTTCACGTATACCCGGCAGGGTGTTGACACGTTGCGGGGGGCATTTGGCAGGGACATTGTCGACATGCGCATCGTGTCGCCTGGCTACGGCCTCGTCGCGGAGGAGGACGTGATCGCGCCGCACTCCGTCTCGCTCAGCGACTTCGGTAGCGTGGAGCTGCGCACCTGGGCCGATCACATCGGTATACCCGACGCAATGCGCGGGGCCATGGCTGGCTATGACCTCGTCTTCTTCCTCGTTGGCCAGTGCTGCCTCGAGGCGATGCGCCCGCCGCTCGTGCCCGCCTCCGGGCAGCGCCTCGTGCTGCTCGCGACAGAGCACTACCGGCATCATTACGCCATGCCTGGGGTGACGGTGCTGCCGACCGGGCGCCTGGCCCGGGCGAGTTGTGCGGTTGGCTCGGTGGCGCTCAAAGGCTATCTTTTCGCGCGATTTTCGCAAGTAGCTGCCCGGGAGGGCCCCGGCTGCCTGCGCCGGCTTATGGCCGACGACAGTGGCGAAGTGTTCTGGCAGGCGGTGCAGAAGGCGGTCGGGGCCGAATAGCTGCAACGCTGCGCCGACCGTGAACCATGATTACTCCGCTTGCCGCCAAGCAGTATCCCTGCTGACGATCGTCCCTGCCATATGGACTCCGCCGCTGGTCCTAGGTGCACTGGCCGGGGTCTGAGGGGATGGCGAATCTTGCGACAGTTGCGCGACCGAATGGTGATTGCGCCGCTGGGGGCCAAATTGCGTCAATTAATGTGCGGAGGTAGACTGCCCGACGCCAATTGGGCCGTCACCTTCGGCCGTAGCCGCAAAGCGGGGGCCGAGCGGCTTGCGGGCGGCGGGGATGCCCCGGGGAAAGTGGACCCGGGCTCGTGAAGCGATGCTCAAGCGCGTCGCCGGTCCTGGCCGGAATCGGGATCCGCCCGCAATGCGGGCCGCTGTGGCGGCGAACGGGTGGGGAAGGCGAGAGCCGTTCGATCGGTCCGGGAGTCTGGCGTGACCCGTCGGCTGAGGATGGTGGGGGTCGCCTCCGGGAGATCCGACATCGGGTCGCCCGACGCGGGCCTCGCACGGCACGTGTGGCCTTGAGCCGCGCGTGCGGGAGGTCGGACACCATGCCGAGTATACTGGGGCCCATTCGCGTGCTGACCGTGGCGGATTCGACCGTCTTGCGGGCGGGGCTCCGCGCCATGCTCGCCGAGGACGAGAGCGTCTCGATCGTCGCGGAGGCTCGCAACGTGGCAGAGGCCACGAACCTGGCGCGCGATATCCACCCCGACGTCGCCATCGTCGACGTGCGGGAGCCGAGCCGCATCGACCTGCGCACCTGCCAGGAACTCCACGCTCAAGGCCTGGGCTGTCAGGTCATCATCATCACCGCCCGCTCCGACGAGGAGGCCATCCTCGATCTGATCATGGACGGCGCATCCGGATATCTGCTGGAGGACGTCTCGGCGGCGCAACTGCATCAGGCGATCCGCACGGTGCACGAGGGTGGCTCCCCGGTGGATCCGCAGATGGCTGCAGTGATCGCCGGCCGGCTGCGGGCGCGCTCCCTGGGCGACAAGAGTCCCTTTGCGCCGCTGTCCGTCGATGAGTTCGAGGTGCTGGCACGGATCGTGCGGGGCGAGACCAACCGTCAGATCGGCAGCGCCCTGCATCTGGACGACAAAGTCGTCAAGCACCGCGTCTCGAACATCCTCAAGAAGATCAATGCGAAAAACCGTGTTGCCGCAGCTGCCTGGTGGGCGCGACATCACCAGGCCGACACGGTCGAGAGGGTATGAGGCAGGGGCGCTGACGTGAGCGGTGCCCATCGTGTACGCCTCAAAGGAGTGCCGCGAGTTCCCCTGTTCCGGGCGAAAAGCGCACGAGACGGTGATAGCCCGTGTCGGCGATGTAGAGATCGCCTCGCTTGGCCTTCAGGGCGCTCGGCTCCCTGAGGCCCCTCAGGGCCACCGAAGCGACGCGGCTCCTTTGGTCCAGGCGGACCAACTGGTCGTTGTAGGTGTCGGCGACATAGATGTCGCCATCGAGCACGGCGATGCCCTGCGGGTGCTGCAGGAGGCTTTGCGCGAACAGGCCCTGGCGGCTGCCGAAGTCGAAAAGGCCTGTGCCGACGAGGGTGGTGACGCGCCCCGGCGGCGTGGCGGGCAGTGACCTGACAGCGCTCGACTCCGCGTCGGCGACCAGCAGCTGCCCGTCCTGCACGGCCAGGGCCATGGGCTGCGCCAGTCGCGCCCGCGCAAGGTCCGCGTCGTAGAGCGCTTCGTAACCGCTTCCGGCATACGGTCTCAGGTCCATGTCCACGAGCGACAGTCGCCATATCTGGTGGCTGCCTGCGGCCGCTATGAACACGCTGTCGCCGTGGTCGGCGAGGTCCCAGGGGGAGCGCAGAGCCTGCTGTCCGAGCGGCGCCTCTTCCGGTTCCTCCCGCAAGTCCTGCCAAGGGGTCGTCATGACGCCAGTCGCGAGGTCGATCCTGCGCAAGGCGTGGTTGCCGCTGTCCGCCACCAGGAGGCCACCCCCGGTCAGCGCGAGGCCGTGCGGGTCGCGCAGCCGCGCCTTGGCCGGACCGCCGTCGGCGAACCCTGGCGTGCCCTCGCCCCAGGTGTCGCGAATTCCCGCGTCCGGTTGCCAGGCGACGACGCGGTGATGGCCGCTGTCCGCGATGTAGACCGTCCCGTCGTCCGCCAGGGCAAGCCCGCCGGGAAACCGCAGAATGCCCCCGTCGGCCGACCAGTCCGCGGCCGGTGGAGCCTCTCCGTCCAAGAGGCCCAAGCGGCCCGCGGATGCGATCTCGCGCCTGAGGCGCTCCGCGAGTGCGGCGTAGGGCAGTTCACCTTCCTGACGCGCGACCACCCGCCCCTGGGGATCCATCAGCACCAGCGTCGGCCAGGCCCGGATGCCGTAGTTTCGCCACACGATGTAGTCGCGGTCGTTGACCACGGGATGGCGTATCTCCTCGCGCCGCATCGCGTCGAGGATGCTCGCGCTGTCCCCCTCGCGGGTGAACTTGCCCGCGTGGACGCCCACCACGGCGAGGTGCGGGAAGAACTCCCTTTCGGCCCGCCGCAACTGCGGCAGGATGTGATGGCAGTTGATTCAGCCGTATGTCCAGAAATCGAGCAGCACGACCTTGCCTCGCAGATCGGCGAGTTGAAGGGGCTGGCCACCCGGCCAGTCGAGCCCCGGCGGGAACTCGGGTGCGCGCACGGGGGCGGGGAAGTCCATGAACAAGGGCCGCGCCTCCTTTCCAGGTATGCCTTCAGTGTCCCACAGTGCGAGGCCGTCAGGGCATCTTGGGCAAATGCTGTGTGAAACGTCAGGTGAGGACGGAAAAATGGCATGTAGGTGCATTCCGCCAAACACGCGGCTCAGGCCGACGAGTTGCCGGGTCCTGCAGGCTGGCCGTCCGCCAGGGGGGGGATACGCAGTGCGACAGCTCCGGCGCCTGCGGCTAGACTGAAGGCGCACACCTGTACCGAATTCGAAGTTGGAGGTATCCGATGCTGAGACGTACGCTGCTCGCCGCCGCCGTCGCCGCGGGCCTCGTCATCCTGCCGCAGGTCGCCGGGGCCGCGCCAGCGAACGCGCTGCCTGGCAGCGCTCTCCTGTCGGCTGGCGCACGCGGCGCGCAGGTGCGCATCCTGCAGTCCGACCTCGGCCTCTTGCAGGATCCGCCCGGACCGCTGGACGGCATCTTCGGCCCGCGCACCAGAGCTGCCGTGGTGGGGTTCCAGCAGTATGCTGGCCTGAATGTCGACGGCATCGTCGGACCCCTGACGTGGAGTGCGATCCACGGTTACCTGAAGCAGGAATTCAACGCTACGAGCGGTAGCCTCGCAGCGGCTGGAGCCGACTACGGCGATGTCGGGCCCGCGGTGGTTCAGCTCCAACTGGCGCTGCGCGCATCCGGCAGCAACCCTGGCCCGGTCAACGGCGTCTACGACATGGCGACGCGGTCGGCGCTGTTCGCATACGAGGCAAGGCACGGACTCGGCCTCACGACGGCCGTTGCCGGCAACCTGGCGCGGCTGCTCGGGCGGGGAGACACGCAGGTGCCCGCACGATCCGCGGCTCGGACCACGACGTCCGCCTCCGCTTCAGGTGCGACGATCGACGGGCGGCCCGTGCTCGATGCGCTGAGGCTCACGGCGACGGCTTACGGCCCGTCGCTGCAGGACAACTACCCTTACGGCGCGGTCGATTTCTTCGGCAGGCCCCTCGTGGCCGGCGACGTCGCGGTCGATCCGCGGGTCATCCCGCTCGACAGCTGGCTCTGGGTGACTGGCTACTCGACGCCCTTCCTGCCGGCGGGGGGATTCCTCGCTCGTGCCGTGGACGAAGGGGATGCGATCAAGGGCATGCGCATCGACCTTTTCATGAACCAGAGCGAGGCAAACGTATCGAGCTTCGGCATCCAGCCCGTCAAGGTGTACGTGCTCGGCCGATAGCCCCCGCACGTCGGCTGGCCCGCAACGGCTGCGGCATCTCGCCGCCCGCTGCGGGCCCTTTTCGTCGGCGATCTGGCACTACCTGCCCTGCAGGCCCTTGGCAGGTTGCGGGACGGGGGACCGCTCCCGCCGATGCTATATAATGCGAGGGGTTGGGGAGGCAGGCTTGTGCCGCGAACTTTGAGTATAGGACTTCCTGCCCCCTTCGGGCGCGGATCGGCAAGCCGTTGAGCGGCCGCGTCGCGAGAGGTTCGGCGATGGGACCCGACGGTTATCGCACAAAGAGGTGCCGCCCTTGACCTCGCTCTTTGTCCGCGCCTGCACGAGGCAGGAAGTCGAGCGGACGCCTGTCTGGTTCATGCGTCAGGCTGGCCGCTACCAGCCCGAATACCGCAAGATCCGGCAGAGACTCGGCCTGCTCGAGATTTGCGAGATGCCCGATGTGTGCACCGAAGTCACGCTCCTGCCCGTCCGACAGCTTGGCGTGGACGCCGCCATCCTCTTCTCGGACATCACGGTGCCGATCAGGGCGGTGGGCGTCGATCTGAGCATCGTCGAGAACGTCGGGCCGGTGGTGGCGGAACCTTTCCGTTCATCGGGGGACCTCGGCCGTCTGCGTCGGCTGGTGCCGGAGGAGGACGAGCCGTACGTCGCACGGGCTGTCCGCCAGATCGTCGCGGAACTGGGCGACGTACCGCTGATTGGCTTCGCCGGAGGTCCGTTCACGCTCGCGAGCTACCTCGTCGAGGGCGGGCCGTCCCGGAGCTATCGGCGGCTCAAGGGCCTGATGTGGCAGGACGCCGGACTCTTCCACGCGTTGCTGGAACGACTCGCCGATTTGACCGTCGACCATCTGACGGCGCAGGCGGCAGCGGGCGCGGCGGCGCTGCAGGTTTTCGACAGCTGGATCGGCTGCCTCTCGCCAGGGGACTACCGGCGCCACGTCCTGCCCGTCATGCAGGATGTGTTTCGCAGGCTGCAGAGCCTTTCCGTACCGACGATCTATTTTGGCGTCGAGACGGCCGGGTTGCTTGAGGCGATGGCCCAATCGGGGGCGGACGTCATTGGCGTCGACTGGCGCGTGGAGATTGCCGAGGCTGCACGCAGGATCGGTCCTGCGCGGGCCATCCAGGGCAACCTAGATCCTGCGCTGCTGCTGGCGCCCGAGGGAGAGATCGCTCAGGCAGCCAGGACGATCGTACGGGCCATGCGCGGCCGCAGGGGGCACGTTTTCAACCTTGGTCACGGCGTTTTGCCGGAAACGCCCCCTCAGGCCCTCCGAAAGCTCGTCGAGATCGTGCGGCAGGAGTCTCAAGGTGCCTAAGGGAGGTCCGGACCCATGGCCGAAATGAAGACAGGTGTGCTCGTGATGGCCTACGGTACGCCGAAGACGATCGAGGATGTCCCGGCCTACTACACCCACATCCGCCACGGCCATCCGCCGACCACGCAGCAGCTCGAAGAACTCGTCGGACGCTACAGGGCAATCGGCGGGCGGTCGCCGCTCTACGAGATCACGGGCAGACAGGCCGAAGGCATAGGCAGGGCCCTCAACGGCGGTGACGAAGGTCCGTACCGGGTCTATCTCGGCCAGAAGCACGCACCGCCGTTCATCGAGGACGCCGTCGAGCGCTTGCGCAACGACGGCGTCGAGCGGGTGGTAGCGCTCGTGCTCGCGCCGCACTACGCCCGCATGTCGGTCGGTGACTATTTCGAGCGTGTGCGCCGGCAACTCGGTGCGGGCGGGCCGGATGTCCGCTACATCGAGAGCTGGTACGGGGAGCCTGCGTTCGTGCGGCTGATCGCGGATCGCGTCGAGGAGGCGCTCGCGCAGTTCCCGCCGGAAACCCGCGACGACGTGCGGGTCGTGTTCTCGGCCCACAGCCTGCCTGTGCAGGCCCTCGAAGGTGACCCCTACGCCGATCAGCTGCACCATTCCGGAGACCTGATCGCACGCGAAGCGGGACTGCGCCACTGGCTCTTCGCCTGGCAGAGCGCTGGACGCACCGACGCCGAGTGGATGGGGCCAGACATCCGGCAGGTCATCAAGGAATTGCGCAAGGAGGGCCACGAACACATCCTCGTCTGCCCCGTCGGCTTCGTATCGGACCATCTGGAGGTGCTCTACGACTTGGATATCGACGCGCAGGCTCTGGCGCGGGATCTCGGCGTGCACCTGGTCCGCACGGCCTCTCCGAACGATGACGAGCGCTTCACCGGTCTGCTGGCGGACGTGGTGCGCAGGCGGCTCGGCGAGCCGTCGTGACCCGGGTCGCTGTCGTCGGCGGCGGGCTTGCCGGTCTCGCGGCCGCCTACCGGCTGCACCGCCTTGGCCTCGAGCCGGTCGTGCTCGAGGCTGGCTCCACGTTCGGCGGCAAGGTGCAGACCGAGATCGCCGACGGGCTGATCCTCGAGCAGGGGCCGGATTCTTTTCTCGTCCGCAAGCCCGAGGCGGTGGAACTCGTCCGCGAACTCGGCATGGCAGACGATCTGGTGCCGCTTGGGCGCGGCGGCTCGGGCAGTGCGATCTACGCGCACGGCCGCCTGCACCCGATTCCGCCAGGACTGATGCTGGGGCTGCCGACGGAGGTCTGGCCGATCCTGAGGTCCCAGCTCCTGTCCCCTTGGGGCAAGCTGCGCGCCGCGGCTGATTTCGTGTTGCCGCGCGATCGCGGCGAGGGTGATCAGCCCTTGGGCCAGCTGGTGGCGCGGCGCCTGGGCAGGGAGGTGCTCGACAGGCTGGTGGCGCCGCTTCTGACAGGCATCTACGCCGGCGATCCCTGGTCGATGAGCACCGAGGCCACCTTCCCACAGCTTCTCGAACTCGAGCGCGACGCGCGCAGCCTCGTACTGGGCGCGCGCGAGATTCGGCGCAAGGCACCCAGACCAGCCGGGCCGCCTGGGCCGATGTTCATGACCATGCGCTCCGGCCTCGGACAGATCATCGCTGGCCTGGAGGCCGCGCTGCCCGCCGCGAGCCTCAGACCAGGCAGTCCCGTCACCGACCTGCAGCCCGACGGAAGCGGGTACCGCCTGACCATCGCGGGCGGGGAGGAACTGATGGCGGAAGGTGTGATCCTGGCGGTACCGGCCCCCGCCGCCGGGCAACTCCTGCGCGATATCGCGCCGCAGGCCGCCGCCCAGCTTTTTGCCGTCCCGTACGCGTCGCTCGCTGTGGCGCAACTTGCCTACCGCCCTGGCGACGTGCCCCAACTCAAGGGCTCGGGGTTCCTCGTCGACCGCGCGGCGGGCCTTTCCATCACCGCTTGCACATATGTGGTGAACAAGTGGCCACACGAGAGCCCCGGCTCGGTACTTCTGCGCTGCTACCTCGGCCGTGCCGGGGAAGATCCGCTCAGAGACGACGACGAATCGCTGCTGAATGCCGTGCGGCGGGACATCGGGACGGTCCTGGGGGTGCGGGTCGAGCCATGGCTGCAGCGCCTTTACCGCTGGCCCGCGGGCATGCCGCAGTATACCGTCGGGCATGTGGGCCGCATGGCGGCGGTCGCCGACAGCCTCAGCAGGGTGCCGGCCCTCGCTGTGGCCGGTGCTGCCTATCGCGGCGTCGGCATGCCGGACGTGGTGCGGCAGGCCAACCAGGCGGCGGCTGCGATCGCGGGGGTGCTGGCCGGAGAAGCGAGCGAGGAGGAGTCGCCACGGACGAACTGATCGCGAACGTACGCCGCAGCCTGCCACCGGCCATCAGGGACCTGCCCGAGCGCGAGCCGCTGCCGCTCTCTTCGCCAACGACCAGGCGGCAACTCGCCGCATTGATCGACCACACGCTTCTGAGGCCCGACGCCAGCTGGCAGGACGCGCAGGCGGCCTGCCAGCTGGCGGCGGCGGAGGGCTGTGCCGCGGTCTGCCTGTCGCCGCGCTATGTCGCCCAGGCGGCGGCACAACTCGAGGGCAGCGGCGTCAAGATCTGCACCGTGATCGGCTTCCCGCATGGCACCGACGCAGCGGCTGTCAAGGCGTTCTCGGCGGCCCAGGCTGTCGCAAGCGGCGCCGACGAGATCGATATGGTCCTGTCGCTCGGCGCCCTCCGAGCCGGGGATGACGAGGGGCTTGGGGGGGAGATCCGCTTCGTGCGCTCGGCGATGCCCGGCCGCATCCTCAAGGTGATCCTCGAGACCGGCCTCCTGGAGCCGCCGGAACTCGTCCGCGCGGCGCTCATCGCGGTGGCGAGCGGCGCGGACTTCGTCAAGACGTCGACCGGCTTCCAGGGCGGTGGGGCGACGGTGGCGGCGGTCTCTCTGCTGCGGCGTGCGACTGGGGGCCTGGCGGGCATCAAGGCTTCCGGCGGCATCCGCTCCCTTGCGGAGGCGCGGGCGATGCTTGCCGCTGGGGCCACGCGCCTCGGCATGAGCCGCACGCGGGAAGTGCTGGCCGAGATGGGAGACGAGCGATGAAGGTGCATGCCCTGCCGCTGATCGAGCGCAAGCGCGATGGTGGCAGCCTCGACGCAGGCGAGATCCAAGGTCTCGTCTCGGCTTACGTCTCAGGGGACGTGCCGGATTACCAGATGGCCGCGTTTCTCATGGCGGTGACCATCCGGGGCATGGACTTCGAGGAGACGCGCGCCCTGACCGAAGCCATGCTCCGCTCGGGTGTCCGTGTCGACATCTCGGCGCACCGCCCACTGGTAGACAAGCATTCGACTGGCGGTGTCGGCGACAAGACGAGTCTGGTCGCGGTGCCGCTGCTTGCCGCTCTCGGCTTCGCGGTGCCAAAGCTCTCGGGGCGGGGGCTCGGCCACACCGGCGGCACACTCGACAAGCTCGAGTCGATTCCCGGCCTGCGCACATCGCTGGACAGGAGCGAGTTCGCCACGCTCGTCAGCCGCTACGGCTTGGCTGTCGCGGCGCAGAGCGACGACATCGTCCCGGCGGACCGCCTGCTCTATGCCCTGCGCGACGTGACGGGGACGGTGCAGTCCCTGCCGCTGATCGCCTCCTCGATCATGTCGAAGAAGCTTGCGGTCTCCTCACGCCTCGTGCTGCTCGACGTCAAGGTGGGGGATGGGGCCTTCTTCCCCGACGAGGCCTCGGCCGAGGCGTTCGCGGCGTTGGCCGTTCGTCTCGGCGCGGCCTTCGGCCGCGATACGCGTGCCCTCCTGACGCGGATGGATGCGCCGCTCGGGCTCACGGTCGGCAATGCGCTCGAGGTGCGCGAGGCTATCGACTGCCTCAAGGGCGGAGGACCGGAGGATCTGCGCGAGGTGGTCACTGCGCTGGCCGCCGAAGCCCTGCATGCCGTGGTCGGCGAGGACCGCCCCGCGGCGCGCGCGCGGGCCGCCTCAGTGCTGGCGAGCGGGCAGGCGTACGATGTCTTCCGGCGCTGGATTGCCTCGCAGGGCGGAGACCTGGCATTCCTCGACGACCCTGGACGCTGGCCCCGCCCTGCATGCACAGGCAGCCTGACCGCGGGACGCGGCGGGACGGTGCGGCTCATCAAGGCGCGCGGCGTCGGCGAGGCGGCCCGCCTTGCGGGCGCGGGGCGCCTGCGCAAGGGCGATGCGGTCGACGCCGCCTCCGGGGTCGAGATCGTCGCGCCCTTGGCCGCCACGGTGCGGCAGGGCGACGAGATCTGCCGCGTGCACGCCGCGAGCGGCGAGCAGCTCGCGGCTGCACTCGAGCGTCTCGCATCCGTCTGGGAGATCGGCGATGAGGCACCGGGGAGGATGCCTGCCGTTCTTTGTGCCTACACGAATGACGGCCGACGGGAGGAGATCGCATGAGTGAAGGACCGCCGCAGGACCTTCTCCAGGCGGCCCGGCAGGCGCAAGAGAGCGCATATGCGCCCTACTCGCACTTTCCGGTGGGAGCGGCGCTGCGCCTGCCGGGCGGTCGGATCGTCGCGGCGGGCAATGTCGAGAACGCCTCGTATGGCCTCAGCATGTGCGCAGAGCGCTCTGCCGCCTTTGCGGCGGCGTCGGGAGGGGCGCGCAAATTCGCGGAGATTCTCGTGGTGGGGGAGACGAAGGGCCCCATCGCTCCCTGTGGCGCCTGCCGCCAAGTACTCTTTGAGTTCATGGACGCGGCGGCGCCGGTCTGGCTCGTCGGGCAGGGCGGGAAGTGGCGTCGCACCTCCTTGGCGGAGCTCCTGCCGAACGCCTTCTCGCCGCGCGACCTGGATACGGCGGACTGAACATGGAGCCGCGGCGCGCTGTCCGGCCGCGGCTCGCGAGGCGTGGCGAACCTAGCGGGCTGCAGCCCGCCGCACGAGCCGACTCTGGCAGAGCGCTGCGATAGGGCAGACGGTGCAGTCGCAGTCCGGCTCCAGGCTGCTCTGGATCGGACGATCCGCCTGCTGCGCCGCCTTGCGCACGCGCCGTGCGTCAAGATCCACCGCCGCCTTGCGGGCCCGGCGGCCGGAGCCCCTTGGGGGAGGATCGCCGTCGAGCCCGATGCGCCTTGCGTGGATGGCCACGTCCTCCATGACCTGCGCCAGCATCTCGTGTCCCGAGAAGCCCAGTACCTCGGCATCATCGCCCAGGACGGCCTGCATGTCCTCCATGATCGAGAGGAGTTCGTCGCGCATCTGCCTGAGGGCTTGCCTGCGTTCAGGCGGGAGGTGCGGCATGACGCTCGCCAGGTAGTGGTCGCAGAATGCCTGGTGGCGTGACTCATCGACCAGGATGCGTCGCGACATGCCGCCGAAGAGCAGGTTCTCCTGCGCATGCGAGAACGTCTGGTAGAAGTGCTTGGCGAACAGGTCGGAGATCAGGATGCCCCACGCCCAATCGACGCGATCGCCCTGGCGCAGGCGGTGATGGTAGCGCAGCATCGCAGGCAGGGCGCGGATCGAGACGGGCTCGTGTCCCAGGCGCCGGTAGAGGCGCGTCAGGACTTCGAAATGCCGAGCCTCGTCACCGATGAACGTGGTCAGGTAGAGTTGGGCGGTGGATTCGCCGGCCATGGCGAGTTGCGGCAGGACGTTGGCCGCACCGAGCATGGCCGACTGCTCCCCGAGGTAGATCGGGCTGAGAACGCGTGCCAGCGCAAGGCTGCCGCGCTCGTCGAGTGAGACTGGGGACTCCCAGTCGATATCGTCGGATGTCCACTGGGCATGTGCGCCCTTATGGTAGAGACGCATGAGAAGTTCGTCGGAGAGATCGGGAAAGAGACGCAACATAGATAGCACCTCTTCCGGAAACCGCCGGACACACGGCTCGGAATTCGGCGATTCCTGGTATCAGGGTATCATAAGCGTCTGGCTCTGGGCGAGCGGCGGGGGCCGGGACCCGCCGCGTGTGCGGAGGCAGGTTGACCGCCGAGGCGGGGCTTTCCCCTTGGTGGGGCTGTGAAACTCGCGCATTTCCGCCCAGACGTCTTTAGGCTCCGCGTCCTCCGGAGAGAAGGCCGAGGCGCCGCGCGACGGCCCCGGTGGCGGGGGCCTGCCCGAGCAGGGTGACGACGAGCGCGGCGAATACGCAGGCGGCGATCACGGAAGCGTTGGCCTGGTGCTCGGCCAGCAGCAGTGCTGCGAGAGCGCCTGGCACGACCCCCGTCTCGCGCACCCAGGCTGAGAAAGCGATTTCCGGCCAGCTGAAGCGTGCCCGCCAATCGAAACGCAGGACGAGCACGGTCAGGGGCCTTGCCACCAGAACCAGTGCGAGGCTGACCAGCAGCGCTGGGATGGCGTACCGCTCGAGCACCGGCAGAACCAGGCTTGCGCCGAGGACCGTGAAGACTGCAAGCCGTGTCAGACGTCCGAAGATGCCTGCCGAATACTCGTAGAAACTGCCTGCAACCGGGTCTCGGCTCAGGAGGCGGCGATGGCTGCGTCCGGCGAGCAGACCGGCGACGAAGGCGGCAAGAAAGCCCGAGGCCGCGATCGCCGTCGCCAGGGCATACGCAGCGATCATGGCCGCGAGAGCCAGCAGCGGCCGCAGGCTATGCTGCGGCCCCCTGAGGCGCCGCTCGACCAGGTGTAGCGCGGTGCCTGCCAGGCTGCCAACCGCCATGCCGAGCACGAGGGTCCAGAGCAGGGATCCGAGGCCGGACGCGACCGTCTGTCCACCGCCTGCCAGCATGGCTGCGAGTGCTGCACCGGTCGCGTCATTGACGGCGGACTCCGCGACGAGCAGGGCCTCTAGCCGGCGCGCAACCGGCAGAGCGGCCAGAATGGGGACGATGGCTGCCGGATCGGTGGGGGCGAGGACGGCTCCGATCAGGAGCGAGGGGCGCAGGGTCAGGCCGAACGCCAGGTGGGCCGCCCAGGCCACGACCCCTGCCGTGATCAGCACGCCGACCGTCGCCAGCAGGAGCGTGCCCCGCCAGCTCGACCTCAGTTCCTTGGCGTCGAGGCTGCGGCCGCCCTCGAACAGCAGGTACGACGCGCCAAGGAGCACGGCCCCCTGGGCCAGTTGTGGCAGATCGGCGGGACGCACGACGTCGAGGAGAGCGGGGCCGAGCGCTACGCCGAGCAGGAGGAAGAGGACGATGTCGGGAACGTGCCAACGTTCGGCCAGCCACGTGAGCGCGGCGCCGCACAGCATCGTCAGGCCGACGCCTACGATGAGCTGAAACGATTGGGCAGCCTGCATGCATCGTTGTCCCTTCGCGTGGAATGTCCTGTCTGCCGTTCTGGAAGCGCATGCGGCGCTCCTGCCGGAGGCGAGACTGGGTATGTGAGCAAGGAGTGGTTCGCCAGGTGCACCGCATCAGTGTCGTCCTGCCAGCGTACAACGCGCGGGACACCATCGTGCCGGCGCTGCGCAGCGCCCTCGCGCAGACGGCTGCCCCGTACGAGATCGTCGTGGTCGATGACGGATCGCAGGACGGGACCGCGGAACTCGTCGAGCGGGAATTGCCCGAAGTCAAGGTGCTGCGCCAGGCGAACACCGGTCCCAGCGCCGCCCGCAACACCGCTGCAGCCGCCGCGCGTGGCGAGTGGCTCGCGTTTCTCGATGCCGACGACCTTTGGTTGCCAGGCAAGCTGGAGGCACAGCTCGCCGCCCTCGACGCGGCGCCGGAGATCGGCATGTGCTCGAGCGATTGGGTGCGCGACGCGGCCAAGGCGCCTCCCCTGCCGGCACCGGCCGAGCTGCCGCGCCGACGCATCGCCTTCGCCGATATCGTGCGCCTGAACCGCTTCCAGACCTCGACGGTTCTGGTGCGGCGCGAACTGTGGCAAGCAGTGGGCGGCTTCCGGACCGCCATCGACGGAACGGAGGACTGGGACTTCTGGATGCGCGTTTCGCGGCTGACAGACGACCTTCATCTTGCCTGGCCCCTCGTGGTCTACCGCGACGAGGGAAGCAGCTACAGCAAGAACGCGCGCAGGGTCTACGACGCCATGCAGCGCATGCTTGCGGACCTGGGGCCGCCGGACGGGCCGATTCCTGAAGCTGAGTACAGGAGGTTGCTGGCGTGGCACGATGTGCGCTTCGCCTATGCCTTCTGGCGGCTCGGACGGCAGGAGGATCTGCGGGCGGCTCTGCGACACGGCAGGAGCGTCGCATCCGGCCTGGTGCTGGCGGACGTCGCCGTCCGTGAGTTCCTGCCCTACCTGTGGCGGCGGTCGCGGCGGCCGTTCGGCCGCTAGCGCGACCACCCAGGCCATCCGGCGTCGCGCCGTTCACCTCTTTACCCCCTCAGCCATACGGTGACGGACGCGAGGGGGTGGCGCTTTGATGCATGCCGGTGCGGAAAGCGAATGGATCGACGGTGGAACCATCGAGGTGGGCCAGCACACGGTGCGGCGACAGCTGGTGCGGATTCCCTTGGTGCGCTCCGGGCAGGACATCCAGGCGATCGCGAGACAGTACCTGCTGCCAGGCGTGCGGCAGGGCGACATCGCCTTCGTCTCGGAAAAGGTGGTCTCCATTACGCAGGGGCGGGCTGTCGGCATGTGGCAGGTCAGACCGCGGACCTTGGCGCGGCTGATCTCACACTTCGTGCACACCACGCGACACGGCATGGGCATCGGCCAGCCGGTTGTGATGGAGATGGCGATGCGCGAGGTGGGAGCCCCCCGCATCGTCTTCGCGGCTCTGATCGGCGGCCTGACACGTGCGTTCGGCCGCGGCGGCGACTTCTACCGCATCGCCGGCCGGCGGGTGGCGGCCATCGACGGGCCGAACCGCTACACCGTAAAGCCGTTCGGCTACTACGTCATCCTGGCCCCAGAACGACCGGACGGGGTTGCGACGGACCTGAGCCGTCTGCTCGGCGTCGGTGTTGGCATCGTGGACTGCAACGACCTCGGCTCCGAGGTGCTCGGCGCCAGCGAGGGTGTGGATCGCGAGTTCGTGCGCGCAGCCCTGCGGGATAACCCCATGGGGCAGCGGGACCAGCGGACGCCGATGGGTGTGATCCGTGCGGTGGGCAACTAGGCGTCGCACGCTATTGGTCAGCGCGGCGCCGACTCTTTCGCTGCCAGCAGTGCGTCTGAGGACACGCCGGCCTGCGCCATGGCTTGCAAACGGCCCGCGCGGAACCATTCCTGCACTGGATCCAAGGCCCGTGCGTCTTGCGCGGGGTAGGCGTCGAGCGTCCGGCCAGCTGTCTTCGAGTCCTCGCGCAGTATCCAGTCGGTCATCAGCACCAGGGATGCGGCGCTGAGAACCCCTTGGGTACCTTCAAGCTTCACGTTCTTCGATGCCAAGAAAGGGTGGACAGTGAGAAGCTCGGTGGCACCGGTCGGACCATCCTTTGCCGCGTACCGGATATGGCGGGCGCCGCACACTACAGCGGCCCCTACGCACATGGCGCACGGTTCCAGGGTGGTATACAAGATCCCCTCATAGAGCCGGTCGGCAGGGCTGGCCTGCGCCAGCACGTTGATCTCCGCATGCGCGAGCCGCGTATGCTGCAGCGGCATGGACCCGGACTTCGGCGAAAATACTTGATTGCGGCCCCGGTAGCGCACTTGCCCCGTGGCGTCGACGAATGCAGCACCTACCGGAATCGTGCCGTCTTGATAGGCCGCCCAAGCCTCAGAGAACACTGCTGACCAAGCATCCTCAAGATGCATGCCTCAATCACCTCAGCCCAGCATGTGTCTCGCGAGCATCGGCTCGACAAACTCGTATCGCCCGCGAGCGATGCGACGAATAACGCCCTGGCGGACGAGATCACGTAGTGCGCGGTCCACTGTCCCGCTAGCCCGTTCGTCGGCGTACAACGGCTCACTGCGGGCAAGGCGACCGAGCAACACGCGCCCTCGCGAGCCAAGGGCGTCCAGCTCAGCCTCGAAGATGCTGTTGAGATGCGCTTCGGCTTCCATGTAGGCCGCACCGACAATCTTGGTGTCGATCTGCCGAGAGCGCCTCGCGAGCAGGTGGGCCTCGTATGCCACTAGCATGGTGTCGTATGGGTGCCCGCCCGTGTACGCCAGGATAGCGTCGATAGCTGCGTCGTCGATCGCGATCCTGCGCTCCGCCAACCGACGGCGCATGTACGTCCTCCAGGCCTCATCTGGTACCGGGGGAAGGTCAAGCATCGTGGCGAAGCGGAAGAAGGGCTTACTGCTGTTGCCAAAGATCTGTGCGATCGTACCGGCTTGGCTACCGAGAAAGAGGAACGCCGTGTGGCGTTGGACTTGAAAGGTGCCGCGCATCTTCGCAAGAAGCGCAGGTCCTCCGATTGCGGCGGCACTCTGGAACTCATCAAGGAGTATGACGAATCTGCGCCCTTCCCTGCTGGCCACGCGTTCCGGCAAACTGAACGCCTCGTCGAGAAGCTCGTCTGGCCGTTGTTCCTCGCCAGGACGCAGAGAAAACGACAACTCCAGGTCGTGCATCTTGGCCCGAACCTCCGGCATGCGAATCAACTTGCCGAGTCCTTGCCGCGCTGTCAGAGCAGTCCGCACACCAGGAGCGACGCTGGCGATCGTCATGGCGATCAGCCGTTCCGCGAGGTCACGCACAGTTGAAACAGTAGAGAGGTCAACTGCAGCCGTGTAGCAGTCCTCTTCTTCTCTCAGAAGGCGCAGAATCTCATAAGCCACGCTACTCTTTCCGAGGCGCCTCGGCGCGGAAAGCACCACGCTGTGACGGTCGAGCAGACGCGTGACCACCTGTTCAATGAACTCCGCCCGATCGACCACATCCTCGGCCGGCACAGGGCCACCGACAGGGAACAGATCAGCCATGTGGTCCACCTACTTTGAGAGTGATATCTCTCATTATAGAGAGAACCGTGGTCCTGGCAACATCTCTCTGAACGCGACGAGTGCCGTCTCGTTCCGCGGCCCTGCGATCGCAGCCCTCGCGATGGCCCACCCCATGGACGTGCCGTCAGTTGATTGAATACACTTCATGCAAATCAGTTGTCTTGGAAATGGCGGTGCGTGAGGTGGGCGCGCCGCGCATCGACCTGGCGGCCATGATCGGCGGCCTCACCCGTACCTTCGGCCGTGGCGGCGACTTCTACCGCATCGCGGGCCGCCGGGTGGCGGCGATCGACGGGCCGAACCGCTACACCGTGAAACCGTTCGGCTACTACGTCATCCTGGCCCCAGAACGACCGGACGGGGTTGCGACGGACCTGAGCCGTCTACTCGGCGTCGGGATCGTGGGTTGCAACGACCTCGGCTCCGAGGTGCTCGGCGCGAGCGAAGGTGTGAACCGCGAGTTCGTGCGCGCCGCCCCTTAGCCTAATGGGGCAGCGAGCAGCGGACGCCGATGAGCCCTGTCTGTGCGCACGGCAGGCGAGCGATAAGCCTAGCAGGCCGGCAGAAAGGTTTAGACCGGAGGTACGTCCGGCGTCGCGATAGGATCCTTCGTTTGGTGGGGTGGCAGGTTCAGTGCCGAGCGCCCGCGCACGAAGCACATCACGCCCCGCCTGACCGCCTGGGCGACCTGGTCTTGGTAGCGCGGATCAAGCATGCGGCTGCGTTCGGCCGGATTGGACATGAAGCCCACCTCGATCAAGGCCGCCGGGATCGTCAGGTGCCGCATCAGGTAAAGGTCCCGCAGCATATCGAGCTGTCGCCGCCCGCCGCTCACGGCGGACATTTCGGCTTGCAGGCAGGTGCCGAGAAGCTGACGTTCGGCGTCAGGGTTCTCGCCGATGAAGATCTGCGCCCCGTGAACCGAGCTGTCCGAGTACTTGTTGGCGTGGATGCTGAGGAAAATGTCCGCCTCGTTTCGGGCGGCTAGATCGACTCGGGCTTGCAGGTTCATGCGCTGCAGGTTGCTCGGTTCGGGCCTGCGCGAAATGAGGTTGCTGTCCGCGCGGCGGGTCTCGACGACCTTGGCCCCGGCCCCGCGCAGAGCAGCCGCGGTCTTGCGGCTGATCGACAGCACCAGATCCTTCTCGTCCACTCCCGTCACCCGCGCACCGAAGTCGCGGCCGCCGTGGCCGGCGTCGACGATGACCACCTGGCCTTGCAGTTCGGGCCGCGCACGTGCGGCGAGCGTTGTCGGGACCATGCCCAGGATCGTCAGGAACGTCGCGATGCCCAGAAGATATTGTTGCATGGACTCTAGGGTGTACCACATAAGCATGTGCTACACCCTAGCAAAGCACGACGGACCCGGCACGCAGCCGGGTCCGTCGACGTTATATCGGCTTAGTAGCGGCGCGGAGCCGGCGCCCTGTTCTCGCGGGGCTTCGCCTCGTTGACCGTCAACTCGCGGCCTTCCCAATCGGCGCCGTTGAGGGCGTCGATGACTTCCTGCGCCTTGTCGGCAGGAACCTCGACGAACCCGAAACCGCGCGAACGGCCCGTCTCACGGTCGGTTGCAATGCGCGCCGCGATTACCTCGGCGTACTGCGAGACCGCACGGGTCAGGTCCTCACTGCTGACAGACCACGGCAAGTTGCCGAAATAGAGAGTCTTGACCAAGTCCTATTCTGCACTCCCTTCATTCTTATCGTTCGCTTGGAAGTGCCAGGAGACATGGCCAAAACACGAGCCAGTAGACCCAGACAAGCTGCCCAAAGCGACACTAACAATATAGCGCCGCGGGACGCGGTTAGCAAGTCGGCCACGTGGCCCGCGGTCATCTGCCGGAGGTCCGCGGCTGGTGCCCACCCGGGCCATGTCCCGGTTCACGCGGCACGATCGTCCGACGTGCAAGCGGCGCGGGGGGCGTGTCGCCCAGCAGGTCCGTTGGGCCCAGTCCGTTCGGTCGTTGCCGGTGCGGCCCTGGCCGTGCGCCAATGATGCTGAAGGGGCGCGTGAGCGCCTGGTCCCATTGGAGGTGGAACCGATGCCCGCGGTCACCACTGACGTTCTCGACGCGCGCGGCCTGCTCTGTCCGGGCCCACTCATGGAGGCGATCCGCATGATGCGGGAACTTGCCGGAGGGCGTGTCCTCGTCGTACTGAGCGACGATCCCGGCGCGCGTACCGACCTCTCGCTCTGGGCCGAGAAGTCGGGGCATGAGCTCGTGTCGATCGTGGAATGCGCCAGCTGGGACGAAATCGCCATCCGGACCTGAACCAGCTTCAAAAGATTTAAGGGCGCCGGCACCGGCCAAGTACGGTGCGCGGCGCCGTACTTTACCTGACTGGTCGGATGCGCAGGACGATCAACTGGTGCGGCAGGAAGCGGACCTGCAAGGTCCGCCCTTCCGGTGTGGGCGTGAGACGGCTGTCTGGGCCGTCCGGTTCTTCGCTGACCAGATGGCAGAGGCTGGCGCTGGCGATCCGCCAAGGGAAGCCGAGGTCGCAGACGCAGCGGTCGCCATGCACTTCGCCCAGGTGGACAATGACGTCTCCCGAGCCGTCCTCGGCGGGCTTCAGACCCAACAGGCGCACGTTGCCCGCCAGGCCGGAGCATGGACCGCAGGGCACCAGGGGGACGGTCTCGCGGAGATCTGCGTCGATGCCAGCCGCGTGCACATGCGCCTTCGCGAGTACGTTCGCGTCGCGCCAATCGCCTGGATGCGGCAGGATCTCGAGCGAGACGGGGGCAGGTTCTTCGTCGGCGTGGGGATCGGGATAGAGCGGCGACGTGGCGATGGTGAGATAGAGAGTTCCCGCCTCGACTGCGTGGCCGTAACGTGCGTCGTTGAGCAGGGCCAAGCCGAGATGCGGTTCCGAGAGGTCCGCGAAGCGCTGGGCGGGCCACTCGAACCGAGCGTCGTCGCCCGGCCCGCCGCCCACGGTGGGATGCGACTCAGTACCCCACATGCCCTCGGCGGTGACCGCTTGCGCCCTGAGGACGGACGGCAGCCTGTAGCGCAGGACAACGCGGCGCGCCGGCACGTTGGCGCTGATCGACACCGTCAGCCGGCCGCTCTCGCGCTCGAGGGCAATCCTCTCCTGCACCTGCACACCATCGTCTCCCGAGTGCCGGAGCAGCACCGCGTCGCGCAACGGACCGAACTCGACGCGCAAGGGCTGCAGATGGTCCAGTTCAAGCGGCACGCGCAGATCAGGCGGCACCAGTTCCCATGCATCGAACCGTTCGGGGTGCTGGCGGTACATCTCGATGCCCGCCACGCCCGCGAGCAGTTCCTCGCCCCTGTAGAGCAGGCTCTCGATGCCGGCGGGGCCGATTCTGACCTTGACTTCGCCACCCTCCAGCCAGACCTCGTCGCACAGCTGGGCCGGATGAGGCGCCTGCGGCTCGACAGGGCCGACGGGCAGCGCGGCGACGCCAAAGGCGGGCAGCGGAGGAGTTTGAACGAGGTACTTGTCACCCAGGCGCTGGGCGGCTCCCGGATTGCCGTCGGCCATCAAGGGGGCATATGGCTGCTCCACCTCGACCAAGCAATGCCCGGACCCGAAACCCGCCCGGTTGGCTAGAACCAGGCACGCGGTGCCTTCCCCGGGGACGCAGAGCGACGCGACCGACGCCCTGTCGCCCTGGTTGGCCCGTGCGAGGAGACCAGCGAGGTCGTCGCGCAGGTCTTTGTACACGGATGCGATCGATGAGCCGGGCAGGATGTCGTGGAACTGCAGACGCATCAATATCCGCCAGTCGGGCGAGGAGGACGTCAGGCCCGACTTGACCCACGTGCGGCGCGTTTCCGCCGCCGTGAGGCAAATCTCCGCCCGCCTCAAGAGGTACTTCGCCCAGCTCTGCGCCGTGTACGTGGCGCGGTGGTACTCCAGGTAGAGCGGACCGCGCAGCGCCGGCGTCGCTTCCTCCGGCAGTGCCTCCGCCAGCGGGCGCCATGTCAGATTCGGCATCAGGGGCAGATCGCGGTAGCGGCGCAGCCGCTCGAGCATCTCCTGCGTCGGCCCGCCGCCGCCGTCGCCGTAGCCGAACGCGTAGAGCAAGGGGCCGCGGCCTCCGTCGCGGGCGTGCTGCTCGGCGGTCGCTCGCAGGTCGCGCACGGTCACAGGCGCGTTGTAGCCGCCTTCGGCGGCGGAGAAGATGTGCGCCTGGACGGAGCTGCCGTCGGGACCGACCCATCTGAAGTCGGTGTAGGGGAAGCGCGTCGCATCGTTCCAACGCAGCTTCGTGGTGCAGAAGTGGCGAACGCCGGCTGCGGCCAGGAGTGTGGGCAGGCCAGCCGCGAAGCCGAAACTGTCGGGCAGGAACGCCGTGGTCGGCCGTTCGCCCACGTGGGCCGCGAAGTAGCGCAGGCCGTAGAGCAGATGGCGGAGTACCACCGACGCGTCGGGCAACTGTCCGTCGATCTCGACCCAGGTCGCGCCGAGGGGCTCGACGCGTCCCTCGGCCGCGAAGGACTGCAGGCGCCGGAAAAGCTCGGGTTCATCCTCGCGCAGCCACTGCCAGAGTTCCGGCTGTGAGACGCCGAGACGCCAGTCCGGATGGTTCGCGAGGAGCTCGGCCTGTGTCGCGTACGTGCGACGGGCCTTCTTGCGGGCGGTCTGCATGCGCCACAGCCAGGCGAGGTCAATGTGGGCGTGGCCCAGCGGGACCACATCTCCCACGCCGGCGGGCAGGCGGGATCCGAGGTCGGCGAAAAGGCGCCTGAGCCGGACGGCCACCTCGCGCACCGCCTGGGCAACCTCTTTTTTGTCCGGACCGCGCAGGGCGGGAAGGCCGTCGGCAGGCGATCGCAGGGCACGGCGCAGGCCCTCCTCCTCCGCGGATGCTCCTTGGCGCGCGAGCCAGTCCTGCAGCACGCGCCGATCGGGAGGCAAGGCGCGCAAGGGGCGCAAGGCATCGAGCAGTCCGTCGCGGCCCAGCGAGGCCGCCGCTGGCGGCGTGCCCTCGTCGATTGTCCACTCGGCGAGCGCCGCAAGATCGTAGGCGGCCGCCTCGGCCTCGCGGTCGATGCGCTGCCAGCCTAGCCGGAGGCGAGGCGACGGGACCTCGACGCCCATGAGACCGGTGCGCAGGACCTCGAGGCGCAACTGGTGCCGGCCTGGCGGCAGGTGAAGGTCGGCGTGGTGGTGAAACGCGTTGCTCGCGGCGCGACTGGTTCCGTCAACCAGCAGTAGCCCCTCGCCGTCGACGTCGAGGCGCAGACGGGCGTCGGCCCAGGGCACCTCGCTTTCCAGCTGCACCTGTAGCTCGTCCGCGCGCGGGTCGGGCCAGAGCCCGTGCGGGCCGAGAGGCTGCGGCGGCGCGGCTTGGCCGTCCTTGACGCAGACGACCCGCGGCAGTGCGATCGGCCGCTCTTCCAGGATGCTGAAGCGCCTCAGTGCCGCCTGCCAGAAGTCGTACTCGCTGCGAAGGTCCATTTCGTGCCTCCCGTCACCCAGCAAAGAAGGTGTGCGCCCATGCGTGAGGGCTGCGGCTTTTGAGCAATGTGTTGACAGCGGTGCCCCGTGAGCGGCTGAATGTCCGCCGCACGTTCCTGCTCGGCTTCGGCATGTTCTCGATCTCCCTGGCCAGCGCGCTCTACAACTCGTACGTGCCGCTCTTCCTGCGCCACTACCTGTCCAGCGTCGGCCTGATCGGCGCGATCGTAGCGTTCCGCTCGCTCTCCGGACTCGTGTTGAACCTCTACTTCGCGGCCCGATCCGATCGCACCTGGACGCGGCAGGGGCGGCGCATGCCCTACATTGTTATCGGCATGCCGATCGCGGGTCTTCTGTTTCTCATGCTGCCTTGGCAGTTTGGTGCGCTCTTTCTCGTCACGATCGACATCATCTACGCCTTTGCTTCCAACATCTTCTACGCTCCGACGATCGCCCTGATGCCGGACATCACTCCCGCCTCGCGGCGGAGTCAGGCGAACGGCATCATCAACCTGCTGGCGGGGATCGGCGCCCTGCTCGCCTTCTTTGGCGGCCCCATGCTCTACAGGGTCTCGCGCGACCTCCCGTTCCTGGTCGTCGGCGCACTGTTCTTCGTCGTTCCGGCCCTGCTGCGCCTCGGCATCCGCGAACCCCAGGACATTCCCCAGTCGGAGACGGTCGGCCTCGTCCATCTGTGGAGGGCGGCGGTGGAGGTCTGGCGGAATGCGGATCGCACCGGCGTGTACCTGCTTCTCGCCATTTTCTTCTGGACGGCGGGCGAGAGTTCGGTCGACGCATTCTTCGTGACCTACGGCGTCTACCACCTGCACGTATCTTCGGCAACTGCCGTGATCACCATAGGCATCTTCGCCGTCGCCTACCTGCTTGGCGCCTACCCGAGCGGCCTGGTAGCCGGACGGATCGGACGCAGGCTGACACTGCAGACGGGTGCGCTCGTGCTGGGTCTCGCCTTCCTGGCGATCCCCTTCCTGCCCAGCTTGTTCGCGCTGCGCCTGGCCGCGTTCGTCGGCGGCCTCGGCTGGGCGCTCGTGAACATCAACGGCTATCCATGGGTGACCGACCTGACGAAGACGAAGATGGGCGCCTACACGGGCCTCTACATCCTGGCGACCGGACTCGCGACGGTCGCCGCGGAACCGCTCATCGGGCTTGCGATGGATCATCTCGGCTACCAGATGCTGTTTTACATCTCGGGCGCCGCCTGCCTCGTCGCGCTGGGCCTCCTGTCCGGCACGGGACGTCAGGCGCTCGGCGCGAAGTAAACCGGGTTCGAGAGGGCCGCCGGCAGCTCGTAGCGCACCTCGTCGAACCAGCGCCAGAGTTCCGCGCGCCAAAAGCGGCGGTCCTCCCTGGCGAAGGCGAGCGCCAGCTCTTCCTGCGCGAGCACTTCCTCACGTTCGAGACCGCGCTCGCTGTACAGGCGCAAGCGGTCGCCGGGCCGCACCTTCGCGCGCAACTCGAGGCCGTGCGGGCCGCCCGCGGGCACCAGATCGCCCTGCACATGGGGACCTGAGCGCAAATCCAGCAGCGGGCCCGCCGGCTCCACGCTCAGCGCGACGCGCCCGTGGCGCAAGGCGTCGAGAACGGCTTCGGTGGTCGGCTCCGCCGCAAGCACCCAGTTCGTCGGCATGCCGTAGCGCACCCATGGATGGGGACCGTGCCGATCGCTGCCGCCGATGGCCGGCAGGCGGCGGCCCCGCGCGAGCTCCTGCTGCCACCATGCGAGTGCCGCCTGGTTGCACGGGCGCCAGGGTCCGTTCCAGATTTCCACGGCGTCGAAATCGAGGTCGAGGCCCCAGCCCCAGTCGCAGCCCTGGCAACTGTCGTCGAACGGATGGCTGACCGAGACGAAGGCGCCTCGCGCGCGGGCCTCGGCGATACCCGCGCGGGCTTGTCCGGTCGTTGCCACGCGGAAGTCGTCAAGCGGCTTGCGCGAACCCAGCAGGTTGCAGTGGCCCTTGAGGGTTGTCCACTCCATGCCACAGATCGCGAAGACGTCCGGGCGCACCGGGAAGCCGGTCGCCGCGGTCGTGTTGTTGTGGTCGGTCAGGGCGACGAAGTCGAGGCCGAGATCGGCGACAGCCTCCGCCACCTGCCAAGGAGCGTCTGTTCCGTCGCTGTGCATGGTGTGCACGTGCAGTTCGCCGCGCAACCAACGGGCGCCGCGGGGCAGATACGCGATGCGGGCCGACACCGTGCAGCCCTCTGCCGGAACGGCGTAGGCACCGAGAAGGACGGCCCAGCGCCCTGGCGTGAGCGGTCCCGGCCGGTAGCCCGGAGTAGCGAGTTGCGCCCCGACGACCGCCTCGCGCCTGGCGCCGCCGCTCCAGCCGCGCACGCCGTCCGGGTCCAGCAGGCCGAAGTCGATCACCGTGTCCGGCCCGCCCTGCACCTCGATCGCGATTTGCAGCAGCGCGACCTGATCCGGGCACTCGAAGGGAAGCTCGATGTAGCTGCCCCCTGCCGAGCCGGGAATCGAACGTTGCAGAAGTCTGAGGTGCCGCCAGTCTGCCACAGCCGAGCCCTCCTTGGTCAGTTCCTACCTTCCAGACCGCGGTGCGTCAGTCCTGCGGAGTCGTTCAGCGAGGCGTGATGCAAGGAAGGACCGCAACGCATCGGCGCACATCGCCCGCGAGGGTTTCCCGGGGGGCATACTGCGCCTGCCTGTCGGGAGCGGTGTGCCGGCGCTGCTCGCGCTTCAGCTGGTCATCTTGTGCCCCGCGCGCGGGGTTGCCTCGCCAGCGAGACTGGCGCCGTGATCCCCGCCGCGTCGGCTCCGGGTTGCTTTGCGCGCCGCACCGGGCCTGGGAGCCGTCGCGCGGCTCTGCTAACATGAGGTTGACGGTGGCGTTCCTCACCAGAGGAGGCTTGAACCATGCGCATTCTGCTTGCGACCGACGGTTCGGATGGCGCGTTGTCGGCGGCCGGCTTCATCGCGGCCAACTTTCCCGCGGACGTCGAGATCACCCTGATCTCCGTGCTGCGCAATCCTACGGAATATTTCCCGGACGCCGCCATCGCCTACAACGAGACGGTCTGGCGCGAGGAGACCGCAAAGTACGGACACGAGGTCTTTGCCGCGACGCGGGCTGCCTTGGGCGGCCGCAACGTTGCAAATGAAATCCTGCGCGAAGGCGTGCCGCATGCCGTCCTGACGGAAGTGGCCAAGAGTTTCGACCTGGTCGTGGTGGGGAAGCGACGCAAGCCCAGCCTCGCCAAGCTCGTCCTCGGCTCGGTGAGCCAGCAACTGGCCCACTACCTGACAGTGCCTTTGCTCATCGTCTGACGTCTCGCCAGCCGGGTGGCGCGATCCGCCCGGCTTTCACTTTCCGCCGCCTTCATCGGCCGCACTTCGCAGCCGCGGCAGCCAAAGCGCGGCGAGCGGCCAACTCAGGAATGCGACCGCGGCGGCAGCGAGCAGCATCGCCTGCAGGCCGTAAAGCTGCGTGAGGGCAGTGCCGAGCAGGGGACCGACAAACCAGGACACCTGCTGCGGCAGCAGTCCGAGGTTCATGAGTGACGCGCGACGTTCGGGGGGCGCGATGCGGGCGAGAGTCGTCATGATGTTGGCGCCGACACCACCCTGGCCGAGGCCCTGCACCATGCGCCACACGGCGAACTGGGCAAGGTTCGGCGCGGCCGCCTGCCCCGCCGCTCCGACACCGTTCACGAGCAGGCTCAAAAGCAGGGCCAGCCGCACGCCCGACCGGTCGCCGAGCCAGCCGAGCAACGGCGTGCCCGCCGCCATGGCGATGCCGCCCAGCGTGAGCAACAGGCCCACGATATAGGCGGTTGGGCCATGCAGCACGGCTGGGGCGGGCCGCCCCTGCAGAACATGGATCCAGAGCGGCAGGAAGGGCTGGATGGCGCTGAGTCCGAGCGAGAACAGGAAGTAGACGAGAAAGAGGTTGCGCACAGGCGGGATGCCCAGAACGTCCCGGACGGCGCCGAGCGCGAGGCGACCCGTCGAGGCGGGATTGGGCGCGCGCGGGGGCTCATGCAGGAAGAGCATCAGGAGAAGGGCGCTGAAGGCCGTCAGGGCGGCGTCGAGCAGGAAGAGGCTGCGCAGCCCGAAGCTGGTCGCTACGAGGCCGCCCAGGAGCGGTCCGGCAGCGATGGCGATCGAGGGCCCGGCGCTGACGAGAGCAATCGCGAGGCCCACGCGCTTCGGCGGCGACACCTCCGACTGCAGCGCGAGCATCACGCCGGTGTTGCCCATCACGAAGCCCGACAGGAAACGCGCCAGGGCGAGCGCATAGGGCGAGCCGGCCTGACTCGCGATGAGAAACATCACGGCTTCGATCACGGCGCTGCGTACGATGATCGGCTTTCGCCCGACCCGCTCGGCCAAGGGGCCCCAGAACGGCAGCAGCGGGATGCCGAGGATGAAGCCAATCATGCCAAGGAAACCTGTCCACGCGGGTATCTGGCTCGCGGGCACGTGCAGTTCGTGCAGGTAGAGCGGCGTGAAGGCCTGAAAGTGGCCAAAGGCGAGGGATTCGGCCAGGCCCGTAAACAGGAAGAGCGTCATCATGAGCCGCCAGTCGGTGGGCCTCGGGCGCTGCGTCGGCAACGGGACGTCGGTCAATGTTGACGCCTCCCGGGAGTCACGGCACTTTTCGCGGACGGCGAGCACGGGCCCTTGCCCGACCGCCTGTACGCAATCCTGGGGCGGCTATTGCGATTCTGCATGACATCGGTGCGATATCGCAAATTGCAGCATGTAAAATGGTACATGGTGCGAAGCGCGCACGCGTTCTTTCAGGAGGGATTTCGTGATGACGACGATCGAGTCGAGCCCCGACCTGGTTCGCGCGGTGTACCAACGCACCGCACAGAACCTGGCGGTGGTCCGGCGACGCCTCGGCAGGCCGCTCAGCCTGACCGAGAAGGTCCTGCTTGGACATCTCGCGGACGCCGCGGCCCAGGACCTTGAACCAGGCAAGAGCTATCTCGCCCTGCGCCCGGACCGTATCGCGATGCAGGACGCCACCGCGCAGATGGCCCTGCTTCAGTTCGCCCACGCGGGCCGTGCACAGGCCGCGGTGCCTGCCACGGTGCACTGTGACCACCTGATCACCGCGCGGGTCGGCGCTGAGATGGACACCGAAGCCGCGGTGATCTCGAACCGCGAGGTGTACGATTTTCTGCGCTCCGCGGCACAGCGCTACGGTCTCGGCTTCTGGGAGCCCGGCGCAGGCATCATCCATCAAGTGGTCCTCGAGAACTATGCGTTCCCGGGCGGCCTGATGATCGGCACGGACTCGCACACGCCGAATGCGGGTGGCCTCGGCATGCTCGCCAGCGGGGTCGGCGGGGCCGACGCCGTCGATGTGATGGCGGGACTGCCCTGGGAGGTCCTCTATCCCAAACGCATCGGCGTCCACCTCAAGGGGCGCATGAACGGCTGGACCGCGCCGAAGGACGTCATTCTGGCCGTGCTCGGCAAGCTGACCGTCAAGGGCGGCACCAACAAGATCGTCGAATATTTCGGCGAAGGCGCCCAGACCATCAGCTGCACCGGCAAGGCGACGATCACCAACATGGGTGCCGAACTCGGTGCCACCACATCCATCTTCCCGTTCGACGACCGGATGGCGGCCTATCTGCGCGCCACCGGGCGCGCGGAACTTGCGCAGCTCGCGGAGCAGAACAGGGATCTGCTGCAGGCCGACTCGGAGGTGCTGGCGGACCCCACCCGCTACTTCGACGAGCTCGTGGAGATCGACCTGACGGCGCTGCAACCCAACGTGACCGGTCCGCACACGCCGGACCTCGTGCGGCCGACCGGAACGCTCAAGCAGGAGGCCGCTGCGGGCAGCTTCCCGCGTCGCCTGTCCGCCGCGCTGATCGGCAGCTGCACGAACTCGTCGTACGAGGATCTGACCCGCGCGGCGGACGTGGCGCGCCAGGCCCTCGCGCACGGCGTCAAGATGCCGATCCCGTTCATGGTCACGCCCGGGTCGGAGCAGGTGCGCCGCACCATCGAGCGTGACGGTCTCCTCGATGTGTTCGCGGCCATCGGTGGTACCGTGCTCGCCAACGCCTGCGGCCCGTGCATCGGCCAGTGGCAGCGCGACGAGGTGGAGAACGTCGACGGCGACGACGGCAAGGTGGCCGGCAGCGACAAGCCCAAGAACTCGATCATCACTTCGTACAACCGCAACTTCCCGGCGCGCAACGACGGCAACCCGAACACCTTCTCGTTCATCGCGAGTCCGGAGGTGGTCGTGGCATACGGCATCGCCGGACGCCTCGACTTCGACCCGCTGCACGACACGCTCGAGGGAGCGAACGGCGAGCAGTTCCGGCTCGATCCGCCCGCCGAGGCGCCCGACGTGCCGCAGGCCGGATTCGTGCGCTCGCGCCGCGGCTACGTCGAGCCACCGGCCAGCACCGCCGCGGTCACGCTGGCGGTCGATCCCGCGTCGGACCGCCTGCAGCTCCTTGAGCCCTTTGCGCCCTGGGACGGCAAGGACTATCTCGACCTGCCGCTGCTCTTCAAGGCCAAGGGCAAGTGCACCACCGACCACATCTCCCCGGCGGGTCCGTGGCTCCGCTTCCGCGGCCACCTCGACCACATCAGCGACAACATGTTCCTCGGGGCACTCAACGCCTTCACAGGCAAGAACGGCTCCGGGATCTCACAACTGACGGGCAAGGAGGAAACGCTCAGCGCCATCGCCCGCGACTACAAGCAGCACGGTCTCCGCTGGGTGGTGGTCGGCGACGAGAACTACGGCGAAGGCTCCTCGCGCGAGCACGCGGCCATGTCGCCGCGGTACCTCGGCGCCGCGGCCGTCATCGCCCGCAGCTTTGCGCGCATCCACGAGTCCAACCTGAAGAAGCAGGGGATCCTGCCGCTTGCCTTCGTGCACGGCGACGACTACGAACTCGTCCGCCAGGGCGACCGCGTGAGCATCCTCGATCTCAAAGACCTCGCGCCCGGCCGCAATCTGAGGGCTGTATTCAGCCATGAGGACGGCACGCGCGACGAAGTCGAACTGCGCCACAGCCTGAGCCAGGAGCAGATCGAATGGTTCCAAGCCGGATCTGCCCTGAACCTGATCGCCAAGTCGGCCTGACTTCGCCAAGACGAGACCGCCGCGCATGGCGTGCGGCGGTCTCACGGTGCAGCCCCGCAGGCATGGCCTGCGGTATGATACGGGCATGCAAACTTCGACAGGCTTCGCCCGGAAGGCGAATAAATGACCCGGCCGCCGCATGAGTACCTCCCCGTGCGGCTGAGCGGCTGGCGCCTTCTCTTCATGCTGATCTGCTCCTATCTCGGGGCGCAGATCGTGGCTGCCGCAGCAGTGCTGCTGGTGCACGGCGTGCCTGTGTCCCTTCAGGGCCTGAGGGCCGTCAGGGGCCTGACCCGGAGCGGACCTGAACTTGCGATCGTGTCGTCCATCGGGGAACTGGCGATCTTCGCGATCGCCTGGCTCTTCATGCACCGGCGGGTGACGCTCAAGGAGGTGGGCTTCGGCAGGCCCAGCCTCAGCCACCTGGGCGACGGCGTGGTTCTGTTCCTCTTCGTTGTGCTGGCGTCGATCGTGTTCGGCCTGATGCTGCACACAGGGGACGTGCACAGCCAACTGGCGGTGGCCAGGCAGCTGCACGCGTGGTGGGAAGGGCCGCTCATCGCCGCCAGCGCCGGCTTTGCGGAGGAGATCACATTCCGCGGCTATCTGCTCGCGGGCCTCAGGCGCATGTGGCCAGGCGCCACATGGCTCGCGGTGTTGCTCTCCAGTCTCGGCTTCGCCATGGCGCATGTCGCCTGGGGACTGCAGCCGCTCCAGTTCGTGTTCTACGTCGCCCTCGGCGTGGCCCTTGCGGCCGGTGTGCTGCGCACACGCAGCGTCTGGCCGGCGATCGTCGCGCATGCCGGCTGGGACGCGCTTGCCTTCTTTCTGCTGGCGGTGAAGGTGAAGGGGATCTAGACGGGCCTGATCGTGCTCTGCAACTCCCCGCCCCCGCATACCGGGTGCGACAGCTCGACGCCGGGGCGCAGATGCGCGGTCGCCCAGCGGTCGATCGCGGCGATCACGTCCTGCAACTCTCGGCCAGCGCCGGTCAGGTGGTAGAAGGTGCGCGGCGGCATGAGCGACTGCACTTCCTTGCGCACCACGCCGATCTCGCAGAGGTGGTCCAGACGCTGCGCCAGTGTGGCCGGATTGCATCCGCCGACGGAGCGGGAGAGGTCGTTGAAGCCGCGTGGCCCTTCGAGGAGGCTGCGCACGATGTGCAGCACCCACTTCTCCTGCAGGAACTGGATGGCTTCGTGAACGGGGCAGAATTCTTGTTCCATGGGATCATCTCCACCACAAATATACTTGACAATGTAAAGCGATTCAAGATACGATGCGACTGGCGGAAGGAACCACCAAAAAGGGGGATGGCCATGGAGTGGCAGCTTGACAGTTCCCATACGAGCGCCAGCTTCTCGGTTCGTCACATGATGATTGCGACGGTACGTGGTCACTTTGACAAGGCGACCGGCTCGGCGGAGGTCGAGGATGGAGTGCTGCGCTCGGCCAAGGTCGACATCGAGGCGGCATCTATCGCGACGCGCGACGAGGGACGCGACACGCACCTCAGGTCCGCGGATTTCTTCGACGTGGAGAACCACCCGCACCTGCATTTCGAAACGACCAAGGTGGAGCACGTATCCGGCGCGAGCTACCGCGTGGGGGGCAACCTGACCATCCGCGGTGTTACGCTGCCAATCACCCTCGACGCCGAGATCACGCCGGCGGTCAAGGACCCATGGGGCAACGACCGCATCGGAGTGTCCGCGACAGGGCAGCTCAATCGCAAGGAGTTCAACCTCAGCTGGAACGTGGCGCTTGAGGCCGGTGGCGTCCTGGTCGGCGACCAGGTCAAGATCGAGGTCGACGCCGAGTTCGTGCACGCGCAAGGCTGAAAGTGAGCGGCACAAGGAGGCCCGGGGCTTGGCCCCGGGCCTCCTTGTGCCATCGAAGGGGGCAGTTCACCGTGTGACGATGCTGAGCAGCCGGTCAGGCACATGCACGAAGCGCAGGCTCGCGTCTTCGGGCAGGAAACGCCGCACCGCATCGCTTTGCAGAGCGGCCTGACGCACCGCCTCCTCGCCCAGGCCCGCGGGCAGCTGCAGACGGTCGCGCAGCTTCCCGTCCACCTGGATCACCACTGTGACGGTCTTGGCGACCAGCACCTGTGCGTCGTAGGCCGGCCAGGCGGCCTGGTGGACCGAATAGGGCTGTCCAAGAGCCTGCCAGAGTTCCTCGGTCAGGTGGGGGGCGAAGGGGGCGAGGAGCAGGACGAGCGTCCGCAGGTCCTCTTGGGCCACGGCGCTCTCGCGCTGCAGGCCGTTCAGGTACTCCATCAGGGCCGCGAGGGCCGTGTTGTACTTGAGCCCCTCGATGTCCTCGGTGACCCGTCGAATGGTTTGGTGGCGTAGCCGCACAGCCTCATCGGAGGCTTTGGCGCTGGAGCCCGCAACATTTTTGCGCACCAGGTGGTAGACGCGGTTCAGGAAGCGGTAGAGGCCTTCGATGCCCTGGTCCGAGAAGTCGCCGCCCTCCTCGTACGGGCCCATGAACATCAGGTAGGAGCGCAGCGTGTCGGCACCGTAGCGGTCGAAGAATTCATCGGGGTTCACGACATTGCCCCTGGATTTCGACATCTTGGTGCCGCCGCGGACGATCACGCCGTGCGCGCGGAAGCGCTTGAACGGCTCCTCGAAGTCGAGGTAGCCGAGGTCGTGCAGGGCCATGCAGACGAAACGGGTGTAGAGGAGATGCAGCACCGCATGCTCCTTGCCGCCGATGTAGCTGTCGACAGGCAGCCACTTGCGCGTGAGCGCGGGGTCGAAGGCGCTCCGGTCGTCGTGGCTCGAGGGATAGCGCAGGAAGTACCACGCGGAGTCGAGGAAGTTGTCCGAGACGTCGGTTTCCCGCTTCGCCGGTCCGTGGCAGCGAGGGCAGGTCGTCTCGACGAACGACGGGATGGCTGCCAGGGGGCTCTGGCCCGTGCCCTTCGGCACGAAGTCCTGCACGTCGGGCAGCAGGACGGGCAACTCGTCTTCCGGTACCGGTACGATGCCGCACTTCTCGCAGTAGACGACAGGAATCGGCGGTCCCCAGTAGCGCTGGCGGGAGATCAGCCAGTTGCGCAGGTGGTAGGTGCGGTGGCGCTGGCCGATGCCGCGTTCCTCCGCGATGCGGATCGCCGCCTCCTTGGCCTTTGGGGTGGGCAGACCGTCGAGCGGGCCTGACGCCATCGCGATGCCGCTTTCGCTGTATGCCTCCGCCAAGGGGGACCTGTCGCCGTCCGGCCCCGCCACAACGCGCACGATCGGCAGGCCGTGGACCGTGGCGAACGCGAAGTCGCGCTCGTCGTGGCCCGGCACGGCCATGATCGCGCCGGTGCCGTAGCCGTAGAGGACGTAGTCTGCGATGAAGATCGGGATCTCCTGGCCGCTGAAGGGGTTCACGGCGTAACCGCCGGTGAAGACGCCGGTCTTGTCCTGACCGCCGATACGGTCTTCCTGGCTCCGCGCGACCGCCTGACGCACGTACTCCGCTACCGCCGCCTCCGTCTCGGGGGTGGCCAGCTTCCGCACCAAGGGGTGTTCCGGTGCGAGGACCAGAAACGTCGCGCCGTACGCAGTGTCGGGGCGCGTGGTGAATACCGCGATCTCAGTCTCGGGGTCTTGCGCGAGCGGGAAGCGCAACTCGGCTCCATCGCTGCGACCGATCCAGTTGCGCTGCGCGGTCTTGATCACATCGGACCAGTCGAGGTGGTCGAGGTTGTCCAGAAGGCGGTCGGCGTAGCGCGTGATGTCGAAGAACCACTGCTCCAACTCGCGCTGCACAACTTCGCTGTCGCAGCGCTCGCACCGGCCGCTGATGACCTGCTCGTTGGCGAGCACCGTCTTGCAGGACGGGCACCAGTTGACCGGCGCCTTGCGCCGCTGCGCGAGGCCGGCCTTGAAGAACTGCAGGAAGATCCACTGCGTCCAGCGGTAGTAGTCCGGATCGGTCGTCTCCACGGCATGGGACCAGGCGAAGCGCCCGCCAAGACGCCTGAGCTGCTCACGGAAGTGCAGCACGTTGCCGGCGATCAGCGTCTTCGGGTGGATGCCGCGCTTGATGGCGAAGTTCTCGGAATGGATGCCGAAGGCGTCGAACCCCATCGGCTCGAACACGTCCTTGCCCCGCATCGCCTGGTAGCGGCCATGGATGTCCGCGCCCGTGAAGGCGTAGACGTTGCCGACATGCAGACCCTCGGCGGAGGGGTAGGGAAACATCATCAGGTTGTAGTAGGGCGCCTTGGCGTGTTCGAGATCGGCTTCGTAGACGCCGGTCTCCTGCCAGCGCGCCTGCCACTTGCGCTCGATGGCTTTCGGGTCGTAGGTCGTCTCCATGACCTGCCTCCTGCTCGGAAATCGACGCCTCCCGCCTGACGAGGCGAAAGGCGCCCACTGCACCGTCGGATCGGTTCGCGCAACTGCCCTGCACTCCCTTCAGGGAGCGGGCGGTCTGGACACGCGAGGCCCCGCGCCGGGAGGCTGCCATTGGGCGGCCTCCTGGGCACGGGCCTTCATCTGCGGCACGCTAGGGCGTTGCCGCCATTCTATTCCTGGCCGCAGGCACGGTCAAGGCGCTAGCCCAGGGCGTTCAGCCCTGTGATGTCGCGGCCCACGATCAAGGTGTGGATCTCGTAGGTGCCTTCGTAGGTGTCGACCGATTCCAGGTTGGCCATGTGGCGCATCGCGCGGTACTCGGTTGTGATGCCATTGCCGCCGAGCAGCTCGCGCGCCATCCGCGCGGTCTGCAGCGCCGCCCGCACGTTGTCGCGCTTGGCGAGCGACACCTGCGTGTAGTTGAAGCGGTCCTCCTGCTTGAGCTGGCCGAGGCGCAGGGCCATCAACTGGCTGCGCGTCGTCAGCGAGAGCATGTCGACCAGGGCCTGCTGCATCAGCTGGGTCTGGGCAATCGGCTTGTGGAACGCGATGCGGTTCTGGGCGTAGTCGAGCGCCTCGTTGAAGCAGTCCATGGCTGCGCCGACGGCACCGAAGGCGATCCCGAAGCGCGCCTGGGTGAGACACGTTAGCGGCGCGGCGAGGCTTTTCGCCTCGGGCAGGCGGAGCTCCTCGGGCAGCTCCACGTCCTCGAGGACGATGTCGCCGGTCGCGGAGTAGCGCATCGAGATCTTGGTCTCGATCGCTGGCGCCGAAAGACCCTTCGTACCCTTGGGCGCGATGAAGCCGCGCACCTTCTCCTCCTCGTCGAGGGCCCAGATGACCATGACGTCGGCGATCGGCGACGAGGTGATCCAGCGCTTCTCGCCGTTGAGCACCCAGTGGTCTCCGACGCGCCGGCAGCGCGTGCGCATGGTGCCGGGATCCGAACCGGCGTCCGGCTCAGTCAGTCCGAAGCAACCGATGAGTTCTCCCTTGGCCATGCGCGGGAGGTAGGTCCTGCGCTGCTCCTCGGTGCCGTAACGGTAGATGGCGTGCATCGCCAGACCGCTCTGCACCGATGCGAACGAGCGAAGGCCGGAGTCGCCCCGCTCAAGCTCCTGCATGATCATGCCGTAGGCGACTTGCGATATGCCCGCTCCGCCATACTCCTCGGGCAGGGTCGGACCGAACAGGCCGAGACCGCCCATCTTGCGGACGAGCTCGATCGGGAACCGGCCCTTGAGCCAGTCCTCGCCCACGGTCGGCATGACCTCCGCGGCGACGAAGTCGTGCACCATCTGCCGGACGGCCCGCTCTTCCTCTGTGAGCAGGCTGTCGACGTCGAAGTAATCCGGACCTATCGCCGTCAGAGCCACCCAAGACCACATCCATTCCACGAAAGATCTAGCGCGATCGTACCACTTGGAGATATGAAGCGTCCAGCACAGGTGATCATTCGCTTGTCTTGGCGCAGGTCGTATCGCACAATGAAACAGAGGGTGATGAATTGGACGGGCCCCTACGGACCGTGGAGCGTACGATGCGCCTTCTGGCCGAAGTCGGAGGCAGTCCCGAGCCGCTCACGCTGGCGGAACTCAGCAGGCGTCTCGGCCTCGGCAAGGCGACGGTGCGCCGTTTTCTCCTGAGCCTCGAGGTCCTGGGGTACGTGGAGCGTGACCACCGCGGCGCATACGTCGCGACGGCCGCGCTCGGCCGTCTTTCGCACGGGCCGCGCTCCGTGGTCGCGCCGGCTGTGGCCGGTGCCCTGCGCGAACTGGCGGCCGAGACGGGGACGGCGATCAGCCTCGGGGTTCTGCAGGGGCGCGAGGTGCTCTACCTCTGGCGGGAGCCGCCCGGCTCAGCGGCGGGGGTGCCTCTGAGCCAGGGCGCGCGCCTGCCCGCCCACGCGACCGCGATCGGCAAGGTGCTGCTGGCGCAGTTGCCGGCCGAATCCCTCGCCGAGTTGTATGCCAACTCGCCGCCGGCGGCATTCACGACGCGCACGATCGCCAGCCTCCAGCTTCTTCTGGGTGCCCTGCAGGAGATCCGCAGGCAGGGCTGGGCGCTTTCCGACGGCGAACTCGAGGAAGGCCTCACGGCCGCAGCCGTGCCGGTGTATGCAAGGACGGGCGAATTGCGCTGGGCGCTCAACGCGTCTGCCTCGGGCCATCGCCTGGCGCCCGCCGCCTTCGCGACGGACGTCGTGCCGCCTCTCCTTCGCGCCGCCAGACGGCTCGAGGAGCAGGGTCTGTAGAGATCGGCGGCGCATGGCTCTGCAAGCCGCGCGCCGCAGACATTGTTGGGGGGAGCGCCTGCCGCCCGAGGCAGAGGCCATCGGCAGCCGGTCGCCGCTCCTGCAGGGCCATCGTGAACTGGGCCAATGGTGCGGGCCTGCCTGAGCGGAAAGGCGATGCGCACGCAGGGCTGCCCGCCGTTTCCCTTCAGGCTTGCGAGGCGGCCTTCTTCGGGTGCAGGTCGCGACGCAGCGGCCGCGCGCCGATGTGCCAGATGCGCCCGCGCGTGGGGACGAAGCGCCCCTCGTGCGCCAGGATCTTGCGGCGGATCGCGGCCGTGTGCATGCCCATCAGCAACGAGAGGTCGGGCAGCGAGAGCAGTGCGCCCTGCTGCCAAGCCTCGTTGGCGTAGCGCTCGATGCGGCCGAACTTGAGCTCGAAGACGCGCCGGCGCGACTTGCCGCGATAGCCGGCCGCGGCGTCCTGTTCCGTGAAGTAGCTGAGGTGCACCGGCAGGATCCGCGCCGAGTCGAGACGTGCACCTGCGCCTTGGTCGGCCGCAAGCGCGAAGAACGCCATCTCGTTCTCCTGGAGCGTCCGCAGCCCGAGGTCCTCGACGGTCTCGCCGAGCCATCTGAGGTAGCGCTGTCCCTCGGCACCCGTGAAGGCGCTTGTGTCGACAGGGCTCTTGCCGAGGGGCGTCAGCCACTCGTCGAGCAGGGTCGCCAGCTGGTGACGAAGTCTGGGGTGCTGGTCGGCCCAGCGCGCGACTTGCCGCAGGTGGTCGTGCTCCACATCGGAATACGCGGGGATGTGACCCTGCGGGTCTGCGATCAATTGGCCCAGGCGCCGCAGCATGCGGCGGAAGGATCCCTCGCTGACGCCGAGCACGCTTCGCTCGAGGGAGACGTCGCCGAATTCGAGGTAGCGACGCACCAGCCAGGCGTCGAGCGCCTGTAGGCCGTCACCGCTCTTCGGCCCGCCCACATGGGGCAGCCAGATGCCAAGTTCGCGCACAGGCGCGAGGCGGTGCTCAAGCGCTGTCGGGGTCAGGTTCGCCCACGCGGCGAGTTCTGTCAGCGACGCGAATCCGCCCTGGCGGTAGATCTCGTAGAGCCAGCGGATCAGACGCCGACGCTGCAGCACGGCGAGTCCGTATTCCTGCCAGATCTCGGCGTCCTCGTCCACGTCCACGGCCGTGATGGTAGCCAGGCGGCGGCGCACCGGGGCATAGCGGCGCGAGGCGGTCTCCGGTACGGAAAGGCTGACCGAGCCGGGAAGCGTCAGCCCCTGGACCGTGCTCATCCAGGCAAGACTCTCGTCGGCGATCTCCTCGGCAGCGAACGCGCTCTGGTCAAACTCCTTGCGCAGCGTCCGCACGAGCAGGGCCCTGGCGCTCTTCGGCCTGACCCACGATGTGGTGTGCTGCAAGGAATGCTGGTAACGTACGATCTCCCCCACGACGGGCACCTCCAAGTGGTTGGGACTGGCAGAGGGGGCGGCCCGGCCGCCCCCTCTGATCGCTAATGCGAGTGCAGGACGTTCGGCGTGCTTGCCGCTCTCGGCTCGCCTCGGTCGACGACCGACCAGATTGCGAGCAGCGCTGCGGCAACGACGACGATGATGATGTTGAACCCGGCGGTCGTGATGACGAGCGAGACGCCGTCACGCGCCTGGGGGGAAAAGATGTAGAGCAGGCCGCCGATGAAGGCGACCAGCGCTCCGCCGTGCAGGCTGCTGCGCGGGTACCGGTCGACCACCCGCCACTTCGCGACAAGCGACAGGAGGCCGACCATGCCGACGCGCCTCTCAGGCGACCAAAGGCACTCGCCGAGGCTCTCGGGGTCGTCCTTGGTCATGGTCGTTGCCTCCCTGCTCAGGAAATGCTTTAGGCATCCGGCGCCTTGGGCGGACCCCGGTAGGCGCGTCAGCGCGCGACCGCCTTGGTGGCGGCGCAGGTCGTGCGGCCCGGGCGCATCCTCCGAATGCAGAATATCTCAGCACGACGCAGATGTGAAACCGTGCACAAGGCCCTACATCCAGCATCCAAGCGGTCAATCGCAACTTGGGCAGGTCGCCGGCCGCGTCAACCGACAATGGGCTCCTTGGCAGACCGGCCCAGGGTCGTTGCGGCGGATGGAGACACGAACGTTGCCGAATGACCGTGGCCGAAAGGACCTGGATTCCCAGGGTCGAATATCCACTTGCCTGGCCCGATATGGGGCGAGGCTTGCAGGATATGTAGAGAACTATACCATACGCCGCCACCTGGCGCGTGCTCCAAAGGGATTGGCCCTGGGCATTCTTTCGCAAAGGGGGCAGCGGCGATCGATCGCCATTACTGCGCAACCTGCAGACACATTGTCGCAGGGTCCGCAGATGCAGCGACTGTCACATTCCGTTGCGGACGGCTCGGCTGGGAGACGCGTCCCATCTGGAGGTTCGCATGCTGGCACGAGCGCCCGCCGGGGGTGCCGATGCGCAAGAGCGGCGATAGCCTCGCGGAGGGCGAAGGCCACCTGCGCGCGCCAAAGCATGAATAGCGAAGCCCCGGCGCCATCGGCGCCGGGGCTTCGCGCGGTTCGGCTACGCCGCGACGCGCCGGTTTCCGGAGAAGGCCAGGTAGAGTCCACCCGCCACGATCAGGCCCAAGACCCACGAGATGTCGGCGCCACCGAGCGCCTTCGCGATAGGGCCTTCGTAGAGCGAGGAGTTGATGAACGGGATCTCGACAAGGACGCCGAGCACGAAGGCCCCGAGCGCGAGCCAGTTGCTCCCGCCGTAGCCCTGGGGCCGGAAGAAGGCTTCCGGGTCGTAGTGACCATGGCGCACCAGGTAGAAGTCGGTCAGGTTGATGGCGGTCCACGGCACAACCAGGTAGGTGAGGAACACAATGAAGTTCGTCAGGTTCGCGTTGAAGTTGCCGGCGGCGATAATGCCCAGGATGACGCCAACCGCCGCAAAGGCGATGATCATCGCGACGCGCGCCGCGGAAGACGTAGCCGCTTTGGTGCGGAAGGTGCCGCCGATGGTGTCGACGGTCAGCATGCCACCGTAGTTGTTCAGCACGTTCGCGGCGACGATGCCGAGGAGGATGATGATCATCATAAGCCAGCCCAGGCCACCGCTGAGCTGCTGGATCAGTCCGACCGTCGTCAGCTTCTCGCTCACTTCGGTGAGGAGGGCCCCCAGCACCATCATCCAGACCGAAGCGATGACCGTGCCCCAGAACGTCGTATTGAAGGTCGGGCCGACCCCGATGTCCTTATGCAGGTAGCGCGAGTAGTCTGAGACGTACGGGGCATAGGTGATTTGCCATGTGACCGCGATGGTGACGCCAAGCAGGAACGTGCCCCAGCTGAAGCCCGACATCGCCCACGCGGTCGCGGGGATGTGGCCGCCTGTGGCCAGGACGATCGTGAAGATGGCGAAGGCGATCAGGAAGATGACGGACAGGTAGCGCTGGAAGGCGTGGATCAGGTCGTAGCCGAAGATCGCCATGACGGCCGTCACAGCCCCGAGCAGTACCGTACCGACGGCGATCGGCAGACCCGTAAGGCTCTGCAAGGCCTCACCGCCCAACGCGCCGCTTAGCGCGAAGAATCCGAGGTACATCACCACGACCAGCACGAGCGGCAGGATAGCTCCGTAGAAGCCGAATTGCGCCCGCGACTGGATCATCTGCGGCACGCCGATAATCGGGCCCTGTGCGCTGTGGTAGGCCATGAACACCGCTCCGACGAGGTTGCCAAGAATGATGGCGATGACGGACCAGACAAGCGGCAGGCCGATAAAGACGTAAGCCGCGCCCACCGCGATCGTGGTCACCTGCATGTTGGCTGAGAACCAGAGTGTGAAAAGGTCCCGCGCCCTGCCGTGGCGTTCAGCCTGTGGAATGGGTTCAACGGCGTGGGTTTCAGCTTGCCATACGGACAAATTCGTGCGCCTCCTTTGTACAATCCTGCCGGACGACCTTGCGTGCACCTCCTTGTATACGGACCCTTTAGCCAATGACCATTTCTTTCTGCACTTCTACCGTCATACCTGCGGGGGTTGCAACCGCGTGAAAGTATCTAGAGTGTTATGGATCTAAAGGGAGCGTTTATCTATGCTAGGAGTATACTGGTAAGCATCGGCATCTACGCCACCTACCGGCGAGCCGGTGTGCGCATGAAGAAAGGCGAGGTCTTGCAGCAGGCCAGCTCCAACGACTCTCGCCTTTCCCATCCGAGCCAGGTCGCCGTGGCGAGCGCCCTACGGCACATCGCCTACCTCAACGAGGAGACCGCCGCTCTTGAAGGAGACCTCCTGTTGCAAGGCAAGCAGGTGATTCCCGCCTGGCAGCTCGAGGCCCCGATGGGCATTCCGGGCATCGACGCCCTCTCAGCCATCTCGATCATGGCCGAGATCGGAGACATCGAGCGCTTTCCACGGGCGGCGAATCTCTACTCCTACGCTGGGATCACGCCCAGCATCCACGCCTCCGGCAACACGCTGCGCATGGGCTCGATCTCCAGGCAGGGGCGTTCCCTGTTGCGGACGGTGCTGATCCGGGTGTCCTGGGAGGCGCTTGCGTACTCCCCTCTGCTCGCGGTGAAGTACGGGCGCATCGTCGCCAAGCGTGGGGACAACAAGACAGGGCACAAGATCGCGATCGTCGCAGTGGCGCGCACGCTGCTCGGCCTGATCTGGGGCCTGCTCCAGCTGAAGAAGCCGATACCCGGCGGCGTTCGCGAGCCCAAGGTGCGTACGCTGCCGGTGAAACTTCGCCAGATGGAACGCCGGGCCAGGCAGTACCCCTTCTGGTGCAGGCGGCTGCCGCGGAGCCTCGAGCCACCGAAACCGGATAGGCTCTCACGCCTCCTGAACCGGCCCCTTCGCTAGTATAGGCAAGGCTTGCCTCGGGCAGGCTTCGGCGACGCCTTGCCCAGGACGCCTCTCAGGAGCCGGTTCAGGAGAAAAGTGCCAGGCGCTGAGGCTTGACATCCAGCAGAAATGCCAACGACTCTCTTCCGATCCCTCTATGTCGCTCCCAGGGCGGCTTTCCCGTTCAAACTCCAGCCGGAGGGGTTGCGCGGACGGCGGGGCATTGCGGCACCTCCGTTGGTAGCGGCTCTGTAAAGCAGCCTGACCTTCTCCCTGCACGAGGCTTGTGGCCTTGGCTAGCTATGAGGCACTCACCCTGGGCAAGCGAAGCTACAAAGTCCGAAAGGGCAAGGTGCTCCCCTGTGCCATCATCCGTTTAGGTGATACTTCCTCGAGCCGACATCCTGGATGCGAATTTCCAACCCGTGCCCCAGAACGTAGGCAGGGAGCGCCTCTCGCGCGCTCCCTGCCTGCTTGATCATTCACTTGAGATTGGGTGCTACCGTAACTCTTAAACTATCGCAAGACTAGGAAATATCGGACACGTCCGGCATGTCTGCGGCCATGAGGATGGTGTAGGCCTCGCGTGTTCGGAGCGCTTCGGGGAGTGCCGTCACCCGGACCGCCATCTGGGCCTTGGCGCGCTCGTACACGTTCCGAGCAAACCGCCCATTGGAGAAGCGCCTCGTCCGGACCCGAATGGTCTCCTCGAAGGCGTCCTGAAGGAGCCGTTCGAGGTCCTCATCCATACGGAGGTTATCCCGGTCCGCCATGCTCTGCACAATGTTGAGCAACTCGGCCACCGTGTAGTCGGCGAAGTCGAAGTGGTTGATGAATCGGGACGCCAGACCCGGATTGGAGTCGAGAAAGTCTCCCATCTCCTCCGGGTAGCCGGCACAGATAACCACAAAGGCGTCACGCCGGTCCTCCATGGCCTTCAAGAGCGTGTCGACCGCCTCCCGCCCGAAGTCGTTCCCGCCCTGTCCGCTCCGGGTTAGGGTGTACGCCTCGTCGATGAAGAGGACCCCGCCCATGGCCTCCTCAATGGCGCGCTGGGTCTTCTGGGCGGTCTGCCCGATGTAACCCGCGACCAGCTTCGACCGATCCACTTCGACCACGTGGCCCCGTTCCAACACGCCGAGGCTCTTGAAAATGGCGCCCATGATGCGGGCCACCGTGGTCTTGCCCGTTCCCGGATTGCCACTGAACACCGCGTGATAGTTGGGCTGGGCCACGCCTGGGAGGTTCAACGCCCGTCGCTCCTGAGCGTACTGGATGACGGCGGCCATGCTCCGCACGCTGTCCTTGACACTTTGGAGCCCGATCAACTGATCCAACTCCCGCATGACCTGGTCCAATGGCTCGGCTCGCCGCATGCCGGTGGCGTGGCGAACCAGAGGACGGACATCCTCGATCGTGACCTGCACCAGCAGTTCCGGCGTTCGTTGGGCCTGCGGAAGTGCAGCCAATCGCCGGGCCTGAGTCACCGTGATGCGCTCAATCCAGGTTCTCACCAACCGCGCATTGGCGAAAGCGTTGTCCCGACGGCGGTAAACCTCGCCAAACTCCTCCCCGACCAGTGCAAGGGCATCCGCATCCGGCACTAGGCCGACCTTCCGGCAGCCGTCCATGAAGATGGTCATCAACTGTTCCGGCGTGTAGTCGGCAAAGGTGAACGTGTAGCCGAATCGGTCCCGGAGTCCCGGGTTCGACTGCAGGAAGTCGAGCATCTTGTCCGGATAGCCAGCAGCAATCACCACAAAGTCGTGACGGCGGTCCTCCATGGCCTTCAGGAGTGTGTCGACCGCTTCCCGGCCGAAGTCGCGGGCGTTATCAGGATCCTGGATGAGGGTGTACGCCTCATCCACGAAGAGCACACCGCCCATCGCCTCCTGAATGGCCGCCTGCGTCTTCTGGGCGGTTTCCCCGATGTACTGGCCCACCAGCCGGGAGCGGTCAACCTCTACAACGTGGCCCTTGGCAAGTGCACCGATGCTCTTGAAGATCCCGCCCATGAGCCTCGCCACTGTGGTCTTCCCGGTTCCCGGCCGCCCGAGAAACAGAGCGTGGAGCGTGGGCATGCCGACCTCGCCCAGATTCAATCGCCGGCGCTCTTGGGCAAGCTCAAGCACCGCTGCCAGATCGCGCACGGATTCCTTAACCTCATCCAATCCGACCATTTGGTTCAACTCGACGAGAGCGCCCTCCAGCGAATCCGGCGCCCGAGATTTCCCCGCCTGCTCCTTAGTCGCCCTCGCAGGATCCGCGCGCGTTCGCTCGGAGAGGAAGTTCTCCAGGACCTTCACGAATGATCCCGGCCGCACCAGGATTGCGGGGTCGACCCCGTTGCCACGGAAGATCGAGCGTTCGATGGAGCCCACGGAGGCGGGTTCGAGAACAATGCCGTGCTGGCCATTGTCCTCAATGACGGCCGCGGTGATCGTGACGTCCGCGAGCTCTGCCACGACGATGCCGCTGGCATGACTGTTCTGGACGGTAACGCGCTCCAACCGGCCGACACTCCGGCGCGCGAAGGCGATCCCCTCGCCACCGCTGTCCCGCACGGTGCCGCCGTTCAGTTCGATTTGGGCCGACTCATGCACATACACGACCGGAAAGCCATCGATCGAGGGACCCAACAGGCAGTCGTCGAATCGGCTTCGACCGCCCCGGGCATTGACCGCGTTCTGGAACCCGGACACCTCCGTGGCAAGTGCGGTGACGGTGGCTGCCCCGTTCACCGCTATCCCGACCGCCGTCGTACCCGTGAGCTGACAATTTTTGAGTGAGAGAGAAGACGCCCCGTTCACCACCGCAGCCGGGCCAGCCGCACTGGTGACCGCCACCCTATCCATGTCGAGGTGCGCCTGACCTTCCAGGTGCACCAGAACGAACTGCTCATCCTGCTCGCCGGTTCTCGTGATCGTGCAGTCGGTGGCCGTTCCCTTCCCCTTATCCCTGAGGAACATGGCGGGTGCCGGTCCTCCGGCCAACGACACTTCGCTCAGGAAGAGGCTCCCGGATTCGTAGACGGCGACCCCGGGTTGGGTACCCTGATTCGACAGCGTTGCGCCATGCAGGGTTGCGACAGCGTTCCCCGCGACGCTCAGGGCGTACGACGCGGATCCCGCGAACCGGCCCTGATCGGCGGTGAGCCGGGCGTCCCCCTGCATATGGAGGGCGGCCTGCTCCGAGGCGGTGCTCGTGACGTCGCACCCGATCAGCGTAACGCTCGAAGACTCCCAGATGGCGATGCCCCCAGCCCTTGTGCCCACCACATGACAATCCCGGAGCTCCATGCTCGACTGACCGTGGGCGTTGATTGCGGGGACAGACTCCGACTGGCACTCAATCTCTGAGCGTTGGATCTTCCACTGCGAGCGTTCACTGGCACTCAGCACATTCGAGCCGTTGCTCCGGAGGCGGCAGTTGTCCAGGGTCAGCGAGGCCGTCCCATACGCGTACAGGGCGACCCAGTCCTGGGATCCATTCTGAATGTCCACGTTGGACAGCGTGACCGCGGCCGTGCCCCCGGTCGCCAGAGCGGTATAGCTCCCGGCAGTGAACCCACCCCCATGGGCACTCAATCGCGACTGGTTGTCGGCAAACACCGTGAACTGATCGGGCGTCCCGCCTATAACCTCGGTATCGACGAGCTCCATCGCCCCGTTGGGTGCCACGTAAAGGGGCGTCGTCTGCATCGAGGTCACGGAGCATCCGTGGAGCGAGACAAGACTGCTGGCGTTGGCTACGATCCGCCCGACGATGGTGATGTCGACCAACTCGAGCCGGACTCCCTGCGCGAACAGGGTTCCCTCCAGGACCGCACCGGGCTCAGCTGAGATGGAGAGCGTTCGCTGA
>JAJZQO010000077.1 GCA_021847575.1 Bacillota bacterium | reverse complement strand
GGTTGTCGACCTTCTCCGGCGATTCTCCCTGGGCGACGCCGGCAAGACGGCGTCGCAGGTGGTGGTGGTCGACCTGAGGGGCAGCCAGGTCGGGTTCATCGTCGATCTCGTCACCGAGGTCCTCAACGTACCTCTCGGCAAGATGGAGCCCCCGCCGGAAACTGTTGTCGACGGTCCGGTTCGCGCAGTCTCGGCGATCCTGCAACTCGGTGACCGGCTCGCGAGCGTTCTCGATCTGGACCTTGCGTTTGCACCCGAGGAGATCCAGGCCGAGTACGCTCTGGCGGCCCAGAACTGAGGGGCGGATGAAGACGTGGAAAGGCTTCTCAGGGAGCGGTAACCAGACACATCGGTGAATTGTCGCAAGTTGTCGGTTCCTGGTAGGAATGAGTTCAAATGGTCGCGAAGAGTGGGGAATTCCGCCATCCGGCGATGGAGGGTGAGAGAGTGGACCTGGGGCTCTCGATCGCCGCAAGCGCGTTGGGCGCAACCGAACAGGGCGTAGCCATCTACGCCAACGACCTGGCAAACGCCAATACCACAGCTTTCGCGCAAACCACACCGCTCTTTGCGGGCTTGCCGGCGACGACCGGGCCGATAGCTTCGGGCGTCCCCCCGACTGCAGGGGCATCCCCCGCGATCAGCCTAGGCAGCGGTGTCGAAATGGTTGCAGCCGACAGCACGGACTCGGGCCAGTCGCTCGTCAAGACGGGCATTGGCAGCGATGCCGCGCTGGTAGGGCCAGGCTACTTCGTCCTCCGCACGGCCGCCGGACCCGCCTATACGCGGGACGGCAGCTTCGGCGTCGATGCCCAGGGCAACCTGGTGAGCCAATCCGGCGCCCTGGTGCTGTCCTCGCAGGGCGTGCCCATTTCGGTGGGCAAGGTCACGTCCGCCGCTGTTCGCATCACCCGAAGCGGCGCCGTCATGGCCGGTTCGACAAACGTCGGGCAGCTGGGCATCGCCACCTTCCCCAATCCGAGTGGGCTCGTCCCAGTCGGCCAGAATGCCTTTTCCGCCGGGTCGGACTCAGGTCCGGCGACGCTCGGCGGCATTCCCGCAGGCACCACGCTGATTCCGGGGGCCCTGGCGTCGTCTGGTACCGATGTCGCCGCCAGCCTTACCGGCCTGATCACCCTCGAGCGCAGCTTCCAGCTCGACACAAAGATCCTCGGCCAAGCGAGCCAGATGTTGAACTGGGCCGCCTCGATGGGCTAAACCCTCACCCCGCGGAAAGGAGGCGAGCTTACGGACCTCATTACACCCATCGCATTCGTGGTCGCAGTTGTGGCCGTAGTGTTCGCCGACATTCTCGACGGCGGCACCATCGTCGGGCTGATCAACATCTCCGCGATGATCCTTGTACTCGGCGGCACCATGGGCGCTACCGTCATGAGCACTCCGATGGTGGACCTGCGGCGCATCCCTTCCTTCTTCAGCAAGGTCCTCAGACCAAAGGGAACTGAGATCGACAGCACCATCGACGACATCACCGCCCTGGCGGAGGTGGCCAGACGCGAGGGACTGCTCAGGCTCGAGGACGAGCTCGGGCGCAGGCCCGTGCCGGAGTTCCTGCAGCGCGGCGTTCAGCTGATCGTGGACGGTGCGGACGAGGATCGCATCCGTCTGATGATGGAGCAGGAGGTCACGATCTACGAGGATCGGGAGCTCTCGGGCGCCACGTTCTTCGAGACCGCGGGCGGCTTCGCGCCCACCTTGGGTATCATCGGCACGGTCGTGGGCCTCATCTCGGTGCTCTCGAACCTTTCGAACGTCCAGAAGCTGGCCCCGTCGATCGCCACCGCATTCACCGCCACACTTTGGGGCATCGCCACGGCGAACCTCTTCTGGCTCCCGATCGCCAATCGGCTGAAGGCCAACCTCAGGCATGAGGTCCAGGCGCGGGAGATGATCATCGAAGGCTGCATCGCCATAGCGGCGGGCCAGAATCCACGGCTCATCGCGGAGCAGCTTGCCGTCTACCGCTTGCCCGGCAAGCCGGGGCGCGGCAAGAAGGCCGAGGCCCCGCAGGAGGGGGGGGAGCAGCCTGAACTGCAGGTCGTCGGCCGATGAGCCGCAGGCGCAGGGGCCAAGGCCACGAGGGTGGCGGCGAGGGCGCGGGCATGCTGCGCTGGCTTCTGACCTATTCCGACATGATCACGCTTCTGATGGTGTTCTTCATCGTCCTCTATGCCGTCTCGCAGGTGGACAAGGCCCGTTACGAGGTGCTGATGAAGGCCCTCAAGCAGGTGCTCACCGGCCAACAGGTCGTGACGCAGATTGGCGGCACCGTGCCTGTGCCGCCGCCCGTGATCGGCAAGACGCCCACCGTATCGCAGACGGCCGAACAGAAGATGCTGCAACAGCTGGCGCACGAGTTGCAGCAGGCTGCCCAACAGAGCGGCATGCAGGCGGACGTCTCGGTGACGGTGGCTTCGGTGGGCGTAAGGGTCTCGTTTCTGAACGGCGTCCTCTTCGACCTCGGGCACGCCGAGATCCGCACGAACTCCTACCCTCTGCTGGACCACATCGCCGCGATCCTGGCCACCGCACCGAACAACGTCATCGTCGAAGGCTACACCGACGACATTCCGATCAACACGGACCGCTACCACTCCAACTGGGACCTCTCGGCCATCCGTGCGACCCGCGTGATCGAGTACCTGATCGGACAGGGCCTGGACCCGGCCCGCTTTTCGGCCGAGGCGTACAGCCAGTACCGCCCCATCGCCACCAACGCTACGGCCGCGGGGCGCCAGATGAACCGCCGCGTCGACCTTGTGATCCTGCGTTCCACCCCGTACTCCGTGGAGCAGATCATGGAGAACTACGACCAGATCCCTGGCGTGCCGGCTCGCGCCGGACCATCGACCGGCAGCTCGGGAACCCGCTGAGGAGGTGAGTATATGCTGAGAGGCATCGACACCGTATCGTCCGGCATGGTGGCCGACGAAGGCTGGCAGCAGATCCTGGCCAACGACCTGGCGCAACTGCAGACGCCCGGCTACAAGGCGCAGTCGCCCGTGATCGGCTCGTTCGAGACGCTGCTCGTCTCGCGCGGCGGCGCAGGCGGCGGCCAGGTCGGATCCCAGAGCGGCGGGACGGCGATCGTCGCCACCACCACCGACTGGACCGAGGGCGCCTTGCAGACGACCGGCAACCCCCTCGACGTCGCCCTGCAGGGCGGTGGCTTCTTCGCGGTGCAGACCCCCCAGGGCATCCGCTACACCCGCGCGGGGGACTTCACCCTCGACGCCGCGGGCGACCTCGTCACACCACAGGGCTACCTGGTGCTCAGCAGCGCAGGCAAGCCGCTCAGGGCAGGCCAGGACGCCAGCATCGCACCGGACGGCACGCTCAATTCGAGTCTGGGCAAGGCCGGTCAGGTCGGTGTCTGGAACCCGTCGCTCGCGGGACTCACCGACATGGGCGGCGGACTCTACCAGGCGAACGGCGCAGCTCCTCTCCTGACTGGCGCGCAACTCACGCCCGGGGCGCTCGAGAGCTCGAATGTCCAGGCCCCAGAGGTGCTTGCGGCGATGATCCAGGTGCTGCGCCACTTCCAGGCGGAGCAGCAGTTCGTCACGCAGGACACAAGCACCATCGACCGCTTCCTGCAGGAGGCCGGGTAGCATGTCGTACGCGCCGCTCTTCCCGCAAGGGCCCATCACGACCGTCGCGCAGGGGCTCGCAGCGAGCCCAGGCGTCGGCGGGCCTGCGCAGGTTGCGCCAGCCGGGGCGATGCCCGAGGGCGGCGGCACGTTCCAGGAGGCAATCGCCGCTGCCGCGCAGGCGACTGGTCTCGACCCCCGTCTGCTGCAGGCGGTGGCCGAACAGGAGAGCGGCGGCAACCCAAGCGCCGTCTCGCCCGCCGGGGCCCAGGGACTCATGCAGCTGATGCCCGGCACCGCGCAGGCGCTCGGCGTGCAAGACCCCTTCGACCCGACCCAGAATGCGATCGGCGGCGCCACCTACCTGAAGGAGATGCTCCAGGAGTTCCAAGGCAACCTCTCCCTGGCTCTGGCGGCCTACAACGCGGGTCCTGGCGCGGTTCAGAAATATGGCGGCATCCCGCCCTATCCCGAGACCGAAGCCTATGTGAGAGGGGTGCTGGCATCCTATCAGGCGGCTCCATAGGGGCAACTGGGCTAGGAACCCGGTCTCGCGGCTTTCCTACACCAAAGGGGGCATGGCAGCGATGATGCAGGCACTATCGAGTGCGGTGGCGGGGCTCGACGGCGAGCAGACCGCGATGAACGTCATCGGCAACAACATCGCCAACGTCAACACGATCGGCTTCAAGTCGAGCTCCGTGGACTTTACCACCCTTCTTTCGCAGCTGCTCTCGAGCGGTTCGGCGCCCGTCATCGTCGGCGGCAAGGCCGTCCTTGGCGGCACGAACCCGCAGGCGGTCGGACTCGGCGTCGGCATCGGCACCGTGACGCAGAACATGGCGCAGGGGAGCCTGCAGCAGACGGGCAACCCGCTCGACATCGCGATCCAGGGCAACGGCTTCCTTACGCTGCAGAGCACGCAGGGAACCGTCTACTCGCGCGACGGCGGCCTCGAGATCGACTCGAACGGCGATCTCGTCCAGGCCTCGACCGGTTCCCTCGTGGAGGGCTACCAGCCGACGATCACATCGAGCGGCACCACCCCTCCGACCTACGCCGTCGGCACCTACACCCCGCCGGCCTACCCGACGGCGACAAAGCCTTCGCCGATCACCATCCCGCAGGCGATCACCGTCACCGGCGGCACCGGCACGTACAACCTGGGCTCTGTGGCGATCGGCGCGGACGGCACCATCACCGCCACATACCAGAACTCGAGCGGCGCATCGTCGCAGGTCGTGCTCGGTCAGGTGGCGGTCGCGGTCGTGCCGAACGAGAACGGCATGGTGCCCGTGGCGGGCAACGCCTACACGACCGGCCCGAACAGCGGCCTGCCCCAGTACACCGGCGCCGGCACGAACGGCGCGGGATCCTTCGCGGTCGGCTCGCTCGAGCAGTCGAACGTGGACATCTCGCAGGAGCTTACCAACATGATCGTCGCCGAGCGTTCCTACCAGGTGGACGCGAAGGTGATCACGACAGCCGACAGCATGCTCCAGTCCCTGATCCAGGTCCAGTAATGAGCGCCCCGGGCCTCATTCCGGGGGTGCTGGCGAGCGCTCTGCAGGGCCTGTCGATGCGCGAGCAGGTCATTGCGCAGAACATCGCAAACATCGGCACCCCCGACTACCAGGCACAGGACGTCCAGTTCGCGGCGACGCTGCAGCAGGCGATGCAGAGCGGCAATGTCGACGCCCAGGTGGTCACGGAGCCTGGCGCCATGAACCAGAACGGCAACGGCGTGGACCTCGAGCAGCAGATCGGACTGATGAACCAGGTCGCCCTGATCCAGCAAGGCGTCATGGACCAGGTCGATGCGGACGAACGGGTGGCCAAGACGATCCTGAACGATCTCGGCGGCGCGGGAGTGTGATGGCGTGAGCATAGGTCCAGTGGCCCAGGCGGCTCTGAACCTGGGAACGACCGGCGCCGCGGCCGCCGGCAAGCCGGCAGGTCAAGAGTTCCAGCAGATCCTCTCGAGCGCCATTGCGCAGGTGACAGGGGCGCAGGCCCAGGCGAACCAGCTCGCCGCCACCTACGCCATGGGCGGCAATGTGACACTCGAGCAGGTGATGCTTGCGACGAGCAAGGCGGAGCTCCTGGTCGAGACGGCGGGGGCTGTCACCACGCGGGCGATCGCCGCCTACCAGAGCCTGATGCAGACCAGCATCGGCTAGAGGTTCCACTACCCCCCAGGGTTGGGGCGACCGGGAGGTCGGGCCATGGAACTCAGCGGCAGGCGCAAGGCGGCCATTCTCATGGCCGGACTCGGGCCAGAGGTCGCTGCCCAGGTGTACAAGCACCTGGGCGAGCAGGAGATCGAGCAGGTCACCGTCGAGCTCGCGCGCGCGGAAGACACGCGCGCCGAGGAACGGATTGCCGTGCTCGAGGAGTTCCGCGACCTCCGCGAGGCTGGTGGCTACGTCGACGAGGGCGGACTCAGCTATGCCCGCGCGATTCTCGAGCGGGCGCTCGGGGCCGGCCGCGCCAAGGAGATCCTGGACCGGCTCACCAGTTCTCTGGCGCCCCGACCGTTCGACAGCCTGCGCAACGCGGATCCCATGCAGCTCCTCACCTTCCTGCAGGGCGAGCACCCGCAGACGATCGCGCTCGTGCTGGCGTACATCCGCGCCGACGCGGCGGCGATGGTGCTGAAGAACCTGCCGCCAGACCTGCAGGCCGACGTGGCGCGGCGGATCGCCACGATGGAGCACACCAACCCGACCATCGTCGCCGAGGTGGAAGCGATGCTCGAGGGCAAGATGGTCACGCTGTTCGGCGGCGATCTCTCCCAGCCGGGCGGCGTCGACGTCATGGTGGCGGTGTTGAACCAGGTGGACCGCTCCACCGAGCGGACCATCCTCCAGAGCCTCGAGGAGAAAAGCCCCGAGCTCGCCGACGAGATCAGGCGCCGCATGTTCCTGTTCGAGGACTTCGTGCAGGTGGAGGACCGCTTCATCCAGCGCATCATCCGCGAGGTGGACCAGCAGGACCTGGTGCTCGCCCTCAAGGGCGCGTCGGACACCATTTCCCAGACCTTCTACCGCAACATGTCCCAGCGCATGGCGGAAGTCGTGCGGGAAGATCTGAAGTTCCTCGGCGCGGTGCGCCTGCGCGACGTGGAGGCTGCCCAGCAGCGCATCGTCGCCGTGGCGCGCAGGCTCGAGGAAGAGGGCGAAATCATCATGTCGCACGGCGGAGGAGCAGATGAGATCATTTCCTGAGCGCAGGCCGCGCGTGATCAAGGCCCAGCAGCTCGTGCAGAAGGGCAAGGCAACCACTCTGCAGGGGTCTGCCGCCATGGATCGCGCGGAGACCGACGCCGCTCCTGTCGCCGAACACATCATCCAGGTGGCGCGCCAGGTGGCGCGCGCGACCCTCGCCATCGCCCAGCGCGACGCCGATCTCATGAGGCGTTCGGCTGAGCGCGAGGCGAAGCGGCATGGCTTCGAGGCCGGGCGCAAGGCGGGCTATGCGGAGGGCTTGCGCTCCGCGGAGCAGGACGCGAGGCGCATCGTCGCCCAGGCCGAGACGGCTGCGCAGGAGATCCTGAGCCGCGCCGAGTCCGAAATCGGACAGCTCGCCTGCGAGGTGGCCGCACACCTCATCGGCGTCCAACTCCGGCTGAACCCCGAGGTGGTGGAGCGGTCCGTGCTCGAGGTGCTGCAGGAATACCAGCAGCAGGGTCCCGTGTCGATCGAGGTGGCGCCCAACGACCTCGAGCGTACTTTGATGGCCTTGCCGGCCTTGCGTGGCCAGGTCGGACCGGGTGCGGACGTCAGCGTGTCCGGGGACCCCTCCCTGCCGCAGGGCGGCCTTCGCGTCTCCGGGCCGCAGGGCGTTGTCGAGCGCAATTGGCGCGAGGGGCTTGTCGCGATCTCCCAGGCGTTCGAGGAGGTGGCGCGGCATGGCGTTTGAACTCGACCGCTACCGCAACGCGCTGCGCCAGGTGTCGAGCAGCCAGGAGTATGGCCGGGTGGTGGAGGCCGTGGGCCTTTCCATCCAGTCGCAGGGCCCCCAGGTCGGCCTGGGCGAGTTGTGCTTTGTCGAGCCGCCGGACGGCGGCGAGGCGCTTCCGGCGGAGGTGGTGGGTTTCCGCGAAGGACGCGTCATCCTGATGCCGCTTGGCCGTGGCCGCGACATCCAGCCGGGCTCCGTGGTGCGCCCAGCGCACGCGCCGCTTTCGGTGCCGGTCGGCAGGGCGCTCGTCGGTCGCGCCGTGGATGCGTTCGGTGCGCCCATCGACAGCAAGCCGCCGATCGAGCCCGAAGACCGGATCGCGACCGAGCGCCCTGCGCCGGGTCCGCTCGAACGCCCCCTGATCTCAGAGGTGCTGCCGACGGGAGTCAGGGCGATCGACGCCCTGACGACGCTTGGCGCGGGCCAGCGCATCGGCATCTTCTCGGGACCCGGCGTGGGCAAGAGCGTGCTTCTTGGCATGATGGCCCGCGGCTCCGCCGCAGACGTCGCCGTGATCGCCCTCGTAGGCGAGCGCAGCCGCGAGGTGCAGGAATTCGTCTCGCGCGATCTTGGCGAGGGAGGCATGCAGCGCAGCGTCGTCGTCGTGGCGACGTCGGACGAACCGGCGCTAGTCCGGGTGCAGGCAGCCTTCACGGCCACGGCGATCGCGGAGTACTTCCGCGACCAGGGCCTGAAGGTGCTCCTCCTGTTCGACTCCCTGACGCGCGTCGCCACGGCCCAGCGCGAGGTGGGCCTCGCGGCCGGCGAGCCGCCGGCCACGCGCGGTTACCCGCCTTCGGCCTTTGCGATCCTGCCGCGTCTGCTCGAGCGGGCGGGCACCGCTCCGCGAGGCTCGATCACAGGCTTCTACACGGTGCTGGTGGAGGGCGACGACATGCAGGAGCCGGTCGCCGACGCTGCGCGCAGCGTGCTTGACGGCCACATCGTGCTGTCGCGTGAACTCGCGGATGCGGGCATCTTCCCCGCGGTGGACGTCGGCCGGTCGATCTCCCGCGTCATGCGCCAGATCGTGCCCGCCGAGCATCAGAATCTTTCGCAGGAGATCAAGGGGTACTGGTCGCTCTACGAGGAGACCAAGGACCTCATACGCATCGGCGCCTACCAGCCCGGTACGAGCCCGGACGTGGATCAGGCGGTGGCTCTCAGGCCGCGCATCGTGACATTCCTCAGGCAGTGTGAAGAGGAGATCGTGCCGTTCACCGCGGCGGTGCAGGCCCTCGAGGAGGTCTGCCGATGAAGCGGCAGGAGCGCCTCGAGCGGCTGCTCAAGATCCGCCAGCATGAGCGGGACAAGGCCTCGTCGGCCATGCAGCGCGCCCAGCTCGATGCCAGGGCCGCAGAGGCGGCGGCGCAGGCGGCGCGTGAACGCCGGGGCAACGCCGAGCAGCGGGCCCTTGCCGCCGCAAGCAAGCCGCAGAGCGCCCAGGAGTTCCTGGCGGGACGCTTCGAGGTGCTCGAGCTGATCGACCAGGAGCGCCTGCAGGACCTCAGGGAGCGGCGCATGCAGCGCGCTCTCGCGCTGCGCCGGATCGACCTGACACATTCGCAGGTGCGTGAGGAGCAGATACGCCATCTTGACGCGACGGAGCGCAGGCGGCGCCAGGCGGCCGACATCCAGAGCGAGCAGAAGGCTCTCGACGACCTGAGGCGCGAAGGGGGTGACCCGGCATGGTGACAGGCGCTATCGCAGCCCTGCCCGCAGTTTCGGGGGCGGAGAGAACTGCGGGCCCGCGGGCGCCCGAGGGTCCCTTCGGCGATGTTCTGCGCGAAGTTCTGGCGGTGGGGGGGCCGTCGACCCTGCGCGAGCCCGCTGGCCAGCACGGGAAGGTCCAGGGCCAGACTCCGTGGCACGGCATCGGACTGGCCTCCCTGCTGGCCCCGCCGCTCCCCGTTGGGACGCCCCCGGGCGGGCATGTCTGCGCGCCGGCCAGCAGCGGCAGGCGCGTCGGACTGGCCGCCCATGCCGAGCCGGAATCCTACGTTGCAGGGACCTCTGCGGAGCCAAGCCTGGCTGTCCTTGCGCAGATCCCGGCGGCTGCGGCAACCAGCCGAACGACGTCCTCGTCCAAGGCGGCCGCGGCGGTTGCGGGGGAGGGCGCCGAGGGCGGTCCCCACCGGATGGCGATCGAAACCACCCCACTCGCGTCGTCGGCCGCGGAGCGACCGGCAAACGCAGCCGCCCCTGCTGCCAAATCGCCAGGCCTTGCAGCCTTGCCTGCGCCAGCGCCTGCGGCCCGAAGGCCAAGCCTTGCGACGGTGCCTGCGCCTGCCGCAAGGAGCGCGGCCGCCGCAAAGCAGGTTTTGCCCGCCGCTGCCCAAGTGGCCCGTTTGGCCGGCATGTATGCGCTTGCCTCCCCTGGCGACGGCAAACCCGTTTTGGCGGAAGAGCCGCCGCGCGGACTCATCAGAGCCGAAGCGGGCCTGTTCGGCCATGGCACGAGTCCCGCGACCCGGCCAGAGAGAGCAACCGCATTGCCCGCCTTGGCGGACGGGGTGATGGCCAAGGCGGCGACCCGGCCCCAGGTGCCGGTGCGGCACCTGGGCGGACCGGCGCCTGCCTTCAAGACAGGCATGCAGTCCCTGCGGCATGGCTCCCGCGCGCAAGCGGGATTTGCGGGGACACGTGGCGAATCTGGTCGACCGTTGGCGGTTGCGGCAGAGGGAAGCTCTCCTGTTTCGGGCGGCGCTTCGCCGGCGCCCGGGAGTCCCCTGGTCGACAGTGCCCAAGTCGCTGCCCAGGTGGCCGCCGCGGCCCAAAGGGCAATGTCCGGCATGCAGTCTGGCCCGGCCTCCGTGCGGCTACAGCTGAATCCAGCGGACCTCGGCCACGTGCAGATCACCCTGCGCACGGCGCAGAACGGCGTCATGGCGGTGCTGCGTGCGGACAACCCAGCCGCCATCGCGGTGTTGCAGGCTGGGCAGGACGACCTGCGCCAGCGCCTTGGGGCCCTTGGCTTCAGGGCGAGTGCAGTCGAGATCATGCCGGCGGACCGCCCACGGATCGTGGGCGCGGCAAGCAGGACCCCGAGCGGAAGGAGGAGCGGCTAGATGTCCATCAGTCCCGTCAGTGGGGCCGGCACCGGCGCACAGCAGGGTCAGTCCAGTGTCAGCGGTCTCAGCCAGAACGACTTCCTGCAGCTGCTGGTCGCGCAGATGCAGAACCAGGACCCCTCGAACCCGGTCTCGAGCGACCAGTTCCTGCAGGAGATGGCCTCGTTCACGGAGGTTGTGGACCTCTCGCAGCTCCAGACGCTTACCCAGTCTCTGCTCTCGAACGAGGTGGCGACGCAGGGCCTCGAGCTGCTCGGCAAGCAGGTCACGGCGCAGACCAGCTCCGGCCAGCAGATCTCGGGCACAGTGTCGGAACTCAGCATGGTCGGGGGCCAGCCGATGCTGACGGTCAACGGCACGCAGCTGCCTGTCAGCCAGGTGGTCTCGGTCCAGCCCTAGGCGGGTCCTGCGGGGAAGGAGGGGCAACGGAGTGGCGAAGGCTCGCGCTGGCGAGGTGTCCGGTCTCAGGGCGCCGCCGCACATCTACGACTTCCGTCGCTCGCGCAGGCTCTCCGCCGACCAGATGCGTTCCCTGGAGCGCATCCATGAGCATTTCGCAGGCCTCCTCGGCACCTACCTGACGGCCTATTTGCGTACACGCGTCACATGCGAACTGCGGGATGTCGTGCAGACGGTGTTCGAGGACGTGGTCCGCACGCAGCCGACGCGCAGCATCGTCGTGACCCTCGCCGCCGAGCCGCTGTCCGGTGCGCAACTGATCAGGCTCAGCCCGTCGCTGGGACATGCCCTGATCGATCGCCTGCTCGGTGGCGCCGGTGACGTGTCTGTAGAAGACAGACCGTTCACCGATATAGACGTGCACGTCCTGGAGCGGGGGCTGCCGGTCTTCCTCGAGGCCTTGGGCGAGAGCTGGGCGGGCGTCGAGCGGCTTCATCCGGTCATCCGCCTGCTCGAGGCGTCGCCGCAGTTCCTGCGGCTCGTCGGTCCCCAGGAGGCCGTTGTCCTGATCGACATCGAGATCGCCTTCTCCCGCCACTCGGGAGATCTGACGATCGTCCTCCCCTACGACTCGATAAAGCCCATCCTGCCCAAGCTCACCTCGGTCGCGCTGCTGACCGACCAGACGGAGGACCGCCCGGCGGACATCGAAGGCGCTCGCCTCCTGCGCGCTGCCGCGCTCGGCATCGAGTTGGGCGTGAC
>JAJZQO010000076.1 GCA_021847575.1 Bacillota bacterium | reverse complement strand
TCGAAGTGTCGAGTCCCGAACTCGACGACGTCGTCCGCGTACAGGACGTCTACGGCAGAGCGTAGCCAGCGTCGCGAGCCTGCCAGGGCGCATGCAGATCCGCCGAGACACCACGCGCAGCACGCAGGGTGTCTCGGCGGATCGGTCGTATCGACAGTGATCGGGTCATTTGTGGCGCCCCTTATGATTCCCCCTGCCGCGACCGCCCGCACTCAGCGCCTGCGCTGCACGGTCCCGGCTACTTGCAGGGCGGCGAGGATTTCGGCCGCGAACAGCAGCATGCGAGGCTCTCCCAAAACGCCCAGGCGGCGCAGTGCGGCGGCATCGCGCGGCCTTGCCGCCGCGATGGTGGCCAGTTCCTTCGCGGTCGCGATCTCTTCATCGGCCACATGTTCTCTGGACGCCCTGCGCTCCCGCCAAGCGAGCAGGGCTTCCAGCCAGGGGTCCGTGCCCCGCCCCGGTTGCGCCCCTCTCGCTGCGGCCGCCGGCCGGGGTGCGCCTGCGGGCCGTGTGCCGCGGGGCGGCGGCTTCGGCACCGTCCGCGCAGGCGGACTGCCAAATGCCCTCGGCTGGCACCGGTCGCAGCAGATCTCTGGCTCCTCGCGGCTCGGCGGAGCGCCGAAATAACCAAGGATGTACGCCCTGCGGCAGGACCGGCCCTCAAGATAGCGGCGCATGGCCTCGAAGCGCCCCAGCTTCGCCCTGCCGCGGCGCAGGATCTCCTGCAGGATCTCCTCGCCTTCCGCAGGCGACAAGGGGCGCCTGAGCGTCACGGACTCGAGGTGGCGCTCGCGGCTGCCCGCCGTCGCCATGCCGCGTTCCACCAGTTGGGAGAGCAGCAGGGTAGCCTGGGCACGCTCGCTGTCGCCGATTTCGAAACGGTGTGGCCTGCCCACCGCGGCACCGGCCAATTCCGCGAGGTGGCGGCTGAGCCAGCCCTCGTCCGGCTTCTCGCGCTCCAGCAAAAAGAGGCGCGTGTCGAAGTCGTCGCGCAGCACCGTGCACACGATCGCCCAGGCCGGCTTGCCATCACGTCCGGCGCGTCCGCTCTCCTGCGCGTACGCCTCGACAGACTCCGGCACCGAGACGTGCAGGACCATGCGGATATCCGGCTTGTCGACGCCCATGCCAAAGGCGGTCGTGGCCACGATCACCGGCACCTCGCCCGACATGAAGCGCTCCTGGGCGGCGTTGCGGTCTTCCTTGGCCATGCCCGCGTGGTATGCCAGCACCGTTTTGCCGAGGGCCGCCGAGAGTGTGGCTGCCCAGCCTTCCGTCTGGGCCCGCGTCGTCGCATAGACGATGGCAGATCCGCCGTCGAGGCGCCGCAGCCACCGCACCACTTCCTGCCGGCGCTCGCCTTCGTCCTCCAGCGCCCGCACGCCATAGCGCAGGTTCGGCCTGTCCAAGGGCGCCACAAGCACGTTGCGGATGCCGAAACTCTCCATGATGTCCTGCCGTACCTTCGGCGGCGCGGTCGCGGTAAGCGCCAAAAGCCTGGGACCACCGAGCAGTCGGCGGAAGTCCTGGATCAGCCGGTAGTCCGGGCGGAAGTCATGGCCCCAGCTCGAAACGCAGTGCGCCTCGTCGATCGCGAGCAGATCCACAGAAACCCCCTTGAGGGCGCCGCGGAACTCCGGGCTGCGCAGACGCTCGGGCGCAACGAAGACGATCTTTGCCCCGCCCTGGTGCAACTGGCGATAGGCGTCCTGGAGTTCGTCGCCCGTCAGGGAGCTCGTGATCGCAAGCGCCCCGATCCGCCTGCGCCCGAGCGACCGCACCTGGTCCTGCATCAGGGCGATCAGCGGTGACACGACGAGCGTGACGCCGGGCAGCACCAGAGCCGGGAGCTGGTAGCAGAGCGACTTGCCGGCCGAGGTTGGCATCACCGCAAGGGTGTCCTGCCCTGCGAGGACCGCCTGGATCACGTCCTTCTGCAAAGGGCGGAAATCCGCAAGTCCGAACCGCTGCCGCAAGATCGCCTCGAGGTCCGGGGGCTGCGCCGCGCCCCGGCGCACCAGAATGGCCCCTGCCTTCACGACGATGTCCACCTCGGCTCCCGGCGGGAGTCCGGCCGCGCGCAGCGCTTCAGGCGGGAGCAGGAGCGAGCCGTCGTGCATCACCCGGCCTTTCTGTCGCCCGCTCACGCCAGTCCCCCTTTCGGCCGTCCCTGGGCCGACTTTCGTTGGGTAGAACCATGTTTCCCACGCGTCCACCCAGCGCAACAGCCTTTCTGCTGCGATGGCGATCGGGGTCCCAAAAGGACCCGGCGATGGTGCCGACAGACCGCCTCGTCCCAGGCGCGTCAGGCAAGCTCCCGGTCCGTGGGCAACTTCAGATGCCCAGTTCCTGTGCGGCGAGCAGCAACCTCGGCACGACGACGACCCGCCAACCCGGAAGGAGCCGCGCGATGAGCGCCTCGGTCTCCGGCGCGCACGGAGGCAGCACCAGGATGCCCGGTGCGCGGCCCTGCAAGGCGCCAAGCCGGCCCATGACGTCGGGCGGAGCACTCAGGTGGCCGTGCAGGCTGCTCGCGCCGATACCCACCACCGGCCTCGCGAACGCCTCGGCGCGCAGACTGGAGAGCATGGCCAGAAAAGCCGGCAAGGCGACGCCTGTGCCGTCGCTGGCAGGCCCTTGCGCCACCTGCAGCACGATCGCCCGCCGCTCGAGGCTGCGCGGTTCCAGCCTGAGAGATCTCGCATTCGCGATCAGGAAACTGAACGCGATCCTGGCCGCTGCCAGGGCCTCGGCACCGAACCTGCCTTCCAGTTTGAGGCCGTGCCCATGGCCAAGCAAGGAGGCCTCGAGCCGCACGAGCCGGCCACCGCCTTCGACGCCCTTGGCGTCGCGGTCCAGGTAAAGGGCTTCGCCTGCAGCCAGGGCGGGGCGGGCATGCGCTGGCGAAGTCTCCTTCTCCTGAAGATCCCGCGCCCTGGGCTCAGGGACATCGGCGAAGCCGACGCGGCGCGGAGCGAACTCGCCCGGCGCAATCCTGCAGAGCTGGTTGTGGATGCGCTGGCGCAACTCCCCGGCCAGGGAAAGAATGGCCTCGACGACTTCCTGGTCGCCGCTTGGACCGTTCGGGTACACGAGCTTCAGCAGGCCCAGCGCAATGCGCTGCACCGCCACCGCGTCGCGGCGCGTCATGCCGTCGAGCATCGGATGCTCCCGGCTGAGCTCGAGAAATTCCGCCTCGTAGGGGAGCGCACGCAGTCGCACGAGCACCTCGCCGAAGTAGTCCGACACGAACCCGACACCTGTCGCGAACGATGACGGCTCGAGCTTGGGCAGCTCCCAGCCTGGAATGAAGCCATGCAGCCGGTCGATGAAGGCGCTGTCGCGCAGCTCCTCCGGCAGCGGCTCGCACAGGTGGCGGTAATGTGCAGCAGGCAGGCCACCCTCGACATCGATGTTGCCAAGCAGCACCACCGAGCAGTCCGAAGCGAACTCGTGCCTGCCGCGGCTGAACTGCCCGCTCTCGAGGAAGTCCTTGAGAGCGGCGACGATCTCGGTGCTGCCGAGCCGCAGGCGCGCGATTTCGTCGAATGCCACCATGCGGCGCTGCGCCAGTAGGCCGGGCACGCCGGTCGTGAGATGGACGAAGAGGTTCGCCGGTGTCACGCTGCCGCCCGAGATCACGAACGCATCCTGCGAGATGTTGCGGGCAAGGTAGGTCTTGCCCGTGTTCTTCGGGCCGAGCTCGAGCAAATGGAGGCTCGGCTCGGCTAGCGGCGCGAGGCGCGTCAGGACGAGAAGCTTGCGGCGCAGCGCGTCCGGACCTGCGAGGCCTGTGACGAGGGCGACGGAGTCGTAGCCGGCCGATGTGAGCAGGAGGTCGATCCACTCGAGGGCCGTGAAGTAGCCACGGCCCTCGAGGAAGGGATCGAGCCTCGCATAGGCCTGAGCCGGGTGGAAGTCCCTGACCGCCGTGGCCGGAATGTCTTCGCCCACTGGCTCCCAGACGAGATCGACGCGCCCCCAGAGCCCGCCGCTGAGCAGGCCGGGGTGGCGCTCGCCGAGCGCCGGGTCGACCCGCGCGACGAGGTTCAGGCTGCCGATGCGGCCAAGGTGGCTGCCATCCTTGACGTCGACCGTCACCTCGAGCCGGTCGACAATGCGGATTTCCCCCTCCTGCACCAGACGGTGCCGCCACAGGTTGCGGTCACGCGGCAGAGGATGGTGCTCCTCGAGGTAGTCGCGGATGGCGGCGACAGCATGCTCGCTCGGCCTCTGCGCGAGCAGGAACTCGCTTACGTAGCGCGGTACCTGCCCCTGCGTACGCAAGGCGAGCGCCAGACCCTTGGGCAGCACGACAGGCTCGCCCAGTGCGCCGAAGACCTGCAGCACCCTCTCATCGAATGCGGTCGAGTCCCCCATCACCCGGACCAGCCGCGCCGGACGCCCTCGCCTTCTTGTGGTTCATCTTCCACGGCCGCCGCTACGGGCATCGGCTCGGCGATATCGTGCACCTGCAGCATCGGCTCCTGGCCGTAGAGGCTGTAGAGATCGAGAAAATGCACGGCAGCCCGCACCAGTTGGCGCACCTTGATGTCGCGCTCGCGCAAGGGCCCGCGAATGCGCCGCAGGAGGTCAGCGCCCGAGAGCGGCGGCGCCCAGCCGAAGGCGTCCGCGTGGGTCTTGACGATTCCGTCGAAGACCTGCGCGAGGTCAGCCTCCGAGAGCGGCGGCAGGTGCGGTGCGCTCTGCAGTTGTCGGATCGGTTCACCGACAGTCTCCGCGAGCTGTTCATGACCGCGCTCGCGCAACCAGGCCGGCAAATCCTCCCCGTCGCCCAGCTTCTCCACGAGGGTCTGCTGGAACGACGCCGCCACCGCCACCACGCTGTAGGTCTGGGGCATAAGGGCGCGATCCTGCAGGCGCGAGAGGAAGTCGTAGGACTTCGCGCGTGCGCGCCGGCCGACGCTGCCGATCATCTCGGCCTCGTCGATCAGGATGACCCAGCCCGCCAATCCGGCAACCGTCGACATCTCGCCGACGAGCCGCAGGTAGTCGAAGGCGTTGTCCTGCTTGAAGCGCTCGATCGGCGCCAGCTTGCGGCCAACGTTGTCTTCGTAGGCGCGGCGCAGATCCGGCATCGCGAGGAAATAACCCGAAAGATCGCGGTCCAATGGTTCGATGTCGCCGCGCCTGCCCTCGAGGCGCGCTTCGAGCACCAAGCCGACCTTCGTGTGGAGCTTGGTCTGCGCATAGCGCAGGAGCCGCTGTACCGCCTCCGGCCTGCGCTCGATCTCCTGGAGCACGGCGTCGAGGCCCGGCCGCCCGATTCCGGGGAAATAGGTCCGTGCGATCAGCTTGCGGTAGACGCGCTCGACGCGGTCGAGCGGCGTCTCGCGGCTGACCGTCAGCTGGCTCACCAGGAAGTGCTCACGCTCGGCCATGGCGCGGATGGCGTTCAGCGTATGGCTCTTGCCGTCGCCGTAGTTCGCTGCGATGATCCGCATGTTGCGCCGCGCGCGGCCGCCCTCCAGCGCACGCAGATCCTCCGCAATCTCGGCGAGGACCCGGGTCCTCCCTGCCGATAGGAGCTCCGCGACAGAAAGTGAAGGGACGCCGGCGCGCAGGTGCTCGATGCAGGTGCGCGCCAGGCTACGCTCCATACGTTCCAGCCTCCTTTGCCTGGATAGCTTCGACGAGGAGCTTCACGGGCGAAATCGGCCCCATCGCGAAGAGGGCCTGTGATTCGACTGTCTCATGCCCGGCGGATCCGTAGGCCGCCAGGAGCTTTGCCCGCCACGCCGGCCAGTCCTGGCGCCAGATGTCGTCCAGATCCCGCAAATCCTCGTAAGGGTTGGGCCTCGAACTTCGCACCTCCGGCTCGACACGCATGGCGAGGGCCGGATAGCTCCTGAGTCCAAGCCGCTCGTCCGAAAAGATCGCAGGTCGTCCGGCGAACAACACGAAGAGACCAGGCATGGTCGCGCCCTCGTCGATCAGTTCGCGCATCGCCTCGAAGGCGTCGTCCCGCCGCAGCGGCGTATAGCGCACGGGGCCGTCGCCGCCGAGTAGGGCGTCGACGTCGTCGATGGTCACAAGGAGGCCCTTGCCGCCGGCGAGTCGGTTCGCGTAAAGCAGGGAGCGCAGGACCTCTCGGGCGCCATAGCGGTCGAGAACCATGCCGATGCCGGCGCGGCGGCGCTCTGTCGCCGAGACCTTGCCACCCGCGAGCCAGGTGCTCGCCGTCTCCCGGCGCGCGTCCTGGTCGATGCCCGGCCTAAGTACCGCCGCCGCGATGTGGCGCAGGGCTGTGGCCACGGGCGCTGCGATGTTGCGGTCCTCATAGAGGAAGTCCAGGGCACCGGCGAGATCTGCGGCGACAGCGGCGGGTGGACGTCCCTGGGCAAGAAGATGGGATTCGAGATCGCCGTCGACGCCCGGCCTGAAGTCGCCAGCTCCCGCTCTGCGGGCGGCCTCCGCCGCAAAGAGGCGTGCGATCCCGTCAAGCGGCAGGTCGGCGAGGATCGCCCGGTAGAGTTCGTCGAAGCGCCCGATCTGGACCTCACGCGCGGAGACGCTCGCCACGAGGTAACCCTCTGTCAGGGCCACCCGGCGCAGCTCCCGCAGCACCGTCGTCTTGCCGCTGCCCTCGCGGCCGGCGAGCCACTTCACCGCCGATCCGCCCTCAGCGACGTACGCGCGCAGGTATTGCTCGTGCCAGAATGCCACCAACCCACCCGGGTCCACGAAGGGCCGCTCATCAGTCACTGCCTGCGACCTCCACGAGCCGGAGAATGCCGAGGAGATCCGCGCCGCCCTTGGCGCTCGGCACGGGGATGTTGCCTTTCCGACCGTTCAGGAAACTGAGCTGACGCCCGTCGTACAGCATGTCGGACTCGCGCCGCAGGCGGTAGATGTCGAAGGCGAACTCGGCTTTGGTGTAGTCCCCTGTCCCGCTGCGCAACGTGAGCATGTCGTAGATCGCAAGGAGGGAGACGTCCATCCCTTTGGCCCTGCCAGCCTCCTTCAACAGATCATGGGCTCCCACGAGGGCATGCATGAAACGGCGCGCATTGAAGCTCGACCGGTGGAGGGCCTGGTGGCGCGCCTGCACTTCGCGCATGAGGGCGGTCGGCTCGAGCGTCGTCGTCTTGCGCCGACTGATCGTCACCTGTTCGTTGAGCAGATCGACCGTCACCTTCAGCGGGAAGGCCTCATAGTCCGGAAATTCGCCCTGAAGCGGCAGCCTGAGCTGGGCCGCCGCCCGCGCGATGTCCTCGGCGTATCCGCTCACTGCACTCAATGCATCGATGGTGTTCCATGTCGCAAGTGCCGCCTCGGCAGAGTGAGCCGCCGCCTCGACCTCCGCTGCGGTCACGGCCACCTCGGGCACGCGCTGCCGCAACAGGCGGAGATCCCAGCGCCGCGTGGCCTTTTCCACCTGCTGGCTCAGCCGCCGGAGCTTCGCCATGCTTGCTGTAAGCCTCTTCCACGATTCGACGACCTCGTCCGGGACGAGAGCCGTAGGGTTGTCCAGCAGTGTCCGCTCGCCTGCCAAGGCTTGTTCCTCCCTGAAGAGCCTATCTGTCTGCGCCGCGGCAGTTTCCGGCCTTGGCGCGACTCGCAAGGCCTATTCGACAGATGGCTCCTTTGTCCCCTGCCGGGGTCGGCCGGGAGGACAAGGAAGAGCCCGCGCCGCATCGGGCAGCTGTTGACACCACGCTGGGCCCCTCGGCCTGAGAAGACGCCCCGCCTTGCGGCGGGGCGTGGGCAGGTCCACCCTATCTGATGTGCGCAGCGGCTGCTGCGTCAGTTGCCGTCGGCCTGGAGCAGCCGCTGCCCCAGGGCACCTCCCGACCCTGCATCTGCAAGGGCACAGCGCGCCGGCATGCGGATCTCGGAGCCCGATCGGTGCTCTTCAGTACGACACTGCGAATGTCAAGGTGTCGCCAGCGGGGTCCTGGTAGGTGATCTCGTCCGTCCCCTGGCCGGACGCGGGCGCCGTGTAGGTGTCCTGCAGCCCTCCCGCGGCTGGGGCGGCGAGGCTGCCCTGGTGGCTGCCGGCAAAGCTCCAGCTCGGTGTCCCGGGATTCTGCCCTTGCCAGTCGTCGCCGCTGAAGGTCAGCGACTGCCCGCTGTGCAGGTCGAGGCTGGCGCCGGCCTGGTATGCGACCCAGGCGTGCCAGCCGAACTCATAGGTCGTGAACGGCACCGGGCTGACGAAGTAGACTGGCGTCCCACCCGACCCCGCCTGCACCGTGAGCTGGTTGATGGCCTGGCCCTGGGGCGAGAGCCGGAACTGTCCGGCCTCATACGTGAAATCGACGATGTAGTTGCGGTCGGCTGTCGTCCAGTCGCTATAGGCGTCGATCGGCGCAAGCTGGAGGGCGAGCGGCGCGCCGGCCTGCACGGCGTAACCGCTGTAGACATCCGCACCCTGCCGGTCACGGAAGCCGAAGCCGGCCAGGGGGCCCGGCTGCGCCTGGAGCGCAGCTTGCGCCGCGATGGGCTGGGAGAGCGAGATGTCCTCGAGTGTCGCCGTGATGCTGCCGCTCGCGTCCAGCGTGAAGTAGGACGCCGGGATGGCGCGGCTGCCGTCGGCGCCGAGCAAGACGTCCCACGAGCCGTCCCTGTTGATCGTCAGCCAGCCCGGATACGCCGATCCCGTGGGTCCGTCGTAGCTCATCACCTGCGGCTTCGAGAACGTGACCTGAACGATGTCCCCGCCTTGCGCAGGATTGCCGGCCTGATCCGTGGCCGTGATCGTCATCCCCACCTGATCGCCTGCCACCGCTTGGGTTTGGCTCTGGTAGTCCGGGCTCTGCGCGCTGCCGTCCGAAAAGCTCGCGGCAAGGTGCGCGGTCAGGTACTGCACGGTGGTGAAGCCCACCTCGGTACTGCCGTGGTTCGCGGTCGAACCGTCGGTGTCCGGCGTCGCGGGCGACCAGAGGTCGAGGCAGGTGTAGCCGGGCTGGGCCGCGGCCGTAACGGTGGCCGTCGCCTGTCCCTGGGCGTTGCTCGCCATCTCGAGCACTGGGCCCTGGCCGCCCTGGTAGCTGCCTTGCGTCAGGACGCCGCCCTGGCCTGCCAAAGTGGGCGTCGCCTGGCTGCAGCCGTCGCTGGCGTCGAAGTAGATGGGCACGCCCGCCTGCGCGATCGGGTTGCCGTAGGCGTCGCTGAGCTGCGCCGTGACGGCCCGGCTCGGATCCGACAGCGGCACCACGCCGTTCTCGAGGTCGATCGCCGCCGGCAGCACCCTACTGTAGAGGATGGCCGGATCGGTCGCCGAGACGACGTTCAAGGCGCCGGCCGTCTCGGCGAAGGTCCCCTTGCCGCTCGCGGCAAGGGCCCCAGTGGGGTCCGAGATCTGCACGGTGTAGGTGCCTGCGTCCGGGCCGCTCTGGTCATCTGTCAGGGTGAAGCTGCCGCTGGCGGCGTGCAGGCTCTCATAGCCGCCTGCGCCCTGATAGTGCCCGTCCACCATGATCGTCGGAGCGATCTGCCCCGCACTGTCCCAGACGGTGACAAGCAGCCCTGATTGCCCGTAGCTCGACGGCAGGGGCACGGCGTTGCCATGCGCGTCCACGGCCGCGACCCCGAAGGTGACGCCGGCCTTGGCCTTGTCCTCGCTGAAGCTCGCGTTCGAGGGCGCAACGAGCCGCAAGGCGCCCCTCGCCGGCGCCGAGCGCGCCGCGACCAGGTGCCTTAGGAGGTCGACCATCTGGGTCGCGCTGAGGTAGGCCTTGGGGTCGAAGGTCGTCTTGGTCACGCCCGTCATCAGGCCCAGTGCCGCGGCCTCGCCGACGTAGCCGACCAGGGCCGACGGAATCTGCCCGTTGTCCTGGAAGTTCGTGGCCGTGATCGCCTGCGCCGCAGCCGCGGCGCCGTATGCGGCGACGAGAATCTTGGCCGCTTGGGCTCGGGTCAGGGGCTGCGCGGGACCGAATGTGCCGGGGCCGATGCCGGAGATGAAGCCTTTCGCGTAGGCTGCCTCGATGTAGCCGTAGTACGGGCTCGACTGCGGCACGTCCTTGAAGTCGGCCCGCGCCGGGTGGACCGGGGCGATGCCGAGTTCCTTGTCCAGTTGCTCGACGAAAGCCGCGCGGCTCTCGAAGCTGCCCTTGGCACCGGCAGCGACCTGCCCCGTCGTCGCGACGAGCAGGATCGCGCTGAGCAGCCCCATCACAAAGCGTTTCACCAGGGCACTCCCCCTCTTTACCTGTGTTCCGCGCAGCCTGCGCCCCGTGTCGCAGCCCAGTACCCGTGGCCCCCGGCGCGCCGAGCGCGGCCGTGCGCGACCCCGGCCTGCGGTGTGTCCCGAGGCGCCAGCCGCTGCCTGCGGAGCTCCATCGCAAGCTGTGGCCACAGTTCCGCACAGCCGCCGAGTCTCAGGCCAAGAGAGCCTCAGGGCGTCCCTTGCGTCATCTCCTATTTGACACCCCCTGCCGGGCACGGGAATCACCTGAACGAATGAACGGGCGTCACCCGTGCGGATGATTGGCCGTCGCATCCCCCGCCCGTGTGAAATCCGCTGAAGTCGACGCGGGCTCCGACTCGCGGCCAGCGGGTCCCGCGGGCCAGGGGCACCCCTGGTGCAGTCGCAAAGACGCCCTCGCTCCGCCCCAATACGGCACTTGGGACCCACCGTGGCGATCGTGCGCGGCATCAGGTCAGGTATACTTCTGCCATGAACCCCGACCGGCTGTGGGCCCTCGGCATCCTGTCCAGGGCGGCCTCCGCCATCGCCAGGCGATCCGGCGCCGCGCCGCGAAGATGGCGATGCGCCCTGCGAGCGGCTCGGCACGCGGCCCTCAGCCACCGCCTGCCGCGTCACCGCACACGGCGATGGCGAACCCGCGACCCCGCGGCAGGCAGCCCTGCCGGACCTGCGCCTCCGGCCGGACCCCATCGGCGCCGGGCTGCCCGCGGCCAGCGCACGGGCCAGCGCGTCTCACGAAGAGCCGGAGGTCAGGGCGATGCACGAACCCGGGCCGTCTGCAGGCCTACGCCTGCAAGTTGGCCCGCCCCGCCTCGCGCAGGCCGTCCGCCAGCGCCAGGAGTTGCTCCTCGAAGCGGATCCGCCTTTGCGCGAGGATGCCCTGGCCTGTTGAGCCCGGGCCTACCCGTCTGACCCCCGCCCGATACCCGGCACCGCGAGGTGCCTAGCCAGGAGGTCTGCCTGTGCCGGAAGCCACGCCGCAGGTGCGCACTGGAGTCGCCCTGCTCGTGATCATGATCGGCGTGCTGATCGCGGCCGTCGATACGACGATCGTCATTCTTGCCCTGCCTGTGATGCGCCAGGACCTGCACGTCGGGTTCGCCTCAGTGGTCTGGGTGGTGCTCGGCTACCTCCTCGTCATCACCCTGCTGGCGACGCAGGTCGGTCGCCTTGGCGACATGTTCGGCCGCGTACGCATGTACGAGGCTGGGTTCTTCATCTTCGTGCTCGGCTCGGCTCTCTGCGCCCTCTCGTGGAACGAGGCCTCGATCGTCGCGTTCCGCGTGCTGCAGGGCGTCGGCGGCGCCTTCGTCTCGGCCAACAGCGGCGCGATCATCGCCGACATCTTTCCGCCCAACCAGCGCGGCCGCGCCTACGGCTACACGTCGATCGGCTGGAACGTCGGCGCCGTCCTCGGCATCCTCGTCGGCGGCCTCCTGGTCACCTACCTCAACTGGCGCTGGATCTTCTGGATCAACGTGCCGATCGGCCTCCTCGCGCTGGTGCTCGCGCTGCGCTCCCTGCCGCCCGACCACGGCTACCGCCACCGAGATCTCGATCTGCCGGGTATGGCGATCCTCGGCTTGGCCCTCTTCGCCCTGCTCTGGGCGATGGTGCAACTGACGACCGCCTCGTTCGATCTGGGCATCGTCGCCTGGCTCGCCCTCGGCGTCATCCTGCTCGCGCTCTTCGTCCTCGTCGAGAAGCGGGCCAAGGATCCGATGGTGCCGCTCTCGCTCTTCCGCGTGCCCACGCTGACGCCGTCCTTCCTCGCGAGCTTCTTCCAGGGTCTCGCGAATTTCGCGGTGCTCTTTCTCATCACCATGTACCTGCAGGGTGTTCGGGCCCTCTCGCCGCTGGACGGCGCGCTGCTCCTCATACCCGGCTATGTCGTCGGCAGTGTGATAGGTCCGGTGGCGGGCCGGCTCTCGGACCGCCTCGGCCCAGTGCTGCCGGCCACCGCGGGTCTCGGCATCCAGATCGTCGCCATGCTCCTCTACATCAGCCTCGGCCTGCACACGCCGCTCTGGGTGGTGAGCGCCATCAGCATCGTCAACGGCATTGGCAGCGGCGGCTTCTTCCCGTCCAACAACGCGGCCGTCATGAAGGCCGCGCCGCAGAAGGTGTTCGGCGTCGCCTCCGGCATGCTGCGCACATTCCAGAACGTCGGCATGGTCTTCTCGTTCTCCACGGCCCTGCTGGTGGCGGCGCACGCCCTCTCGCGCGGGCTGGCGTTCGCCATCTTCGTCGGCAACGCAGTGGTCTCCGGCCCCGACGGCGCCGCCTTCCTGCGCGGCATCCACGCTTCCCTGTTCGCCTCGGTGGCGGCCCTCGCCGTGGCTGCACTCCTATCGGGCCTGCGCGGCCCGATACGGCCCGCCGAGGCGCGGCAGGGCGGCTAGGTCCTGGAGCTCTTGCACGAGATGAGGGAGGGAAGGGTGTGCGCTACGAGCTTTCGGTTAACGGCCAGCCGCACGTCGTGGACGTGCCGGCCGGCACCAGCCTCACGTCGGTCCTGCGCGACGACCTGGGCCTCACCGCGA
>JAJZQO010000075.1 GCA_021847575.1 Bacillota bacterium | reverse complement strand
GACTCTCGAAGTCGCAACTCCGACTCTGCGGAGAGGAATATTCATGGAACACGCTGCGACGTGCGAGAGAGCGAAAAATCAAGGAAAACTTGCGGACCCAACAAACGCTAGGTTTTCTGGAGCGGGAGGCAGGGTGGCTTTCACGTTCACCGAGGGCATCCCGTACTACTACCAAGTGCGCGAGCACCTGCGGGAGCGCATCCTCAAGGGGGAGTTCGAGATCGGCGAGCGCCTGCCGGGCGAGCACGAGCTGGCGCAGGCGTACGGCGTCAGCCGTCCGACGATCCGGCAGGCCATCCAGGGGCTCGTGGAGACGGGCCACGTGACCAAGGTCAAGGGCAAGGGCACCTTCGTGCACGGACCGCTCGTCGTGGACGACGCGCAGGTCTTCACCGTCTTCTCCGACATGACGATCGAGGGCCTGGGGCGCTCGCGGCTGCTCTCCTGGGGAGGATCCCGGGCATCGGCCGAGGTTGCGGAGGCGCTCGGGCTGCGGACGGGGACGGAGCTTTTCGAGGTGCGGGTGCGCTACGTCAGTCGGGGTGAGCCGATCGCGCTGCGCACCTTCGCGTTGCCGCTCCCGGGCCTGCCGGGCATCGCGGAGCCAGGGCGCGACATGACGCCGGCCCAGCTCATGGCGGAGCTCGGGCTGCACGATGTCCAGGCGATACAGACCTTCCAGGCCAAAGGCTGTCCTGCCGCCGACGCGAAACTCCTGCGTCTGCCCGTAGGCGCGCCTGTCATCGTCTGGCAGGGGGTGCTCTACCAGGCGGGGAGACGGGCGGCCCACGTCCGGACGGTGTTCCGCGGCGACCGCGTGTCCTTCCTGATTCGCCAGGGACGGGATTTTCCACTGTGACGCCCTGGGCCTTGCGCGACCATCGGCCGATCAGGCGTAATCAGCGACCTCTTCGTCACCTGCGGCCGCGAGCACCGAGCGGACAGCCTGCGGCAGAATGCGCCCGACGTCGAGATTGCCGCCGGTGATGAGCACGGCCACGTTGCGCCCCTGCAGGTGGACGGCGCCGGACAAAAGCGCGGCCAGACCCGCGGCTCCCGCCCCCTCGACGAGGAGCTTCGAGCGCTCGAGCAGCAGGGCGATGGCGCGCGCGATGGCCGCCTCGTCCACCGTCACGAGGTCGTCCAGGTAGCGCTGAAGGTAGGGGAATGTGAGTTCGCCGGGGGTCGCGACCGCGAGCCCGTCGGCCAGCGTGCTGCTGGCGGCCCGCGGGGTGCGCCGCCCGCAGCGCCACGAGACGGCCATCGCCGGTGCGGCGGCCGCCTGGACGCCGATCACGCGGGTCCAGGGGGCGAGCCCCTTCAGCGCGACCGCGACGCCAGCCGCCAGCCCGCCGCCGCCCACAGGCACCACCACCGCGTCGAGGTCCTGCAGGTGCTGGTGGACTTCGAGGCCGATCGTGCCCTGGCCCGCGATCACGGCCGTGTCGTCGAAGGGATGGACAAAGGTGGCACCCTGTGCGGCCTGCAGGCGGCGGGCCTCCCTGTAGGCCTCGTCGTACGATTGGCCGTGCAGCACGACTTTGGCGCCGTAGCCGGCTGTAGCCGCCTGCTTGGCGCGTGGCGCCGTTTCGGGCATGACGAGCGTGGCCGGCACGCCGAACGCCCGCGCCGCGAAGGCGACTCCCTGCGCGTGATTGCCGGCGGACGAGGCGATGACGCCGCGGCGGCGGCTCGCGGCATCAAGGGCCGCGATGCAGTTGAAAGCCCCGCGCACCTTGAAGGAGCCCGTCTTCTGCTCGTTCTCGAGCTTCAAATGCACCTTCGCGCCCGTCATGGCGCTGAATGTGGCGGAGTAGGAAAGACGCGTGCGGTGCACGACGGGAGCGAGCACCTGCTGGGCTTGCCGGATCGCCTCGAGCGTCACATCCCAATTCCCAATGCCATCGCCTCCATGTCGTTGCGGCATGAAAATACCCGCCCCCTGCAAGGGACGGGTTGACCGTGGTACCACCCTTGTTGCGTACGCCGGGCCGCTTGCCCTTCGTCCGCCACTCGTTGCGTCTCGGCGCCAATGCGCGAAGCCGCCGTGTCGTTCACGAGACACGACCCCGTCCAGATCTACCGGCGGTCGCCTGACCGCGTTCGACTGGCTGCTCCGGGAGGATGCCCTTGCCGTCTCGCCCATCCGGTCTCAGCCAACCCGGATTCTCTGTTGGGCACCTGGCGGCAGGGAACTGTCCCCTTCATCGCTATATTGCAACGTACGATACGTGGTTTCTGCGCCCGGGTCAATAGCCCAGGGGCTCTCGGCTCAAATGTCTGGCAAGGAGGCCCCTCGCGTAGACGGTGAGAGCACGAGGCTGGACGGGCTGTCCTGCCGATCTCTTCCTGCCTTTGCCACGCGCCTGCCCCTCTGCCCATACTTGGCCAAGGCGCGTTGCCCAGCCCCAAGCGCCCGCCGAGCCGGCCGCCAGGCGGGGCCAGAGCACTAAATAATATCATAGTGCTATCCTATGTGCTGCAGCCCCAGCGCGTTCGCAAAAAGGAAGCGGAATCATGATGCTGGGAGAGGGTCCCAAGGGGTCCGGGCCGCTCGCGGTTGAGATCGAGGACCTGTCCAAGCGCTACGGCGATACCGTGGCCCTGGACCACGTCTCGCTGCAGGTTGCGGAGGGCGAGATCTTCGGCATCCTGGGGCCGAACGGCGCCGGCAAGACGACGGCGGTGGAGTGCCTCGTCGGCCTCCGCACACCGGATTCCGGGAGACTCAGGGTGTTCGGATTGGATCCGCACCGCGACCGCAGTGAACTGCATGCCCAAGTCGGGGTGCAGTTGCAGCAGAGCGCCTTTCCCGATCGGCTGAAGGTCTCGGAGATCGAGGAGATGTACCGCTCCTTCTACCACAACCCGGTCGAGCAGGACCTCATCGAGGGCCTCGGGCTGGGCGACAAGCGCCACAGCTACTACCAGGCGCTCTCTGGCGGCCAGCGGCAGCGCCTCTCGGTCGCATTGGCGCTGATCGGGCGGCCGCGGCTCGCTGTGCTGGACGAGATGACGACGGGTCTCGACCCCCAGGCGCGCCATGACGTCTGGGAGCTCATCAGGGGCGTGCGCGCGCGCGGGACGACGCTTGTGCTCGTGACGCACTTCATGGAGGAGGCGGAGCGCCTGTGCGACAGGGTCGCCCTCCTCGACAGCGGCCGCGTCGTCGCTGTGGACAGCCCGGACGGTCTGGCGGGGCAGGTCGCCGGCAGCCGACACCTGCGCTTCACGCCGTCTGGCGCCTTCGATGACGCCTTGCTGACGGCGCTGCCCGACGTGGAGAAGGTCGAGCACGAGGGCCCGCACGTCATCGTGACGGGACGCGGCGACCTGCTCAACGACGTCGTGCTGACGCTGGCAGGCGTCAACGTGCGGGCGCTTGACCTCAGCTTCGGCTCGTCGACCTTGGAGGACGCATTCCTGCGCCTCACGGGCCATCATTTCGACGAAGCCGGGAAGGAGACACGGCCTTGAGCCATCAGCGTGCCGCAGGCTCGGGCATCCCTACCCGGGCGTTTTGGACCATGCTCCGCAACGAGATCCGCCTCGCGTTCCGCAACCCGCGCGGACTGATCGTCGGCCTCGTTTTGCCGATCGTGCTCATGGTGGTCTTCGGCAGCCGGACGAAGTTCCACACTCCGCAGGCCAGGTACGGCGGCCTCAGCCTTTTCGACGTCTACCTGCCGATCCTCTACGTCTTCGCCGTCAGCGCCATCAGCCTCATCAACCTGCCGAATCCGCTCGCGACCTATCGCGAGCACGGCATCCTGCGGCGACTTTCGACGACACCTCTGCCCACCACATGGGTCCTTTTGGCCCAACTCGCCATCAACGTCGCGGTGGCGGCGGTGGCGCTCCTGCTGCTCGTGCTGATCAGCCACTTCGGCTTTGGCTTTGCCTCCCCGCAGAATGCCGTCGGCTTCGTGGTGACATCGCTTCTGTCGCTCGCGGCGATGTGTGCCCTGGGCTTCGTGGTCGCGGCGCTTGCGCCGACCGGCTCAAGCGCTTACCTCATCGGCGCGTTCGTCTTCGTCGTGCTGATGTTCTTCGCAGGGCTCTGGCTGCCGCGCATCTGGATGCCCGCGTTCCTTCTGGACATCAGCAACTACACCCCTCTCGGCGCGACGGTGCAGTCCTTCACCTCCGCGCTCGGAGGCGCGTTTCCGCCTGGTTGGGCCCTCCTGACCCTCGCGGCCTGGGCTGTGGCTGGCACCCTCGCCGCCGTTCGCATCTTTCGCTGGGACTGAGCCGCACGGTCTCCCAAGGGAGGCTGGGCGTCCGGGGCGGGGGCTTCTCCTCGCTGCGCACCTACGCACACGGCGGCTGAAGCCAGGGGCTTTGCTGCGCCTTCCGGCCGACGCGGGGCGCTGTACCAATGGCGGCCGAGCGATGGCAAGGCGCAAGGGCCTTCTGCTCCGGTGGAGCCCGGTGATCCACCATGTCCCGGGTGCGCTGAGCCCAGGACGGGCGGAGAAGCCGGAACTGCCATCATGTTCCTTCCGCGAGGGGCCATGGCGCGCGCCAGCCGCCTGCCGCAGGCGGCGCAGGGATAGCCCTGTGGGGAGCAGGTGGGCGGAGCAGCGCGGGTTGAGCCGAGTCCGCCGGTTTTGGAGATCAGGGTCTGCGCCCTCCACTGGCGGTCGTCGCTTCCGGCGTGGGCGCGTCGCGTGGCGCAGCGCGACCGCCAACTCGAGGGCCGCTGCGTTCGCCGGGGCTCATGGAAGGCGGACCCACAGCAGCCCGGATAGCGAGCTTTCGGCACCTGTCGGGCTGGTGGAGCGCGGCTGGGGCCTTCGCGCCAGATGTTGAACGCAGCCCGCTAAAGCCTCGCGGCGTCCCGCACCGCGGCCGCGATGGCGGTGCTGAGGAGCGCCGCGAAGGCGGCGAGCGAGAAGAGGACGAGCGCCGCCGCACGCCCTTGGGGCAGGGCTGCGGCGATCGCCACCGAGGAGCCCATCGTGCCGACATAGCGCAGCAGGGTGTAGAGACCCGACGCGCTGCCGGCGTCCGTAGCGGGGGCGCTCTCGAGCGCAAGCTTCTGCAGGAGCACATTGCTCAGCGCGAAGCTCACGCCGATCAGGGCGAGCGGAATGAAGACCAGACCGAGCGGCATGACAAGAGTCTGGGTCAGGCTGAGGCTGCCCAGCACCAGCAGCGCGCCGGCCAGGAGGAGCGGCCCCCGCCGGCGCGTGCCCTGCGCCAGCCGGCCAGCCAAGGGCGACACGGCGGCCAGCACCCCGGCGAAGCCCAGGAGGAAGAAGCCGCTCGCGAGCGGCGTGAGGCCCCGTCCCGCCTCGAGCAGGCTGGGCAGCCCGTAGAGGACGAGGTACATCACGAAGTTCACGAGCACGGTGACGGCTCCGGCGACGGCAAAGGCGGGGCGGCGCAGAAGGCGGACGTCGAAGGCGGGGGCCACCGCGCGCAGCTCGACGGTCCACAGGATGGACACGAGCAAGGCACCCGCGAGGAGCAGCCAGAGCGACGCGGGATCGCCGGGTATGGCCGATGCCGCGAGCAGCAGCCCGAGACTCGCGGCCAGGAGGACGATGCCTGGCAGATCGACAGCCGTGAGGACGCCTTGGCGGACCGGCGCCCGCGATGCTGGGGTATCCCTGAGTCCCAGGCGCAGGAAGACGGCGACAGCGGCGATCAGCGGTGCGTTCAGCCAGAAGATGCCACGCCAGCCGACGAGCGCGAGCACGCCGCCAGCGAGCGGCGGCCCCAGGGCGAGCGCCACGCCGACGGACGTGCCGATCCAGCCGAGGATCCGGCCGAGCTCCCGGTCGTGGTGCTGGCGCACGAGCCCGATGGCGCTCGGGAAGAGCATGGAGGTGCCGATGGCCTGCACCGCCCGCCAGGCGATGAGCCAGCCGAAGGACGGGGCGAAAGGGGCCAGCACGGTGGGCACGACCAGGATGGCGAGGCCGAGATAGACGAAGATGCGGTAGCCGAACTGGTCGCCCAGCTTGCCGAAGACCGGCTGCGCGAGGGCGCTGCCGAAGTAGTAGGCGGAGATCAGCCAGACGAGGTCGCCCGGCCCCGCGTGGAAGTGTCGCAGCAGCACGGGCAGCGCGACGGAGATGGTGGAGGAGTTCAGCGGGTTCAGGACGGATGCGCACAAGACGGCGGCAAGGAAGAAGGCACGCGAGAGGCGCACCCGACGCAGGTCGCGGTTCTCGAGGTCTGCCAATGCTCAAGCCCTCTCGATGCGATTTGAGGGGGACATCGCCGCATGCTTCCATAGGACCATGCCGTTCTCCCGCCCAAGCGGCCTCAGGCCGGTTCGCAGCGTGAGCGGCCTAGGCTCTGCCCTGTCCGCCGAGGCTGCGCAGGGCATCGAGTTCGGCCGGGGTCGGGCTCGGGACCACTCCGAGGTCCCGAGCCACCCTCAACCGCCAGCCGCATCGCACCTGGACGTCCTCGGCCGAGACGCCCTCGTACGTCGCCGCGAGCCGCATCTCGCCGTCCGCGTCGAAGTCGAAGACGCCGAGGTCCGTGACGACCGCATCGGGACCCCGCTCGCGGCGCAGGCCCAGGGGGTGGCCAGGGGATGTGACGAAGTCGATCCGGGCCGGGAAGCGCTCGAGTGACTGCGGCAGCAGGACGACGGTCCGCTTCGCGAAGGACGCGATGTCGGCGGCCCCGCCTGAGCCGGCGAGCCGCACGGTCGGATGGTCGTAGCTGCCGATGACGGTGGAGTTCAGGTTGCCGCGCCGGTCGACCTGAGCGCCGCCGAGCAGGCCGACGTCGATCCAGCCAGGCTGCAGGTACTGGCTGAAGAGGTCGAGGATCGGCACGACAGCGAGCGACGTGCGCACGAGATCCGGATCGCCGATCGAGAGCGGCGGGCGCGTCGGGCGCGCGTCGATCACCCCGGACTCGTAGACCAGGACAAGGTTCGGCGCGTGCACGCGCCGTGCGATGTTGGCGGCGAGATTCGGCAGGCCGACGCCGACCAGTACACGCTCTCCGTCCCGCAAGAGGCGTGCCGCCGCGATCGCCATCTCGCCGCGGCGGTCACGCTCCATGCTCTGCCGCCTCCTTCAGCGCCCGCAGCCTCTCGGGCTGCAGGAGGGACAGGTAGCCTGCCCGGTCCGGCACACCGTGGACGAACGCGTCGAGCCACTCGCTGGTGGCCCCGGCGTCGCGCGAGATGCGGTCCCACTCCGTGTAGGCGGCGGTGTCGCGGTCGTAGACGCCGTGCACGTAGGAGGGGTGGGCCCCCCAGGGCGCGACGGAGACGCTCTCCACGCGAAAGGCCGGCAGCAGCAGGTGGTCGCGCTCGGCGCGCAGCCCGTCCCCAGGGCGCACCTCCTCGACCGAGACCAGCACGCGGCGCGCGGCGAGCGCCGCCTCGCGCACCTCGCCGAGGAGACCCCAGGCGTAGATGTTGCCCATCTCGTCGGCGCAGTGGGCGTGCACGAGCGTGACGTCCGGGCGCAGAGCCGGCACGACGGCCACCTCTTCAGGACCGAAAGGGCTTTTCACCCTGGGTCTCGGGCGACGCGCCGAGAGATCGCTGTCGAGCGAGCGCAGGGGCCAGAAGGGCAGGTCGGCGGCACCGGCCGCGAGCCTCGCGACCAGCTCGAAGTGCGTGTATTCCTCGAGCGCCAGCTCGCCGTGCTCGACCGCCCGCCGGAAGGCTTGCAGCAGCCCCACGCCGGGGTTGCCGGCGTAGCTGAACACGAGGGTGTCCGCGACGCCCGCAGCGATCATCTGGTCGTAGACGAGATCGGGTGTCGCGCGGCAGAGCGTCAGGTGGCGGCGCCTTTGGCGGATGATCTCATGTCCGAAGGCAAAAGGGATCAGGTGCGTGAAGCCGGCCAGGTAGATGGCGTCGCCGTCGCCGACGTACCGCGAGACTGCCTCTTGCACCGTGAGGAACGCGGTCATGGTGCCTCCTTGCGGGAAAGGGCTCAGGTTGCGGCCGCCAGATCCCTCAGGGACTGAAAGCTGTCCCTGAAGGCCTCCTCGGTGCGCGCGATGACGTCGTCGCCGTGGGCGGCGGACAGCGAGAAGCGGTTCAGGGGCTTAGAAAAGACGCCGCGCTCCATGAGCAGGAAGTCCAGGGCGAGACGCGAGTCCTTGTCTGCTGCGATGCGGGAGCGGTAGTTTTTCACTTCCCCCTCGCTGAACAGCACGTCGAAGACGGTACCCACGCCGATCGTCTGCACCGGGAAACCGGCCTCGCGGCCAAGCTGCTCGATGCTCCGGCGCAGGCGGTCCGTCGCGTCCAGCACCCCCTGGAAGACGCCGGGCGCCTTGAGGAGCTCAAGCGTGGCGAGGCCGGCCGACACTGAGAGCGGGTTGCCGTTGAACGTGCCGCTGTGGAAGACGGCTCCGCCCTTGCGCAGCGGGGAGGTGAGCTCGAGGATCTCGCGCTTGCCGCCCACGGCTCCGATCGGCAGGCCGCCGCCGAGGATCTTGCCGAGTGCCGTGAGGTCCGCCTTGACGCCGTAGTACTCCTGTGCGCCGCCCAGGCGGACGCGGAAGCCGGTCTTCACCTCGTCGAAGACGAGGACCATGCCGAGCCTCGTCGTCAGTTCGCGCAGCTGCTGCACGAATGCCCGGTCCGCGGCCACGTAACCGGCCTCCATCGGCTCCATCACCACGACGCCGACGCGGTCCCGCTCCGCGGTGAGAATCGCCTCGCAGGCCTCGTAGTCGTTGAAGGGCAGCACGACCGTGTGCTGCGCGAAGTGCTCCGGCAGGCCGAGGGAGGCGGGCACGGCGGCGGGATGCCGCGCTGGGCCCGCCCGGTCCAGGTCGGGGCTGACGCTCACGAGCACCTGCTCGTGGCCGCCGTGGTAGTGCCCCTCGAACTTCGCCACGACGTCGCGCCCGCTGGCCGCGATGCCGAGGCGTACGGCGAGCAGCGTTGCCTCGAGCCCGGAGTTGGTGAACCGGAGTTCCTCCACGCTTGGGAAGAAGCCCTGCACGACTTCCGCGAGCTGGGCCTCGAGCGGGCTTGCGAGCCCGAACGCGCTCGTGCCGTAGTCCCGCCAGACGCGCCGCGTCGCGTCGACGACGGCCGGGTGGCCGTGCCCGAGCATCAGGGCGCCGAAGGAGAGCAGGTAGTCGACGTACTCGTGGCCGTCGACGTCCTGCAGGAGCGGCCCATGGGCGCGGGCGAAGGTCAGGGGATAGGGGCTGTAGTGCTTGATGCTGCCCTCGACGCCGCCGGGAATCACGCGGCGTGCGGCATCGTAGAGCCGTTTCGATTCGACGGTGCGGGACTCATACCGCGTAACCAGAGCCGTATCCATCGCGCAGCCCTCGCAGTGGCGGGCCCTACCTCCCCGGCAGGGCCCGAGGGTAGTCGCAGCTAATCGAGCTCCCTGGCCATGGCCTTGATGTCGCCAGCGCCCCAGTCGGGCTTGCGCGCGACCTGGAGGGCGCAGTAGATCAGTCCGCGACCAGGATGGCAACCATGGCAAGGATCGCCCCCAGGGTCTGCTGCGTCAAGACGATGATGCTGCCGGCAAGGCCGATCAGCACCATCGCGGGCCAGATCGGCGGCATGCAGTACCGGCGGTCCGGGCCCTTGTCCCTGAAGCGGCTGACGACGGCGGCGATCGCGACGATCAGGTGGTGGAAGACAAGGTCGACGCCGATGAACGTGACGCCGGCGCTTCCGAGCACCTTCGTGCCGAGCAGGTTGGGTGGGTCCCGGCTGCGGATCAGGGCGAGCGCAGGTACCGAGAGCAGCATGCCGATGATCGGCAGGATCTCGAGGATGATCACGATGGTCGCCGAACGTGGGCCAAAAGGCCGTAGCGGGATGGCCATACGTCCGAGTGTGATGGCATATGGCAGATCGCATGGCCGTGCCGCTACCGTGATCAGGCGCTTGCAGCATGTCCGGGCGCATCACAGGGAGGATTCGCCTCGGCGGGGACAAATACTCCACATAGACCCAGCGTTGCCGCCTGCAGTCATCCACGCCGCGAGCGGGCGCGCGACCAGGAAGACCGGAAAGCCATGGGCAAGCGGATCGGCGACTACTACCAGGCACTGATGGGCGAGACCGACGGCATCCTCGTCACCATCGGCGACGGATGCATCCGGTGGGTCAGCCCTGAGGTGCGTTCGGTCCTGGGGTACGCGCCAAAGGACATCGTTGGGCGTAGCGCCAGGCGCTTCCTGGCACCGCGGGACGGCGCCGCAGTGCGCTGGAACGCGCTTTTGCCGGCAGAACCCGGGGTGCTCAAGCGCAGCGTCCAGCGCGTCCGGCACGCCAACGGATCTTATCGCACGATGGAGGTCGTCGGCCGCGACCTGCGCGACCGCCCTGGCATAGAGGCGATCGTGCTGCACCTGCGGGATGTAACCGACGAGCGGCAGGTACGGCTCGCCCTCGCGGAGAGCGAGGCGAGGCTGGACGAGGCGTACCGCCTGGCGGGCCTTGGCTGGTGGCAGCTCGATCCGGCATCGGGCGAGGTCCGCATGTCCGCGCAACTGGTGCGTCTGGCCGGCTGGCGGCGGCAGCCGGCAATGCGCTGGCGCGAGATTCGCCATCTGCTCGTCCACCCCGACGACCTGGGGCGCGTCGAGGAGAGCCTCGCCGTCGAGCAGCTGGCCAAAGGATCGGTCAGCATCGAGCACAGGGTGGTCCGGCCGGACGGCAGCGTGCGCCACTGGCTGCTGCAGGCGCAGGGGATCAGGGATGGTGCGGGCCGGATCGCGCGGATCACCGGGACCGTGATGGACGTCACGGAGACGCGCCAGGCGGAAGCGGAGATCTTCCGGGCGCAGAAGCTCGAGGCTCTCGACCTGCTGGCCGCGGGGATCGCCCACGACTTCAACAACCTGCTCTCGGTGATCCAGGGCAACATTTCCCTGGCCAAGCAGACCGAGGGGCAGACAGAGCTTTTGCCGCTGCTCCAGGAGGCGGAGGCCGCCTGCGACCGCGCCGCGTATCTCGCCCATCAGCTGTCGCGGTACGCGCGCAGCGCCGAGGCGCGGGCCTTCGAGCCAACGGAGCTCCGCCCCTTGCTCCACGAGGTGATTCCCCTATTGCTGCGCGGAACGCGCGTGCGCGGCGAGATCCAGGTGGATGAGGGGCTCCGGCCGGTCCACGGCGATGCCGGAGAGCTCGCTCAGGTATTGCAGAACATCGTTCTCAACGCGGTGGCGGCCATGCCCGCTGGAGGGGTGCTGCGCGCCGAAGCCACAAACGTGCGGCTGCCCGATGCCGACCCCAACGTGCCCCTGGGAGCCGGGGCATACGTCAGGCTGGTTTTGGCGGACTCGGGACGGGGCATCGCTCCCGAACACCTGCCGCGCATCTTCGATCCGTACTTCACCACGCGTCCCGAGGGGCACGGGCTTGGCCTAGCGACCACGCACCGCATCGTCCGCCGCCACGAGGGGCACATCCGGGTGGAGTCGCGCGCGGGGCAGGGCACCACGTTCACCATTCACCTGCCTGCGGTCGAGCGGGACGAGGTTGCGGTCGGCGAGGCGAACGAGGGTCGTCCGCGGCAGGCTGAGATCTCACCGGGTCTCCGCGTACTGCTGGTGGACGACGAGGCGATGGTGCGCAACGCCGGGGTGAACATGCTCAAGGAACTCGGCTGCCATGCGGAGATCGCGGCAGGCAGCGAGGGTGCCCTCGCTATCGTGCGCAGGGCCCTGACGCAAGGCAGTCCGATCCAAGTGGCGATCCTCGACGTGACGCTGCCCGGCGACCTCTGCGCAAGCGACCTCTTCAGGGAACTGTGGGCCCTCGACCCGAACCTGCGCGGAGTGGTGTCGAGCGGCTACACGCGACACGAAGCCATCGTGCAGTACCGCCGGCACGGTTTCAGGGCGGCGCTGCCCAAGCCCTACGGCCTGAGGGAACTGCAGGCCGCCTTGGACGCGGCGCTCTCCGACGACCAGGGCCCGTTGTAGATGGACCTGAGGGCTCGCGCGGCAGTTCTGCGCCAAATGGGAGCAGGGGATGCCGCCGCCAGAGGCTTCCCCGCTTGTGCGCAGGTTCTGTTCGATCCGGGAAGGGCGGGCGTCACGCTTGTCAGATAAGACGCGTGAGCCCGGCCAGCGAGCGCAGGCGCGCCTCGGCGGTGTCGGCGTAGGTGTCCCAAGGATCGTAGAGCAGGGCGCGCATGCCGGCCGACCTGGCACCCGCCATGTCGATGTCGGGCAGATCTCCGACGTACAGCGCATTCGCCGGCGGCTGGTGCAGGGCGGCCAGGGCCAGGTGGAAGATGCCCGGATCGGGCTTTCTTAGGCCCACCTCCGCAGAATCGATCACCACGGCAAAGAAGTGGCGCAACCCTGCGAGCTCGAGATGCCTTTGCGCCTGTCCATCCGAGTTGGACACGACCGCAAGGCTCAGGCCCCGCCTGGCGAGCGCCGCAAGGGTGGCCCGCGCCGCCGGGACCGGACAACGCCAGAGGCCCCGTGGATCCCGCATGTCCTCCCGCCGGGCGGCGCAGGCGAAGTCGGCGGCGGCGGCCGCTCCCAGGCCGAGCGCTTCGCCGATCGCACGAAACGAGCCGAGAAGGAGGTCCGAGGTATCGCCGGCGGCCGGCGGGGAGCCGTAGAGATTGCTGTGGCGCCGCAGATGGCCGGCCGCGGCCGCCCCGACCTCGGCGGGACGTACCGCTAGGCCCAGCTTGCTGCAGAGGTCGGCGAGAAAGCCGCCGGCGAGGTCGAGCAGGGTGTTGCCCGCGTCGAACAGCACCGCGCGGACCTCGCAGGTAGGTGCCGGCGGGCCCAAGGCTAGAGCCCCTGCCGCCGGGACCTGAAGGCGCTGA
>JAJZQO010000010.1 GCA_021847575.1 Bacillota bacterium | reverse complement strand
GAAGACATCATGGCGGATAGGCTGCGCACCGCTGTCTACTGGTCTGACAGTGCATCGAGGGAGTGGGCCGTGCAGATGATGGCGGCACAATGGGAGCACGTTGACTGGGCCTACCTGGATGAACTGGCAACGGGCGAGCAGCCGGCTTTCGCCGAGGCCCTGTCCGAGTGTCGCGACTTGGCGCAAAGCGTCGTGCGACGTGCTCCCGAATAGGCCTGTCCGAGTCCGAGCAACTCGGGCCAATGTGTCAGCGCATGGCTGCCAGGCACAGGTGGCGACGTCTCCACAATGGCAATCCTCGTTGCATGTGCTTGCGCCTCGGCTCTGGCCATCGCGAGCCCGTTGCGTCCGTAGAAACGGTGCCTCTGGACGAGGTTTCGTTGACCGCCCTGACGCCCTGTGTTACGCTACCAAGCAAGCAGAAGCCCCGCCGCTTCTCACCCGGCGCGCCACACGGCAGCTACCCGGGTTGCAGGGAGAGATCCCGAACCGGGAGGGGCATAAGCCCGTCCCGTTTTTTGCACTCTTTTTCGGAGGTGACGTCGAATCAGCAAGGACTTGAGGGTCAACGAGGAGATTCGTGTGCGCGAAGTGCGTGTCGTCACGCAGGAGGGCGAGCAGCTAGGGGTGTTTCCCATCCGTGACGCGCTGCGCCTCGCCGCCGAGAGGAATCTCGATCTCGTCGAAGTGGCCCCGTCCGCGAAGCCGCCGGTCTGCCGCATCATGGACTACGGCCGTTACCGCTACGAGCAGGCCAAGAAAGATCGTGAAGCGCGCAAGCGGCAGCACCAGGTGACGATCAAAGAGGTCAAGCTGAGGCCTCGCATCGACGACCACGACTTTGAGGTCAAGGCGCGCAACGCCGAGCGCTTCCTCAAGGACGGCGACCGCGTCAAGGCCACGATCATGTTCCGGGGACGCGAGATCGTCCATACGGACCTTGGCCGCGAGGTGCTGGACCGCCTGGTGACCTTCCTGCAGGATATCGCAACCGTGGAGCGGCCGCCCCGCGTCGAAGGGCGCAACATGATCATGTTCTTCGTTCCCAAGACGGATCACACAAAGGGTGCGTGAGGATGCCGAAGATGAAGACGAACCGGGCGGCGGCCAAGCGGTTCCGCCGCACCGGGAGCGGCCTGTTCAAGCGCTCGAAGAGCCATGCGCGCCACATCCTGACGAAGAAGGCGTCGAAGCGCATGTCCGACCTGCACCGCTACGCCTACGTCTCGAAGTCCGACCAGAAGCGGGTCGAGCGTCTGCTTCCGTACAACTAAGGGGGTTTTGCCGCCATGGCACGCATCAAGAAGGGTGTGACGGCGCACCGCCGCCACAAGAAGATCCTCAAGCTGGCGCGCGGGTACTGGGGTTCCCGTCACCGCCTGTTCCGCCCGGCCAACGAAGCCGTCATGCACGCCCTCTGGTACTCCTACCAGCACCGGCGTGAGCGCAAGGGCGACTTCCGCCGCCTCTGGATCGCGCGCATCAACGCGGCCTCGCGGGCGCAGGGCCTCAGCTACAGCCGCTTCATGAACGGCCTGAGGCGTGCCGGCGTCGAGATCAACCGCAAGCTGCTCGCGGATCTCGCGGTGCGGGACCAGCAGGCGTTCACCGCGCTCGTCGAGACCGCCAAGTCGAGCCTCGTCCGCTAGGGCCGTGCTCAGCGCGGCAAGCCGCACATACCTGCGCGACGTGAGGCGCGGCCGGGTGACCGGCCGCGTTGTCGTCGAGGGGGCACGCCTCGTCGCGGAGGCGGTGTCTCGCTCGGCGTCGATCGAGCTGCTGCTCTGGTCGCCGCACCTCGTGTCGCGCCCCTTGCCGCGGGAAGACCTCATGCGCGTGCAGGGCCACCCCAAGGCGCAGGGCATCGCGGACGGCGAGATGGAGCGGCTCGCGCAGGGACCGTCACATCAGGGCGTGCTGGCTGTCGTGCGGCTGCCGGAGCATACGCCGGAGGACTGCCTGCAGGGCGAGGGCTGGCTCGTGGTGCTGGACGGCGTGCAGGATCCTTGGAATTTCGGCGCGATCGCCCGCTCGGCGCGGGCGTTTGCCGCGAGCGGCATCTGGTACCGGCGAGGGGGGGCCGCACCCTGCTCGACGCGCGCGTACCGTGCGGCGGCCGGCGCCTTGCTGGACCTGCCCGTCGCCGCGGTCGAGGATCTGGAGGCGGAGCTCGGGCGGCAGTCAAGGCCCATTTTCGTGGCGGCCGCAGACGGGCAGCCGATCGCCCGGGACTGGCCGCCGCCCGGGGCCGGCGTCCTGGTGCTCGGCAACGAGGGGCAGGGCACGGCGATCGGCCTCGGCAGGCGGATCGCGATCCCGATGCGGCAGGGCAGCGAGTCGCTCAATGTCGCGCAGGCCGCCGCGATCCTGTTGAGCCGGACGTACGCAGGGATGCTTTGACAGCGTGCGCGGCCGCCAATATACTTGCGTCGAGCAGCGATGACGGAGAGAGTAGCGGCGTGGGCGGCGCGCGACAGGGAAGGACGACGCGATTGAAAGCGTCCTGCGCGACGGCGCCGTGAAGTTCACTCCCGAGTTCCGCCTTGAAGCAGCAGTAGGGGCGGCGCATGTCCCCCGTGAGAGGGACGGCCGGGTGTCGGCCTGGCGGAGCGGGGCCTGCGGGCCCAATGCGGGTGGTACCGCGGAGTCTTTGGACTTCGTCCCAGATGGGGACGAGGTCCGTTTTGCTTGAGTGGGGCAGGGAGGCGGCGCCATTGGCGGGCAGCAGTGTCGAGGAACTTCGGGAGAGTGCCCTTGCCGCGCTCGCGGCGGCGACGGACCTTGAGGGCATCCAGGCGGCGCGCACCGCGTGGCTTGGTCGCAAGGGGCCGATCGTCGACGCCCTGCGCTCGATCAAGGACGTGGCGCCCGAGGAGCGGCGGAGCTTGGGGCTCGCGTTGAACCAGCTGCGCGACGAGATCGAGGCCACGCTTGGCGAGCGCGAGCGCAGGCTCGAGGAGGAGGCCATGAGCCTGCGCCTCGCGCAGGAGCGGCTGGATGTCACCCTGCCCGGGCGGCCGCGGGCGGTCGGAGGGCCGCACCCTTTGCGCATGGCGGAGGCGGAGCTCGTGCACGTGTTGCGCGAGATCGGCTTCAGTGTTGCCCAGGGGCCCGAGGTGGAGAGCGAGCACCTCAACTTCGAGGCGCTCAACATTCCGGCGGACCACCCGGCGCGCGAGATGCAGGACACCTTCTACCTGAGCGATCTGCCGGGGCTGCTCCTGCGCACGCACACGTCGCCCGTCCAGGTGCGGGCCATGCGGGAGCATGCGCCGAACCCGCTGCGCGTCATCTGCCCGGGCCGCGTCTACAGGCGCGACGACGACGTCACCCATTCGCCCGTCTTCCATCAGATCGAGGGGCTGGCGGTCGGCGAGGGGATCGGCATGCACCATCTCAAGGCGACCTTGTACGAGTTCGCCCGGCGCCTGTTCGGCGCCGACGTGCGCCTGCGGCTGCGCCCAAGCTACTTCCCCTTCACCGAGCCGTCGGCGGAGCTCGACGTCGGCTGTCCGTTCTGCGGCGGCAAGGGTTGCCGCGTCTGCAAGGGCACCGGCTTCATCGAGGTGCTGGGCAGCGGCATGGTCCACCCGCACGTGCTGCGCGAGGGCGGCTACGACCCCGCGCGCTGCACGGGCTTCGCCTTCGGCCTCGGCATCGAGCGCACGGCGATGCTGCACTACGGCATCGACGACGTGCGCCTCCTCTACACGAGCGACTTGCGTTTTCTGAGCCAGTTCCAGGGATCGGAGGCCTGAGATGTGAAGGTGCCTTACAGCTGGCTTCAGCAGATCCTTCGCAGCCTGCCCGGGCCCGAGGCGGTGGCGCAGCTGCTCACCGCGCAGGGTCTCGAGGTGGAGGAGGTGTCCCGCCTCGGCCAAGGACTCGCAGGGGCCATGGTCGCGCGGGCGGAGGAGGTGTCGCAGCTGACGCCGCGCCTGTGGCGCGTTGTCCTCAGCACGGGCCGCGGCGAAGCGATCTGCGTCACCGGGGCGCCGAACGTGCATCCTGGCGCGATCGTCCCGTACGCGCCGCCGGGCAGCGTACTGCCCGACGGCCGCACGCTCGGCCTCGCCGAGTTCCACGGCCAGGTTTCGCAGGGCATGCTCTTGTCGGCGGACGAGATCGGCATCGGCCCGGATCACGACGGCATCCTGCTGCTGCCCCAAGACGCCCCGCTCGGCCAGGATCTGACGGAATATCTCGGGCTGCCGGAAGTCGTCTTCGACGTTGCGCTGACGCCCAGCTTCGCGCAGCATTGCCAGAACATCCTGGGCGTCGCGCGCGAACTGGCGGCGGCACTCGGGCTGCCCCTGCCCAGCGGCGCCAAGCCCTGGCAGCCTGCCACCACTGGGCAGGTGCCCACCGTGACGGCCGATCCGTCGCTTTGTCCGCTCTACCTTGGCGCGCGACTCGTGCGCGGCGACGAGCGGCCGACGCCGCTTTACGTGCAGCGCATGCTCTGGGCGGCGGGCATGCGCCCGCTCATCCCTGTCGTGGACCTGACGAACTACGTGATGCTCGAGATGGGACAGCCCCTGCATCCCTTCGCCCTGGGGCGCCTTGCGGGCGGCATCGCCGTGCGCTCGGCGAGGCCCGGCGAGGAGATCGAGACGCTCGACGGCGTGGTGCGGGTCCTGGCAGAAGGGGACATCGTCATCGCCGACCGGGAGGGTCCTGTCGCGCTCGCGGGGATGATGGGCTCGGCGCGCGCTGAGGTCTCGGCCGACACCGCAGAGGTCTTCCTGGAGGCTGCGCTGTTCAGGCCAGGCGCGATCGCGTCCGCGATGCGGCGGCTCGGCCTGCGCAGCGAGGCGGCGCAGCGCTTCGCCCACGGCCTGCCCGGCAGCCTGCCGGCGCGGGCCATGCGCCGCATGGCGGAGCTATTGCCGGAAATCGGCTGGCAGATGGCGCCGGGTGCGGTCCAGGCGGGGCAGGAGCCGCAGCCGCCGGGCCCGATCGACGTCGACCCGCTGTACGTGCAGGGCCTGCTCGGTATCGACCTCGGCCCAGAGGAACAGGTTCATGCCCTGGCGATGCTCGGCTTCACGGCCGAGCGCAAGGGCGCGAGGCTGGCCGTCACCCCGCCGTACTGGCGCATCGACGTGGCCGAACCCTGGGACGTCGCCGAGGAGGTGCTGCGCTCGGTCGGCATCGACCGACTGCCCGAGACCTTGCCTCCCCTCGCGCCCAGGGTGGCGGAACCGCCGCTCTACGCGTTCGGCGTCGAGGCCCTCGCGGCGTTCGAGGCGGGCGGCTACCGCGACGCCTTGAGCTACTCGCTCTGCGATCCCGGGGAGCTCCTGCTGCTCGGCAGGCCGGCGGAGGTGGAGATCGCGAATCCGCTCTCGGGCGACATGCAGGCACTGCGCACCACGCTCTGGCAGGGCCTCCTGCAGGCAGTGCGGCACAACCTCGCGCGCGGCCGGCAGGAGATCGCGCTCTGCGAGGCGGGCCGGGTCTTCCACCGCAAGGGCGACGAGGTGGCGGAGGAGGAGAGGATCGCTCTGGTGCTCTCGGGCACGCGAGTGCCGTTCGGACGTTTCGATGCCGAGAGCGTCGACTTCTTCTCGCTCAAGGGGGATGTGGAGGCGGCGCTCGGCCGTCTGCGCATCGGCGGGCTGAGTTTCGTCCCGAGCGCTGATCCAGCCCTGCACCCCGGCCGGCAGGCGGAGGTCCTGAGCGGCGACGTGAAGCTCGGCGTGCTCGGCGAACTTCATCCGGCCGTCGCGGCGCGACTCGACATCGGACAGCGGGTCTGGCTCGCCGAATTGAGTAGCGCAGCGCTGTTGGAGGTCCGCACGACCCCGCAGGCCACTGCCTTGCCGCGCTTTCCGGCTTTGATCAGGGATCTTGCAGTTGTTGTCGATCAAGCAGTACCCTATGGGCGGTTGCGGCAGGTGTTGCGCGCGGCGCTCGGTGAGTGGCTGATCGCCGAAACGCTGTTCGATGTGTTCACGGGACCGCCGGTGCCGGACGGAAAGAAGAGTCTGGCCCTGCGGCTGACCCTGCAGAGCGCCGAACGTACGCTGACCGAGGCGGATGCCGAGGCGGCGCTCGCACGGGCGCTCCGGGCCCTCGGGGAACAGTGTGGTGCGCAGCGGCGCTAGGTCGTCAAAAAGTTGGCCGGCGGATATGCCGTGACCAGGAGGAGATACCTTGTCGGACTTGACGAACCCCTTCCTAATTGTGCAAGGGCAGCTTCATCGCGCCGTGGAGAATCTCGGGTTCCCCGAGGATGTCTACGAGGTCTTCAAGGAGCCGTTCCGCATCACGCGGGTCGCTGTGCCGGTGCACATGGAAAACGGCTCGATCCAAACCTTCATCGGCTTCCGTGCGCAGCACACCGACGTCACCGGCCCGACCAAGGGCGGCATCCGCTTCCACCAGGACGTCAGCGAAGACGAAGTCAAGGGCCTCTCGATGTGGATGACGTTCAAGACAGCCGTCATGGGTCTGCCATATGGTGGCGCCAAGGGCGGCGTCATTTGTGATCCGGGCACGCTCACGGAGCGCGAGCTCGAGGAGCTGTCGCGCGGCTACATCCGCCAGCTCGCGCCGGTGATGGGACCCGAGATCGACATCCCCGCGCCGGACGTCAACACGAATCCGAAGATCATGGGCTGGATGCTCGACGAGTTCGACAAGGTGCGCGGCCACCACACGCCGGGTTTCATCACCGGCAAGCCGCTCGTCCTGGGGGGCTCCCTCGGCCGCGACGCGGCGACGGGACGCGGCGTCCTCTTCGTCGTGCTGCGCGCCATGGACAGGCTGGGCATCGACCCGAAGAAGGCGACAGCGGCTGTCCAGGGCTTTGGCAACGTGGGCACGCACAGCGCGCGCCTGCTCGCCGAGGCGGGCGTCAAGATCGTGGCGGTCTCGGACGTCCGCGGCAGCGCGTACAATCCTGACGGCCTGGACATCCCGGCCTTGCTGCGCTACGCGCAGGAGCACAGGACGACGAAGGGCTTCCCCGGCAGCCGCGAGATCTCGAACGACGACCTGTTCTCCCTGGACGTGGACGTCATCGTCCCCGCCGCGCTCGAGAACCAGATCGACGGCAAGCGTGCCGAACTGGTCAAGGCCCGCATCGTGGCCGAGGCGGCGAACGGCCCGACGACGCCGGAAGGCGACGAGCTCCTGGCGGAGCGCGGCATCTTCGTCATCCCGGACATCCTCTGCAACGCGGGCGGCGTGACGGTGTCCTACTTCGAGTGGGTGCAGAACACCATGGGCTACTATTGGCCCGAGGACGAGGTCAACGACAAGCTGCTGCGCATGATGAACGACGCCTTCGACACGATCTACAAGATGCGCAACGAGCACAAGGTGACGATGCGCGAAGCGGCCTACCTCGTCGCGGTGCACCGCGTCGCCGAGGCGGCGACCGCCCGCGGCTGGCTCAGTCTGGATTTCCAGCACCAGGTGCCGCCGGCCATCCTGCGCGGCGCGGGCGACTGAACAGGGCCGAGTGCCGCCGTGCCCCCCGGGGAGTTGATCCCTGGGGGGCACGTTTTGCCAAGGACGTCGCCCCACTCGGCGAAGTCCTTGTTCAAGCTAAGGACAATGCTGCCGCGCTCGCAGCGGGCAGAGACCAGGCTGAACAGAGCCGTGGCCGCCATCCGGTCATAGGGCCAGACACCGAACGCGTCGACGATCGGCACCTTGGGAGCGAGGTGGATGCGTATCCGTCGGTCGAGGCGAGCTCCGCCTGCGCCACGCGCAGATCCTCCAGGAGATGCTGGGCCCGGACGAAGTAGACGCCTCGGCGCCAGAGAATTTTCGCAGGGTCAACTCAGCCGCCTGTCTCCCCGGAACTCCAAGATGTCCTGCTCGAGGTCCTTGCCACCGCAGCCTAGCCGTTTCACGCTGTCATCCGAATGTGCGAAAGTCCACTAAGAGGTAATGGAGGGTCGCTGGCGAAAGGCACGGCATTCGAAGTGCTGAGCATGTGTACGGGGCGGAGATGGAGTCTCATCTGGTCGAGGCGTTCGGCGGGAGCAACACCTGAAGAACCGGCAGTGGGACAGCAGGTAAGTGCCCGTCCAGATGATGGACGGGGCACGGAAGTTGGCAGGCGCGATGGCCCTGTATGTCCCAGAGTGCGATGAGCAGGGCGTTGCAGTAGCTTGTCAGCGACAGCCCGTTGCATGGCCTGGACGTGCGCAGACGGCCGGTCGAACAGGCTCTGGCGGTGTTTGCGCAGGATCGCCACCTGATCTTCGAAGAGGCCGGCTTTCCCAAGCAGGGCCAGCGGACGGTCGCCGTTGCGCTACCGCCTGCCAGCTGGTCAGCCCCGGTCCCGAGCCCCAGGTGTCTGCACGTCAAGGGCTGACACCACAAACAGCGACCGGCTCCGCTACGGCAACTGGGCGAATGCGCTGCTGGAAGGCCCGGGTTTCTTGCCTGAGTCGATTAGGAGGACAGTCCGATGACGCGCCGCACTCTTTCGTTTCTTGTTGCGTTGACCGGCATAATCAGTGCAGGAATCATGGCGGCACCGTCCGTCGCAGCTGGTGTCCTGCCGAAGTCAGGCATCTGGTCGGCCACAGCGCCCGCTATTGACGGTCCCAACGCCAAGGTCCACACGGTCGTCAACTTCTGGGTGGCAAACGGCAAGATCCAGCACTTCGGCGGCGCTAATGCTCCTCTGGCTGGCGGCGTGTTTGCAAGTGTCGCCGGTGACTCCTCGTGCTCAGCACTGTTCATGTACCCAAGTGTCAGACTGCACGGTGACTCCTTCTCTGGCAAACTTGAGCTCGACGGCGGCGAGGTCCGCTTCAAGGGCACGTTCACAAGCTCCGCGACTGCCCACGGGACTTGGGAAGAAACTGGGCCGTGCTACACCGGCGTCGTTGCCTGGACCGCCAAAGCCGGCGGTAAGGCCCCAACGGGTGTCAACCCGGCAAGTGGGGCTCAGGTCACTTCAGCAGGCGGCAAGTGCTCGCCAGGGCCGTGCAGCAACAACGCAGGGGTGGTCGCCTACGTTACCGCTGTGGACCCGCATGCGGTCGGCCCCAAAGGCCAGCAGGAAGTCTACCTTCGCCTCAAGTTCAACAACAAGAGCGCCTCGTTTTCGTTCCAGCCGAACTCCCTCGACTTCGCCCTCAAGTTCGCCGACGGCAAGCTGAGCGGCTGGCCTACAGGCGACAGCCCGGTGAAGCTCTCTAGCGGCGTGCAGGTCAACTGTGGCTTGTGGCCCGCAGTGGTCCCGGCATCTCCTGTTCCGAAGGGAGCCAAGTCCGGTCCGCTCGGTCTCTGCTTCACCGGACCGGCCAGTGAACTGGATGGACGGTTGATGCTTCAGTTCTGGGACCCGGGTGGCACAGTCTACTTCCCTCTGATCAAATAGTGCATTCAGTCGTTTAAAAGTACTCTGGGCGCAACCCACACTTCGGATACCGCTACCTTGCGTTCAAGGTCGGCTCCGCGAAGCCCAGGAGCCATCCAGATAGTACCGCCGCGAACTTGATATTGCCGATTCAGCCAGCCGTGGATCTCCAACGCATGCAACCGGGCCTGAGCCGCCCGCTTCGCGCTTGGCCCTTGGAAGAAGGCCCTCGCAATTTGGTCGGTTTTCGTTGCCCCGAATCTCGCGATGACGTCGGCGATCGTCTCATCCCGAACTGGGACCCAGTCGAGAGTCCAGCACCAAAGCTGAACGGGGTTCACCGAAGCTGTACCAATTCCCTTGGTGTTGCCTCTACCTACCAGCCATCAAACCCGCCCCTGGCCCGGGTTCATCGCATTCTGACAATACTCGCTCAGCGTTCGACTTCGTCACAATACGCAGCGGAGCGTGCGGAACAGTGCCGACGCGGTCAGACACACCGCCCCGTCCACCTACAACGGAGGGCGAAGGCACGTTCCGTCTGCCCAGGAGGAGTCGGGTGTCGCAGGAAGAAAGTGTTGTACCCAGGAGGAAGACGCGAGCATGCGCGCGGTACCAGCCGATGACCACCAAATCCAAAGTGGGCCCATGGACGTTCTTCCCTCATGAGGTCGCTGTGACTGGGCCGCGAAGCATCAGGCTTTGGCAACTGCATCGAGTCCTTGAGGGCCATGGCTTTGGGGCGTTTTCCCGGGTCGCTGCCAGCACTGAGAAGTAGCCTCGCGAGAGAAGTTTCTCGAGCTCGCCAGGGTTTGGATTGAGCAGAACATGGATCCGTTGCACCCAAGCTCGGGTGACGAGCGGGGGAATGCCCTTCCCATGAGCAGACAACTATTCTAGGATGGGTACTGCGAAGGGTTCAATGGTGATCGCCACAATGTGCGGCGAGCCCGCTTACATGAGACGGTGCGGCGCCGGAAGGGACGACGGGATGGTCGAACTGGCGTTCCTGGTGCTCTCGGAGACGGTGGAATCACGAACGGGTTCTGGGGGACAAGCACAACCTGTGATCGTCAACCCCCTGACGATGATCCAGCCCAAGTATATACCTGGACAGTTCTCGTTTGCCATCACCGGTGGCGTTAGGTATGACCACGTGAATGATATAAGTGAGGGCGTGTCACTCTCAATTAGCGACCCTAACGGCGCAGTCATATCAAGTGGTCCACCTATGCCTCCACCAGAGGATCCATCTGGTGAGAAGAGCATCGGACTTGTCTTCAGTATCATAGCGACTAATATCGACATGGCTAGTGCTGGACGGTACACTGTTACCGCGCGTGTCGGCGATAGTGAGCTTGGACATTTGGACATTCTCGTTAAGGAGCGGGGAGAAGCATGACACAGGTTGCCGTGAGAGGTCTGTGGCCTCAGTCGGAACGGGCCGCCGGGTCTGCGGTTTTCGGTGTCGTGCCAGCCGAGACCGTCTCCCCGGGGAAAGTGGCACTCTCGTCACCGGCGACAAAGCAGGACGTACGCGCCATGCGGGTTTGGCTCGACCTGCCTTCGTCCTCCTCGGGCGTGGGGTCTACCAACTGGGCAATTGTGCATATCCTTGCCCGTATGTGGGACGAAACGGAACTGGCCAAGACGCTGCGCTCTGGCGCCTTCTGGGTCGAGAACGAGGAGGCTCTGGAGCGTTATGCTTCCAAGCACCCAGAGGTGCTCGACATCATCCGGGCGATTCCGGATGACCTACGCGACTTGGCTGTTAGGCATGACCTTCCTCAGCCTCAGCCGGTTTGGCTTGATGCCCTGACGGATCCAGAGAGTGGAGCGTCCTGCCTGCTCATCGAGTTTAAGGCTGCCGATTCCCTGGAGAAGAACCTAGAGGTGCTGAGCGAGCTTCGACGGCGGCACCTTAACCCCTATGTTACGTTTGATTTTAGGGTGATTGAGGACGTTTGACTGGAGCAACTTTCTCACCGTGGCAAAACAATGGGTCCCCGGAACCACGGAGGCAGAGAGGCGCTCCGCGGTGAGTCGCGCCTACTATGCGCTTTACCATGCTGGCATGGCCTATGCGGTTGGCCAGCACTACCCTGGAGTCGAAAGGAGCACTCACGATCAACTGTGGCTGTGGCTCCAGGGTAGGCCAGACCCTGCGGTACGGGTGTGGGCAACAGATGCTCAGGATGTGTACTGGGCCCGGATACGTGCAGACTACAAAGCGGACAGAACCGGAATGGACAGGATGAACGCTGAACGGTGGGTGACGCAAGCGGAACGACTGCTGATCGAGCTCCGAAACTTCTGATCCGGTCGAGCGGCGGCGATAACGTTGGCGTGTCCGATGGCGCTTGCTAGTCGGTAGCGTTGACTACGAATCAAGATCTGCAGTGTGTAGTCAAGAGACAGGTTGTGGGAGTAAACGGGTGCCATGCACCATTGTTGTATCTGGGCCCGGCATCAATCTTGCCGCCAGACTGCGGTGGCGGAGCCAAGCTAACCTTCGATAGACGCTGCTGGGCAAGACTTGGTTCGTATGACCGGCAGCAAGCCAAGGTAGGCAAGAAGCAGTTCCAGACCAGCACCAAATGGCCGGCAGCGCCCATTTGGTCGGGGCCGATCATGATCGGCATCACGAAGGCGTGGCACCTTGGTGGGGCAGAACAAACAACCGGGAAACGGAGCAAAGCGAAAAGGAGTCGACTCCTTGTAGGGTTACATAACTTCTGATAAAGCAGCAGAAGCTGTTGTGCACATCTGCTGAGTACTTATGTATACCAATGCTGACGCGAGGCGATTTGCCACTCGGGGAAAACTGGCCCCGGGGGGCATGACGCATGGAATTTCAGTGGCACGACATCTTGGCCGAGCTCTGGCGCACGGGACTGCTCTACGTGCTCGCCTTCGTCGTCTTCCGCTTAATGGGCAAGCGCTCTGTGAGCCACATGGCACCATTTGACATAGCCGTAGTAATTATCATCGGCGAGGCGGTCGCGATCGGCATCGAGGAGACCACGAAGTCGATCTTCCTGCCGATCGTGTCGATCGTCACGCTGGGCCTGCTCCAGTTCTCGCTGACCTGGATCAACATCAAGTGGCGGACGGCGGAGCAGGTCTCGCAGGGGGTAGCCAGGGTGCTCGTCGAAAAGGGCAAGATCCACCACCAGAACATGCAGAGGGAGCACCTCTCCCAGTCGGACCTGATGATCTCCATGCGCGAGCAGGGGATCGAGGACATCAAGGATGTGGACATCGCGCGCCTCGAGCCGACGGGCAAGGTCTCGGTGCTGCCCAAGAAGGCGATGCTGCCGGTTACGGCCGGCCAGATCGGCTTGCCGGGGGGCGAGACGCTGATCGCTTACCTCGATCGCAAGTTCGCGGAGATGAAGAACGGCAGCGGATGATGCCCGGAGGTGTTGGAGCCATTGGACGAGCGGAGCCTGCGCCTGCTCGAGTACCGCGAGGTGCAGGATAGACTCGCTTCCCGCTGCGATACGACCCTCGGCCAAGGGGCTGCGCACGGCCTCGCGCCGGAGGATGACGCCGGCCGGGTGCGTTGGCGCCTGATGCGCACCGCCGAGGCGCGCACCCTGCTCGACAGGACCGGCGGCGTCCCGCTCGGGGGCGTGCGCGATCTCGGGCCGCACCTGAGGAGGGCCTCGATCGGGGGCACATTGAGCGTCGAGGAACTCGGCGAAGTGGAGCAGAGCCTCTCTGCGATGCGGCGCAGCCGCCAGCAGATGATCGCGGGCCGCGAGGACTGGCCGACGCTCTGGGAGGACGGGCAGCTCCTGACGGAACTGCCGGAGCTCGAGCAGGCGCTGCAGCGCTCCCTGGGTCCCGAGGGGCTGCGCGACGAGGCGAGCCCGGAGCTCGGCAGGCTGCGCCGCGCCAAGCGCGAGAAGGAACAGGCCATGCGCCAGCGGCTCGAGGCCATGCTGCGCAACTCGGATCTCAGCCGCTACCTGCAGGAGCCGCTCATCACCCTGCGGGGCGGCAGGCTCTGCGTGCCCGTGCTGCGCGAGCACCAGCAGAAGATCCCCGGCGTGGTCCACGACGCGTCGCAGACCGGACAGACGCTTTTCGTCGAGCCGCTCTTCGCGCTCGAGATGGGCAATGAGGCGCAGGCACTGGCCCGTCAGGCGGAGCAGGAGGAGGAGCGCATCCTGGCCGCCTTCTCGGCGCAGGTGGCGGCGGCGAGCCTCACGATCGAGGCTGGCCTCGCGGCGACTTCGGCGCTCGATCTCGCGCTGGCCCTCGGGCGCCTCGCCCAGGAGATGGACGCCGTCGAGCCCGAGATCAACCCGGGCGGACGGCTCAGGCTAATGCGGGCGCGGCACCCCCTGCTGCGCGACGCCGTGCCGATCGACCTCGAGATGGGGCCGGGCAGGCGCCTTCTGGTCGTCACGGGCCCGAACACGGGCGGCAAGACGGTCAGCCTGAAGACGGCGGGCCTCTTGCAGGCGATGGCCCAGAGCGGCATGCATGTGCCCGCCGCAGCCGGCACCAGCCTGCCGGTGCTGCGCGACATCCTCTGCGACATCGGCGACGAGCAGTCGATCGAGCAGTCGCTCTCGACGTTCTCCTCCCACATGACCGCCATCGTCGACGTCTGTCGTCGCCTCGGGCCCGACGTGCTGGTTCTGCTGGACGAAATCGGTGCCGGCACCGACCCCCAGGAAGGCGCGGCCCTCGCCCAGGCCATCCTCGAGCGCATCGCCGCCAGCGAGGCCCTCGGCATCGTCACGACGCACTACGGCGAGCTGAAGGCCTTCGCCTACGCCACACGCGGCGTAGAGAACGCCTCCATGGCCTTCGACCCCGAGACCCTGCGGCCGAGCTACCGGCTCTTGCAGGGAGCCCCGGGCAGCTCGTACGCCTTCGTCATCGCAGGCAGGCTGGGCCTCGAGGGCTCGATCGTGGAGCGCGCAAGGCAGCTGCTCGGGCAGGAGCAGCTGCAGCTCAGCGAAGTTCTGCAGCGCGTCGACGCCTTGCGGCGACAGCTCGAGCAGGAGCTCACGGCGGCCAAGGCGGCGCGGCAGGAGGCGGAACGCGCGGCCGCACAGGGCGAGGAGCTGCGGCGCGAGGCCGAGAGCGAGCGCTCCCGTACACGCGCGCAACTGCGCGCGCGCCTCGACGAGGAGGTGCAAACGGCACGGCAGAGCCTGCGCCTGGCGCGTGACGCCCTGCGCCATGAACAGCTGCAGCGGCGGCGCGAGGAGGCGCTCGCCGAGGCGCGCCGGCACATCGAGGACGTGCAGGAGCGGCTGCGCGACGAAGAGCCGCCGCAGGCCGCGCCGGGGCCGGCGCCGGCTGGGGTCGCGCCCGGCGATCGCGTCTTCGTGCCGCAGGTGGGGCAGGAAGGCAGCGTCCTGTCGCCGCCGGACGAGTCCGGCAGGGTGTGGGTCGCGGTCGGCAGCCTGCGGCTGCAGGCCGCCGTGCAGGACCTGCGCGTCGCCAAGGCGGGCAAGGCGCGCAAGGCCCCCTCGTCCGGCTGGTCGGCGCTCGCGCAGGAGAAGGCCCAGACCGTGCAAAGCGAGATCACCCTCATCGGCATGCGCGCCGAAGAGGCCCTCATCGCCCTCGACCGCTACCTGGACGATGCACAGGTGGCGGGGCTGTCCAGCGTGCGGATCATCCACGGCAAGGGCACAGGCGCCCTGCGCACCGCGGTGCACGGGTTCCTGCAGGGTGACCGGCGCGTCAAGGGGCACCGGCTCGGCGCGCAGGGGGAAGGCGGCGTCGGGGCGACCGTCGTGGAGCTTGACGTCTGAACCGCCCGCGGGGCCTTTGCGCGGCCAAGGCATTGGAGTAGGATTGGCCGTGGCATTGAAGGTTCTGGAAGGGAGTCCTGGGCGCTTGGAGAAACGCGCGGAACCCTATCGCATCAAGGCCGTCGAGTCTCTGCACATGACGACGCGGCAGGAGCGTGTAGGGGAGATCGAGGCGGCCGGCTACAATACGTTTCTGATCCGATCGCGCATGGTCTACATCGACCTCCTCACCGACTCGGGCACGAACGCGATGAGCGACCGCCAATGGGCCGCGCTCATGGTCGGCGACGAGGCGTACTCCGGCTCCGAGAGCTTCTTCCACTTCGAGAAGGCGGTGCAGGACGTCTACGGCATGCCTTACGTCGTGCCGACGCACCAGGGACGCGGCGCCGAGCACATCCTCTCGCAGGTGCTGATCAAGCCCGGCGACGTCATCCCGGGCAACATGTACTTCACCACGACGCGCGAGCACCAGGAACTGGCCGGCGGCCGCTTCGTCGACGTGATCTGCGACGCGGCGCACGACCCGCAGGATCTCAGCCCGTTCAAGGGCAACGTCGACCTGCTGAAGCTCGAAGCGGTTTTCAAGGAGGCAGGGCCCGAGCACGTGCCCTACGTCTCGCTGGCTCTGACCGTGAACATGGCCGGCGGACAGCCGGTGTCGCTCGCGAACCTGCGCCAGGTGCGGGCGCTTTGCGACCGCTACGGCGTGCGCCTCTACATGGACGCGACGCGCGCCGTGGAGAATGCCTTCTTCGTCCAGGAGCGCGAGGCGGGCCAGTCCGGCCGGCTGATCCGCGACATCTTCAAGGAGCAGCTGTCGTACGCGGACGGCTGCACCATGTCGGGCAAGAAGGACAACCTCGTCAACATCGGCGGCTTTTTGGCCACCCGCGACCCCGAGGTGTTCGAGGCCGCCCGCGAACTGCTGGTCGTCTTCGAAGGCTTCCCGCACTACGGCGGGCTCGCGGGACGCGACATGGAGGCGATGGCCGTCGGCATCCAGGAGATGGTCGACGACGCCTACATCAGCCACCGCGTGCTGCAGGTGCGGGCTCTCGGCGAGCGCCTCATCGCCGCGGGCGTGCCGATCGTGCTGCCCGTGGGAGGGCACGGCGTGTTCCTCGACGCGCGCCGTTTCCTGCCGCACCTCGAGCAGGAGCAGCTGCCGTCGCAGGCCCTTGCCGCGGCGCTCTACGTCCAGGGCGGCGTGCGCGCCATGGAGCGCGGCGTGGTCTCGGCCGGGCGCGATGCGGTGACCGGCGAGAACCACCACCCGAAGCTCGAGCTTGTGCGCCTGACCGTGCCGCGCCGCGTCTACACGGAAAGCCACATGGACGTCGTCGCCGAATCGGTCACGGAGCTCTACGAGCGCCACGCCGAGATCCCGGGCCTGCGCTTCGTGCACGAGCCGAAGCGCCTGCGCTTCTTCACCGCGCGCTTCGAGCCGCTTTGGGCATCGCCGATCTTCCAGGCCTGATCCCTGCGGGGACCGCCCAATGGTGCAGGTCGGGTCGCGCCGCGCGGCCCTGCCTGCATCGCCCTGTCCCTCCGGCGCATGCTAGGGCCGGAGGGATTTTCGTGCCGCTGCGGCCACCGCTTGCCTGGACGTCCGTACCCGGCGCTCGCAGAACCGCATGGCCCGCGGCCCTGCTCACGGCAGGCGTCGGTCTCGCCGCCCTGGCGGAGGGACATGGCCCTGCGGGCATTCCGGTGGCGATCGGCCTGGCTGCCGCGGTGGCATTGCCCTTTGCGGCGCTGGCCGTCGTCGAGGGCCGACTCCAGCGCCAGGCCCTGCACCTGCGGGCAGGCCAGATCGCGCAGCTGCGCTGGCGCGAGACGTGGCAGCGCCTTTCCGCCTGGGAGGTCTGCGACGCGATCGCCATGCTGATGCGGCCCCAGCGCGTGCGCGTGGACTGGCTGCCCACACCGTTCGAGGCGGAGGACGCCTTCTTCGGCCTCACCGGCGCGACACCGGACGGCCGGCGGCTGGTGGTGCGCATCCTGCGCCAGGACCCCCTCGACGCCGAGGAACTCGCGAGGGCCGTGGGGCGGTCTGTGCTGGCAGGCGCCGGCCGCCTCGTGATCGTCGCCCTGCGCGGCAGCGAGTTGCCGCGCTCGCTTGATCCGCCGACGGCTCCCGGCTTTCTGGAGATCGAGGTGTGGCGCCAGGGCGACATCCTCGAGAAGGTGGAGGAACTGGCCCCGCTGGATCGCGCGAGCGAGTGAGTGATGGGCGGGCGGGCGTTTCGCCGCCGCCTTGCGCAAGCCGCCGCCCCGACGCATAGCCTGCGGCGAGGAGGGTGGGCTATGGCGCTCTTCGAAACGACCTTTCCGCCGTACGTGCCGTTCGGCTCGCGCAACCTGAGCTTGACGAGCCCGCCGGTGACGGGAACGGACGTGGCCGTGTTCCAGGCGGTCTACAACCTGATGCTGCGGACGATGAACCCGCCCCTCGGACCGATGGGCAGTCCCATCGCCGTGGACGGCATCTTCGGGTCCACATCCCGCCAGGCGGCGATCAACATCCAGTCCTACTTTGGCTTGAACCCGGACGGTATCGTCGGCCCGAACACGTTTGCCGTGTTCGGCCAGTACGCGGGCGCCTACGGCGGTCCCACGTTCGGCAGCCGCACCCTGGAGCCAGGCATGTCGGGCGGGGACGTCACGGTGCTGCAGAACAGGCTGAACCTCTACCGCTACGCCGCCATCCTGGGCGGCCCGGCCACCGGCAGCTTCGACAGCCGCACGGGTGGCGCCGCCTTCGCCTTCAAGCAGGATGCCATCGCCAACGGGCAGACGGGACTCACCCCGAACGGCGTCGTCGGCGATGGGACGTTCGATGCGCTCTGGCTCTATACGGGGGCCGGCGGGCGCGGCATCCTGCCCGGCCGCAACGGTTTCGACGTCGTGTTCCTGCAGGTGCTGCTGACGCGGCTCGGCTACTACAGCGGTCCCATCACGGGCTACTACGACGCGGCGACGATCGCCGCGGTAAGGGCCTTCCAGGCCGCGCGCGGCATCACCGTGGACGGCCAGGTGGGTCCGGTCACCTTCCACCAGCTCGGCATCCTCAACCCGTTTGCGGCGCCGCAGCCGCTCGGCCTCGCCTGGCCCACGGCGCCGGTGGCGCAGGTCAGCGTCTGCTCGATCGGGCTGACGAGCCAGACCGGCGACCTGCACCCCTACGGTGCGGCGGCGCTGGTCATCAACCAGGCGGAGGGATTCGAGAGCGTCGACGTCGTCGGCAACTTCCTGCCGGACCCGTCCACGTTCGGGTCGCAGTACGGGGCCTACGCGTTCCAGCTGCTCAGCCCGACCGGCACCCCGGCGGCGCAGATCCTGATGTCCGCCCTGCCGACGGCTGCCGCGACCGGCGACTGGGCCGGCAGCTACTCGCCCGGCGTCTACGACATCGCCAAGGGCACCGTGCAGGTGCTGCCGACGCCGACGGGCTCCGCTACAGGCCCGTATGGTCCGCCTGTGCTAGAGGGCGATCTGACGCAGTGCCATTGAGGGGCGGCCACATCGGCTGGGCGGAGACTGCGGCGGGCCGGGGCGGAATGCCCCGGCCCGCCGATGTTCGGGCTGTGCCTGGGTGGGGTTGCCGACTGGGCGTGGCGGTGCTAGGATATCGTTCGTCGCCGAAATATTCGCACCAGTATAGCTTGGCTGCGAAGGAGTGACCAGCCGTAGACCGGCAACAGCAGGTGCGCCATCTGATGAGCCAGGTGCGCCGCCTGAACCGCATCATGCATGGCCGCGTCAAGCCGGTGCACCTGGACCTATCCATGGCACAGATCACCGTGCTGCGCCTGCTGGCGGAGATGGGGCCCATGCGTGTCACGGACCTCGCCCGGGAGATCGGGCTGAGCGCCAGCAGCGTCACAGGCCTGATCGACCGGCTCGAGGCGGAGGGCCACATCGAGCGCCGCCGCAGCCAGGAGGATCGCCGCGAGGTCACGGTGGTGCTCACGGACGCGGCCCGGCACATGCTCGAAGTGGCCAACGCGGCAATCGTCGCGGAGGTGGAGCGCCTGTTCGCGCCTTTGCACGATGGGGACCTTGAGACCATCACGCGGCTCATCGCGAAGCTCGTGGATTCGGAAGGATAGGACACAGGGGGGGACGCGCCGTCATCCGGCGCAAAGCATGAAACTCGGAAGGCTGATCCTGATCGAGTTTATCATCGTGGTCATCGTGGCGCTCCTGGCCGCAGGCGGCTACTACTTCTACTACCAGGGACAGCACTACGTCTCGACCGACGACGCGCAGCTCAGCGCGGGGCTCATCACTGTGCCGGCGACCGCACCCGGCCAGATCGTCGGCGGGCTACCGGCCCTGGGCAGCCAGTACAAGTCCGGCGAGACGCTGCTGCAGGAGAAGGTGACGGCTGCCGCGACGGGGGCTGGCCCCGCGGCGAAGGCCCTTGCCGCCACGGCGACGGTGGACGTCAAGGCGCCGGCCGCGGGAAGAGTCGCCTCGGTCGACGTGGTGCCGGGCCAGTACGTGCAGGCGGGCACCCCGCTCGCGCAGATGGTGGGCTGGGAGGGCAACCTGGTCGTCGCCTACGTGCCCGAGACGCAGATCGGCTCGGTGAAGAAGGGCCAGACGGTGGACGTCACGATTGACGCGTACCCCAACGACACCTTCCCAGGCCACGTCCAGGCGATCGTGCCGGCGACGCAGGCGGCGCTCTCCATTCTGCCGACCACCCAGAGCAGCGGCACGTTCACCAAGGTGACGCAGCGCGTTCCGGTCTACGTCAGCTTCGAGAACCCCGACGGCGCCGATCTCTACATGGGCCTGTCGGTCGAAGTGCGGATCCACACAGGGTCATGAGGCGGCTGTGGATGCCCGTCGCCTTCCTGGTTCTGGCCGCTCTCGCCATGGTGGCGATCACGGTCGACTTCAATGTGAACCACCAGGACTGGGCGAGTTCGGACAACGCTGAGCTCATGGCTCCGACCTATGCCGTGATGGCACCCGCATCGGGCCGCGTGACCGCATGGACGTCCCGCATGCCAGGCAGCCGCCTGGGGACGGGCGAGCGTCTCGGCACGCTGGCGACCCAGCAGGGGACGATCGTGCTGACGGTGCCGCATAGCGGGCGCCTGGTGGGCGACTACGCCTACAGCGGCGACATCGTGGCGCAGGGCCAGGAGGTGGCCCTGATCGCGGATCTTCGCCGGGCCTACGTCCTCGCCTACGTGACCGAGACCAGCGCCGGCAAGATCAGGGCGGGCCAGACGGCGGACCTGCACTTCGCCGACGAGCCGGGCACCTTGGTCGTGGGTACCGTCCGCCACGTCTACCCTGCCGTCGCTTCCGTCGTCTGGCCGGTGCCGAGCCTGGCGCTGAGCCAGGCCTACTCGAAGCAGGCGCAGTGGGTGCCCGTGAGCATCTCCCTGCCCAGTGGCTACAGCCTGCGCCGCTACCTTGGCATGTCGGCTTCGGTGCGCATCGCGATCGGAGGTGGCGGGTCTTGAGCGACGAGTTGGACAAGGGCGCAAAGCCGCAGGACGAGAAGGAGCCCGCCGAGGAGCAAGAGCAGCGCTCGGCCCACGCCCCGAAGCATCTCGCGGCGTCCGACCAGCCCGCGATGGGTCCGGCGGAGCCTGTCGCGGCAGCCGAGGCGACCGTGGCGGGATCCTCCTTCGAGGTGGGCGGCGACCACGGCCCAGAGGTCGATGTGCGCAACTGGCACATTGCCCTGCTCGTGACGGTGATCGGCGGCTTCATGGCGATCCTGGACTCCTCGATCGTCAACGTGGCCATCCCGAAGATCATGTCGGTCTTCGGCATGAGCACGAGCCAGGTGCAGTGGATCGTCACGATCTACATGCTGACGCTGGGCATCGTGGTGCCGACGAGCGCGTGGATCGGGGACCGCATCGGCTACAAGCGCCTCTACGTGCTGTCGCTCGCGGTCTTCACGATCGGTTCCGCCCTGAGCGGCCTCGCCTGGAGCGGCGGCGCCTTGATCGGCTTCCGCGTGTTGCAGGCGATCGGCGGCGGCATGATCATGCCTGTGATGACGTCGATGGTCTACCGCATGGTGCCGCGCAACCAGATCGGCAGCGCCATGGGCATCCTGGGCGTCGCGATCATCGTGGCACCGGCGCTAGGACCCACCATCGGCGGCTACCTGGTGCAGTATGTCGACTGGCGCCTGATCTTCTACATCAATGTACCGATCGGCGTGTTCGGCATCCTGGCCGCGGAGCGCATCCTGCCCGTGTTCAAACGCCACCCGGTCGGTCCGTTCGATACCGTGGGCTTCCTGGCTTCCGCGGGGGGCCTGTTCACCTTGCTCTACGCCCTGTCGCAGGGGCAGTCGCTCGGCTGGACCAGCGAGACGATCGTCCTGATGCTGATCGGGTCTGGCGCCCTGCTCATCTTCTTCATCTGGTGGGAAATGCTCGTCGAGCACCCGCTGCTCGACGTGCGCGTCTTCCGCTTCGGCGCGTTCGTCTGGTCCAACATGCTCGTCATCGCGACGACGGTGGCCCTCTTCTCGGGGATCTTCTACATCCCGCTGTTCCTGCAGAACATCGCCGGTATGGGGGCGCTCGAGACCGGCCTCATCCTGATGCCGTCCGCCCTGATGAGCGGCGTCATGATGCCGATCTCCGGCAGACTCTTCGACCGCGTCGGTCCGCGGCCGCTGGCCTTCGCGGGGCTCATCGTCGTGGCGTTCGCGACCTACCTCATGCACAACCTCAACGTCTACACGCCGACGGCGACGATCGTCTGGTGGCTCGTGATCCGCGGTCTCGGCATGGGGCTCATGATGATGCCGGTGCAGGCGGCGGGGCTGAACGCCATTCCCACGCGCCTTGTGGGTCAGGCTTCGGCCTTCTCGAACATCATCCAGCGCGTCGCGGGCTCGTTCGGGATCGCGTACCTCACGTCGTACCTCGACGGCCGCATGGCATCGCACACCAACGACCTCTCAGCCGCGATCTCGCCGAGCCATCCCGCCGTCGTATCGCTGCTCGGAGCGATCGGTCACCAGTTCGGCGCCTGGTTTCCGGGCCTGCAGCCGAACGTGCTCGGCAGCCTCTTCCTGTCGGGCATGGTTTCGCAGCAGTCCTTCGTCAGCGGCATCGACGACGTCTTCCTGTTGACGACCCTGATCCTGATCGTGGCGTTCATCCCGGTGATGTTCCTGCGCAAGACGCAGGGCGGTGGCGGCTTGATGCGGATGGGCGGGGAGTAGCCGGCCCTGCACGCAATGCGGGTGGCCCGACGCGGGCCATCAGCCAGATGTCCCCGCAGCGAAGTCCCCGCCGCTTGAGCGGCGGGGACTTCGCTGCGCCGGTTCAGGGCGTCGGGCTCGAGGGGGCGGGCCCCGTGGGCGAGGTCGTCGTGGTCCCGGTACCCGTCGGCGATGTGGGGCTGGTCGTCGGCTGGGTCGGGGCGGACACCTGCAAGGTGCCGGTCGCCGTGGGCTGATCGATCAGGCTGTACGTGAAGTTCCCGGGTTGTGTCGGTGTGAAGCTGAGCGAGATGCTGCCACCGGGCGGAATGACCTCGGGGTTGGCCATGAAGGTCTGCAACTGGAATTCGTGCGGCGTCGTGTCGAGGTTCTGCACATTGAGCGTGAAGGCCGTTCCGACGGTGGCCGCGAGCTGCGACGTGCTGAACTGGTTCTGCTGGATGGCGAGGCTGAGGCTTTCCTGGCCCGTGCCAGGGCTGCCGCCGCCAGTGCCCCCGCCAGTGCCCCCGCCAGTGCCCCCGCCGTTGCCGGCGCCAGTGCCCCCGCCGTTGCCACTGCCGTTGCCGCTGCCCTTGCCGCTGCCCTTGCCACTGCCCTTGCCGCCGCCGGGCGTCGGGCTGCAGTAGTTGGTCGGGACCCAGAGGTAGCTGTCGAGGGGCTTTGGGATGTTGGGGCCGATCTGGATGTCGGTCGGCACCGTCAGGAAGACCTTCGAAAGGGGAGGATCGGGCTGGCAGGCCGGGGACCAGAGCAGCTTGGGATGCAGGGCGTCGACCGCCTGCTGGGTCCAGACGTTCGAGATCTGGGTCGGCTGCGTCCCCTGGATGAAGAGGTACGAGTTGATGTACTGCGCCGGCGTCAGCGGCGATGGCAGAAGACCGCTCTTGGAGTCCACCTTGAGGCTGACGATGCCGCCCGGGCGCGGGAAGTTCTCGACGGGCAGGCCCAGGGAAGCCTGCGACATGATCTTCTCCCAGATCGGCAGGGCATAGGTGGCGCCATAGGTGTTGGGTTGCGGCTGCTCGTTGTCGTAGCCTTCCCAGACCGCGGTCACGAGCTGCGGCGTGAAGCCGAGGAACCAGCCGTCGCGGCCCTGGTTCGACGTGCCTGTCTTGCCCGCGACCGGACGGCCGATCGAGGCGCCGTACGCGGTGGCGCCCGGCTCGCTGAAGACGGCCTCCATCATGTTGATCATGATGTAGCTGATCTGCGGCGAGAGCTCGTACATGAGGTGCGGCTTCCGGCTGTAGAGCACTTCGCCGCTCGGCGCCACCACCTTGCGCACGATGATCGGCGTCGGGCGCAGGCCCTCGTTCGCGTAGGTGGCGTAGGCGTCAGCCATCTGCAGGGGCGTCACGCCCTTCGTGAGGCCGCCGATGGCCATCGCGAGGTTGAAGTCGTTCGCGGCGCCGTAGCGCACGAGCGGCAACCCGAAGCGCTTGGTCGCCATGTCGAAGCCGGCTGGCACCCCGACCATGCTGAGCAGGTGCACCGAGTTGTTGTTGTCGGAGATCGCGAGCGAGTGCCGCATCGTGATGCGGCCGTAGTACTCCAGGGTGTCGTTGTTCGGCCAGAACTTGCCGCCGACCTTCATGAACGGCCCGTCGTCGATCACCGTCGCCTCCGTCAGGCCTTGCTCCAAGGCGGCGGGATACTCGGCGAGCGGCTTGATCGAGGAGCCCGTCTGGCGGTTGACGAACGCGCGGTCGAGCGCGAAGGCGACCGGGTGGGTGCGGCCGCCGACGATCGCGAGGACGTCGCCGCTGCGCGGGTCCATGACGACGGCGGCCGCTTCCGGCTCCGGCGTCTCGGCGCTCGACGGGAAGGCGTTTTGCATCACGCTCTGCACGGACTGCACCGCGATTGCCTCGATCTTCGGATCGAGGGTGGTGTAAATGTTCAGGCCGCCGTTCAGGATGGTCTGCAGGGGGATGCGCCCCTGCAGGGTGTTGATGACGGCCTCGACGAACCAGGGGTCGGGATAGCTCCCGCTGCCCAGGTTGGACTGCAGGTGCAGGGGCTCGGCGTAGGCGGCGTCCGCCTGCTTCTGCGTGATGTCCCCTGCCGCGACCATGTTGTCCAGCACGACGCGCTGACGGTCCTTGGCCGCCTTGAAGTTGTAGTACGGGTCGTAGTAGCTGGGGGCCTGCGGCAGGCCGGCGAGCATGGCCGCCTGCGCCAGGTCCAGCCTCTTCGCGGAGACGCCGAAGTAGACGCGGGCCGCCTGGCCGAGGCCGTAGGCGCCGTTGCCCATGTAGACCTCGTTCAGGTAGACCGTCATGATCTCGTTCTTCGTGTAGTCGCGGGTGAGCTCGAGCGCGAGCAGTGCTTCCTTGATCTTGCGGCTGATCGACTTCGTGTCGGTCAGGTAGCGGTCGCGTGCCACCTGCTGCGTGATCGTGGATGCGCCCTCGACGAAGCTGTGGTGCAGGACATCCACCATCAGCGAGCGTGCGATGCCGCGCAGTGAAATGCCCCAGTTGGAGTAGAAGGTGCGGTCCTCGGTGTCGATCAGGGCGCGCAGGAAGTCGTGCGGCACCTGCCTCATGGTGATCGGCAGGGAGTTGTGCAGGCCGATGGACGTGATGTAGTGCCCGTTGCGGTCGTAGATGCGCGAAGACATCGCGGGCGTCTTCGTGAAGTCCGCCACGCTTGGCAGGCTCCTGGCCTCGTAGAATAGGAGGCCGGCCACCGCAAGCACGCCAACTATGACGATCGCGAGTACGGTCACGAGCGCTAGACGCCACCAGATCACGCGACGCTTGGGTCGTGTCGGGGTCTTAGGTCGGGACATCGTTAACCCCCTTAGATCGGGGCGTTTCCCCGTGAGTATACCTTGCGCAGCGTATACCGGGAAAGGAGCCAGGTCACGGCATGCATGGTATAATACCTTTTCAAGTCGGAGGTGGGCCCGATAACATCCTTTGATGAGCAGATCGCCATTCTGACGCAAGGCGCAGCGGAGATCATCGAGACGGAGGAACTGAGGCGCAAGCTCGCACGCGGCAAGCCCCTCGTCGCCAAGCTCGGCATCGACACCACGGCCCCGGTCATCACCTTGGGCCATGCGGTCGTGCTGCGGCGCCTCTCGGCGTTCCAGAAGCTGGGTCACCGCGCCGTCTTCCTGATCGGCGACGAGACGGCCCGTGTGGGCGACCCGAGCGGACGCTCCGACACGCGCGCGGCCCTGGACGAGGCCGCGGTGGAGGAGGCGGCGAACGCCTTCCTGGCGCAGGTCGGCGCCATCCTGGACCTCTCGCAGGTGGAGGTGCGGCGCAACTCCGAGTGGCTGCGCGCGCTCGGTTTCAGCGGCGCCCTGCAGCTCGCGAGCCGTTCGACGGTCGCCCGCATGCTGGAACGCGAGGACTTCCTCAAGCGGTTCCGGGAAAACCAGCCGATCTATCTGCACGAGCTCATCTACCCGTTGATGCAGGGCTACGACTCGGTCGCGCTCGAGGCCGACGTGGAACTCGGTGCGACGGAGCAGAAGTTCAACCTGCTGATGGGGCGCCAGCTGCAGCGCGACCACGGCATGGAGCCTCAGGTCCTCGTGATGATGCCGATACTCACAGGGCTCGACGGCAGCCACAAGATGTCGAAGTCCCTTGGCAACTTCGTCGCGATCAACGAGGCCCCGGACGAGATGTTCGGCAAGCTCATGTCGATCCCGGACCACCTCATTCCCGAGTACCTGCTGCTCGCGGGCGACATGGCGCCTGCCGACGTCGCTGAGCGGCGTCGACAACTAGCGGCGGGTTCGCGCAACCCGCGCGACCTCAAGGCGGAGATGGCCGAGCGCACCGTGGCGCTTTACCATGGCCTCGCGGCGGCCGATTCGGCGCGCGAGCGCTTCTTCGCGACGTTCTCGCGGCACGAGGTGCCCGCGGACGCGCCGTCGATCCGCCTGGGCGACGCGGAGCGCAGCGACCTTGCGGCGGTTCTGGTGCGGGCGGGCCTCGTCGCTTCGATCGGTGAGGCGAGGCGCCTCGCCGATCAGGGGGGCGTGCGCGCCGGTGATGCGAGGCTCAGCTGGGATCAGGACCTGCGCAGCCACGTGGGCGACACCTTGCGCGTCGGCAAGCACCGCTTCCTGCGCATCCAGGCCTGAAAGAAGGTCGCGGTTGACGAGTATATGCAAACGGCATATACTCGTCGTTGGAGGCGATCCCATGCGCGGTTGCGGCATGCGACGTGAGCACGGTGTTCCCTGGCCCGAAGATTTCGCGGATTCCGGTCTCTGGCGAGGCCCGCACGGCATGGGCGGCGGACATGGACCGCACGGCATGGGCGGTGGACATGGACCGCACGGGCGGGGCGGCCCAGGCGGCGCGCGCCAGCGCAATCACCTGGTTCCGACGCTGCTCGTGCTCCTGCGCAAGGGCCCGCAGCACGGCTACGCCTTGCTCGGGAAGCTGGAGGAGACCCTGCCGCACTCAGGCGCCATGCCTGACGTCTCGAGCGTCTACCGGACCCTTGCCGACCTCGCGGAGGAAGGCGCGGTGACCTCGCACTGGGAGGCCGGCGAGGGTGGGGGGCGCAGGGTCTACGAACTCACACCGCTCGGAGACGAGATGCTCGAGGGTTGGCTTGCGCAGCTCGAGACGCAGTACGAACGGCTCGGCAGGCTGATCAAGCTCGGCCGGGAGTGAGCCCGGAAACGGAGAGCGAGGGGACGGAGGCCGAGCCTCCGTCCCCTCGCCGCATCTGAAGGGCCGTCACACGTGCGCCGGGGCGTCGCGCAAAACGAGCAGCTTCATCTGCACTGCGCCAAGGGGGTCGTCGATGTCGATGCGGTAAAGGCTCGCGACGGCGCCATCGCCGGCGTTGGCCAGCACCGACTGCACGATGGCCGCCAGCATGTCCACCGCCGAGGCAGGCGGAGTGGGGACGCCCATTTCGCCGGCAAACTGCTCGACTGCCCAGAGGTAGTGGCCGGCGATGATCATGCCGACTTCCCTGCACGCATCGAGAACCTCCTCGGACGGTGCGTCACCCTCGCCGAGGAGACGGCCGATGCGGCGCGCGTCGGCCGGGTGCATCAGCAATAGCAGGCGCCCGGTGAACTGGCCCTGCACTGCGATGTGCACACCGACTTCCGGTTCCTCGGGGCTTTCGGCCAGGCTCGATGCCTCATCGATGGCGGAGATGCCGCGGCGCAGTTCGTGCGTGCGCACCGGCACTCCGAAAAGATTGCTCAGGGCTTCGTTGAGTTCCCTGAGGTCGCTGCCGCGACCGGGCAGAAAGCCGCCGCTCAAGACACGTTCACGCCTTCCATCGCTCCCCAAGCCCATCTCGCCCGGATTAACCACAAATCTTCGACTCCGCCTCGGCGAGCACCTGCGCAGACAAGGCCAAAGCTGCCTTTTGCGGGATGTGCCGCCGGATGTCACGCCCAGACGCGACTTCTGTGGCCAAAGCGGCAAGACGTACAAAGCCTGCGGCATAGGTTCGATGGGAAGGTGGAGCAGTATGCCGGGATCTATTCGGCGCCAGATCGATCGGCTTCTGCGCAGGTACGTCATGCCGCCGGTCCATTTCGGCTCGTGGCTCGTGGGGGCGCTGATGTTGCTCGCGGTGGGCAGCGTGGTGCTGCTCGAGCTCAACCTCGACCAGACCGTCCTGGACCTGTCGCGCATCGAAGCGCAGCAACTCGCCATTCGGGTGCTGTCGACCGCGCTCGAGCGCGATCTCGGCCAGGACAACACGAACCTCTTCCAGGTGAACGTCCAGAGCGGCATCGCATTCATCCAGCCCGACCTGCCGCGCATCAACGACGAGGTGGGGAAGGCGGCCGTCGCCATCCAGGCGGCGCTTCACCATCTTCCGCGCGATCCGATCACGATCCCGCTCGGCCAGGCGCTCGGATCGAAGCTGTTCTCGGCCTATGGCCCGATGATCCCGGTGACGCTCATTCCCTACGGCGCGCTCACGATCAACTTCCATGAGGCGTTCCAGCAGGCGGGAGTGAACCAGACGATGCTGACCGTCTACCTCGACACGGACACCATGGTGCAAATCATTGTCCCCTTGGTGAGCGACGAGGTGCATCTCAAGGTGCAGGTGCCGGTGGCGCAGGAGTGGATCGCGGGCAAGGTGCCGTCGACGGTGGTCCAGGGCGGCGGCCTGACGCCGATCACGATTCCGATCGGCGGCGGCACAAGCGGCAGTACCGGTAGCGTGGTTAAGACAGGCACCAAGTGAGCCGTTCGGATCCGTGAGCGATCCACCGAGTATGGCGGCCGCAACGCCGGAGAGGCCGGCAAGGGCGTTGACCATGCCACCGGTCCAGGCCTTGCGTGCAGCACGCAAACGTAGTTGGTTCAGTTGCAGCGGTCACCGTAAGCTAGGGGAGCGCGCTTGGGCCAAATCAGAGTCATCTGCAACTCAGTCCGAGACTTCGGCATATGGCACTATCCACCTCAACGATTTTTGCAAAGGGCAACTGGCCAAGGCGTTCTCTAAGGCGTGTGGAATCAATCGTCATGATCTGCTCACACTTAACGACGCTGTTTTCCGGCAAACCGCTCTCGGAAGACGATATTAGCACCTGAAATGGATACGCCTTTGGAGGCACCTTGGTACTGACTGCAACAACGATCGTTGTTGAGCTGTACTGATTCCCAATGTCGTTTTGAATGACGAGCGCAGGTCTAAGACCACCCTGCTCGCTTCCGCGGCCGGGCGACCAATCGACCCAATAGATTTCACCGCGCCTAATCACGCAGCACAACCTCGGCCTGGGCGCGGAGAGCTACTTCAGTCTCTTGAGCCTGTACACTGGCGAGAGCGGCATATCCCTCCGCCATCGCGAGGTCAAGCTGTCTTGCGCGATAGTCTTCAACCAACCGAGCCACAGCCCCGCTTGATGTGGTGCCCCACTTCGTAGCGAGATGTTTCAGTTCCCTAACGTCGGACTCCGGCAGACTGAGAGTGACTCTGGCTACGGACATACTCACCACTCCGCATACTGAAGCGCTTACGAAAGATCATACCACAGAGACGCAGGATTGTGAAATGCTCGAACAGCGCGGGGAAACTGAACGTCGCCCGAGGCAGGCTTGAGAGAACGCCATGTTATTGCATGATCTTGCCGGCTCGTCGCGGGAGGGCCATGGACAACGCAACACCGGGGACTCGCCGACAGGTGGAGAGCGAGCGAGTCTCACTGCCGGTATGTGACTTGACGCCAGACGCTCCCGCCATCCGAGGTGGAGTAGAGTACGCCATCGGCGAGCAGCCAGCCATGGACGGGGTCGCCGAACGACAGGCTCTCGGGAGGGGAGAGGCTCTCAGGCAACTCTTGCGTCGGGAGAGCGATCTCATCGAAGGTCCGGCCGCCGTCTGCGCTGCGAATGATGCCCTGCAGCGCGAACACCCAATGTCATGCGATATCACCAGGTCGACGTGTCCCCCGATCTGCGCGGGCGATCCGGGTTCCGTCTGCTTTGCGAGCAAGACGCTTGCGTAGAGCGTCCGGTTCCCGCTGCTCAGCTTTCCGTGGAACAGAAGAATCGAGTCGTGAGGGAGTTCATCGACTACATGGAGTTGTGGTCCAGTCCAGACTTCCCCTTTCCTCCGGCGTTGAAGGTCCATCTACGCATCGGGAGTCTGGCATCCGTTCGGCGCCTCACGCTCAAAGCTGACGCGCAAAGCGCAGATCTCGCTGGCCCTTGGGAAACCATCGCAGGTTCCTACGAGTATGTCTCAACGTACTCCATGTCGTGACGATACTTCAAATCATTGTCCCCTTGGTGAGCGACGAGGTGCATCTCAAGGTGCAGGTGCCGGTGGCGCAGGAGTGGATCGCGGGCAAGGTGCCGTCGACGGTGGTCCAGGGCGGCGGCCCGACGCCGATCACGATTCCGATCGGCGGAGCGGGTGGCAGCTCGGGCACGGTGGTCAAGACGGGTACCAAGTGAGCCGCAGCCAGTTGACCCTGCGCCCGACCAGCGCAAGAGTTCGGGGAGGGCAGGCAGGACAAGGCGGATTTGGCAAGCGGTCATTCAACGTTGGCGGATCATTGCGTGCGATCTCCAACCGCCCCACACGTGTTGAACGGGTCCGTTGACGCTCCTGCTAATTGTCAACAAATGCTGCACATCGGCTTCTGCCCGGTGATACGCCGGGTAGTGTAGAAGCTGAGCACTCCGGCCCGGATCTCGACGCAACGGGCCTGCCTGACTCGTGCGAGTGTCTCGGCAACCTGGCACCGGTCACCATTCCGATCGTAAGCGGCGTGACCGGTGGGACTACGTCGGGAAAATAAGTTGCACCCCGTCGGTGGATGGCGCGTTGGCGGCGGCCGTGTCAGGATGGCCTGGACAAGCGGGGGCGGGTGGTGGGTGCGCGGATCGCGCGACGGGACGTGAACGATTCAGCGCGCACCGGGTTCTAGATAGGTGCGGGGGTGGGGACGACGACGCTCGAGCTTCTCATGCAGACCTACGCGCGGAGCGTCTACCAGCAGGCCTACCTCTACACGGGCGACGCCGCGATGGCTGACGACATCACCCAGAACGTGTTCCTTCAGGCATACCGACACCTCGGCGCGATCCGCGATCCGAAGGCCTGGCTGAACAAGGTGACCCTAAACGCGGCACGGAACATGCAGCGCGCGCGTACAAGGCACGCGGCGGAGGAATTGCCGGACGACCTTGCGGGTTCGGGACCCGACCCCGCAACGCGTTACGAGGAGCGTGCGGTCATCGAGGCGATCCTCGGACTGCCTGCGGCTCTGCGTCAGGTGATCGCGCTCGTCTACTACCAGGGGCTGAGCGCGCACGAGGCGGCGACGATGCTCGGAATTCCGGAAGGCACGGTGCGCAGCCGGCTCTTTCGGGCGCGCGCCATGCTCCGCCAGTTGCTCGAGGAGGCATGTAAAGGATGAAGAGAACGATCGAAGAGACGCTGCGGGACCTGCCGCGTGCCTTGGAGCGAGCCGGCATCGAGCCGGACCGCGCGGCGCTCGCCGCACGCCTGGGCTCGGCGCCCCGCGGTGGCGGCCGCCGCTGGCTTCTGGCGAGCGTCGCGACGGTTGCCGCGCTATTCCTGGTCGCCGCGCTCGTACACCTGCAGCTGCACGGGCGTGGGCCGCACCCGGCGAGCCATGTCGCGCGCCATACGGAATGGCGGCGTACGTATGGCATGGCGCGCAGCGAACTCGGCCGCCAGCTTGCGAGCGCTCCGCTACTCGTGTACCTGCCAAAGCTCGAGGGCCAGATTGCCCCGCAAGGGACGATCGACGCGAACTTCAGCATCACGCAGCATGGGTATCGCGTCTCGCTCGGCTACGGACCGAAGCGGCCGATTCCGTTCAATGCTCCGCAGGCCCGGTTCGGAAACGCGGAACTGCTCATGAACGTGATCGGCGCCGCACCCGGCGGGAACCTCGGCCTCTCGCAGTGGATCCCGCTACCAAAGGTCGAGACGATGAAGAACGCCGCGCAGGGAACAGTGGACCTCGGCCACGGCATCGTTGCCACGACCTTCGTCATCGGCGCGGGGCAGGGGGCGATGGAGGCCGTCACATGGCGCGAGGGCGGCTGGACATTCTGGGTGGGGCCGTGGGCGCCGGCCGAATGGGGCAACCCTACGACGCTCGCGGTGCGTGAGGCGGCGAGCTACCTAGACGGGCAGCTGCCCGGCCAGAACGGGGTCGCCGTCTACGCGGCTGGCCAGGATGCGCCGTCCGAGGCGGTGTTCGCGATCGGGCAAGACCGCTACGCCGTGCAGGCCCTCGGTTACAATGCGGTCCGCTACGCCCGTACAATGGCGCCTGCGCGCTAGGATCCCTTTATGGGTACCACGAAGACGAGCGTCCCGACGCAAAAGTGCGGCGCTTCGGTTCACCCAACGGGCAGGGCGCGTGACGCCGGGCGTAGGTGAACGAGGACGTCGCATGCTGCGCAGTGGCGGTCTGCACGTTGGCGACGTGGGTCGGGTTCTGGCGCATTGTGCCAGGCGGGCGTCAATAGAGTGTATTGCGCTTGGGAGTTGCAATACATAGGCGGCGCCGCTCCGGACACGCCCGGGGCGGCGCTTGCGGCTATCAGGCCGTGAGGCAGCTGCGCTCCAGCGCCGCCACGGCCTCCAGGGCGGCGTCGCTGAGCGCCGGTCCCATGCCGCCGGCCCGGGCCGCCGCGCTGTAGAGCCGCATGAACCTGAAGGGATCGCCGACCGCTCCGACGCAGGCCAAGCGGCCGAGGCGGCCCTCGATCAGCCGCGCCATGAAGCTGCCTGTCGGATGACCGGCGAGCGGGATCGCCGCGCGCAGGCGCCTGCCGATGGCTTTGCGCTCGCCAGGCGTGTCGCGCCAGGCCGTGAGCAGGGCGTCGAGCTGGCGGATACGGGCGGGCGCCGCGGCGAAGTGCTCAAGGTAGCGTCGGGCGTATTCGGACATCCTGCCAGGCCCTGCGGGCACGCGACGGGGCCAGTCGCGCTTGTCGATCTGGTCCGCGATGCCCTCGGTCTCGAGCTGGTCGAGGACCCAGAGCATGTCCGCCTCGTCCGGGTCGGGCGGCGTTCGCGGAGCCTTGAGCCCCTCGCGGAAGACATGGTGATACTCGTGCGCCAGCATCGGCACGGGCGTGGGCAGCTGGCAGGCGAATGCCGCGTCCAGCACGACGCTCGAGAAGCCGCGCGCGTCGGGAGCGAAGATGACGAAGGCGACGGTGGGGAAGTCCGGCGAGAACCCCGGCGGCAGCCAGGCCAGCGCGGCCTCGCGCGCCTGATCGGCCAAGGGGGCCGAGGCGATGGCCGCCATCCCCCTTGCGATGTGGTCGCGGGTCTCGGCCGCGTGCAGGTAGTGCCGGATGAGGCCCGCGTAGGAGCCGCCCCGCAGCACCTGGGCCAGGTTGCCGCCCAGGGATGGCTTGAACGCCACGCGGAAGTGGTCGGGGAAGAAGTCGGGCGCGAACTCCCGGTCGAGGAGTTCCCTGTATCCGGGTGCGGCGAGAAGGCCCTGCCAGGCCGCCTGCGAAGGCTCGACATCCTGCATGAGCAGGTCGGCCACCTGCCAGAAGAGGCGGTAGCCCTCGTAGACGAAGCCGGGATTGGCCGGGGCGGCGTTGGCCATGGCTTCAGCTCCGTGCCGCATTGTCCACACCATTATGAAACGGACATGCCCACCTGTACATCGCCTCCCGCGCAAGGGAACCTGGAGCCGGTCTGCAGTCCAGCCCCGCAGCATTGCCGTTCACCGGCCGCGTGCGACCGTTCGCCGCACGCCGCGCGACCCGCGCCGACCACGATGGTAGGCTGTTCGCAACCGGGCCGACCTGGCCCTGAGCAGGGGGGAGTGGCGATGGCCCCGGCGCTTGAGATCCTAGACCGTCCGCAGTGGGCACATGTGCTCGATGCAAACGCTCTCGCCTTCCTCGCGGAACTGGAGGAGCGGTTCGGCGAGCGGCGGCGGGACTTGCTCGCGCAGCGCGCAGTCGTGCAGGAGCGGCTCAACGGCGGCTGGCTGCCGGACTTCCCTGCCGAGACCGGCGCGATCCGGACGGGGGAGTGGCGGGTGGGCGACGCCCCGGCGGATATGCAGGACAGGCGCGTCGAGATTACCGGACCTGTCGACCGCAAGATGGTCATCAACGCGCTCAACTCGGGCGCGCAGGTGTTCATGGCGGACTTCGAGGACGCGAACGCACCGACGTTCGCCAACGTCATCGAGGGCCAGCAGAACCTGAGCGACGCCATCGAGGGCAGCATCAGCCTCGAGTCGGGGGGCAAGGTGTACCGGCTGGGCCAGCAGGTGGCGACGCTCGTCGTGCGGCCGCGCGGCTGGCATCTGCCCGAGAAGCACCTCGTCCTGGAAGGGCGGCCTCTGTCGGGCAGCCTGGTAGACTTCGGGCTCTACGTGCTGCGCAACCACGAGGCCCTGGCACGCCAGGGCAGCGGCCCGTACTTCTACCTGCCCAAGCTCGAGAGCTACCACGAGGCGAAGCTCTGGAACGACGTCTTCGACTTCGCGGAGCGCGAGCTGGGATTGGGCCACGGCACGATCAAGGCGACGGTGCTGATCGAGAACATCCTCGCGGCGTTCCAGATGGAGGAGATCCTCTACGTGCTCAGAGACCATGCCCTGGGCCTCAACGCGGGCCGCTGGGACTACATCTTCAGCGTCATCAGGAAGTTCCGGGACGATCCCGGGCGCGTCCTGCCGGACCGTTCGCAGGTGACGATGCAGGTTCCCTTCATGCGCGCCTACACCGACCTCCTCGTCAAGACCTGCCACCGGCGCGGGGCGCACGCGATCGGCGGCATGGCGGCCTACATCCCGTCGCGGCGCGACCCCGAAGTGAACCGCGTCGCCCTCGCACAGGTCCGCCAGGACAAGGAGCGCGAGTCCAGCGACGGCTTCGACGGCACCTGGGTCGCACATCCGGACCTCGTCCCGGTCGCGCGGGAGGTGTTCGACCGCGTCCTCGGCACGCGACCGCACCAGAAGGAGCGCGGGCGCGACGAGGTTTCGGTCGGAGCCGCCGACCTGCTCGCGATGCAGGTGCCCGGCGGTGTGATCACCGAGGAGGGCGTCAGGCTCAACATCTCCGTCGCCATCCAGTACCTCTCGTCCTGGCTTGCGGGCAACGGCGCCGTGGCGATCTTCAACCTGATGGAGGACGCGGCGACGGCGGAGATCGCGCGGGCCCAGATCTGGCAGTGGCTGCGGCACAAGGCCGGCATGGCGGACGGCAGAACGGTCGACAGGGAACTGGTGCTGCGCATCGGCGACGAGGTGGTCACGGGGCTGCGCGGCCAGGGGAACGGCGGACGCGTCGACAAAGCGCGCCAAATCTTCGAGGATGTCGCGCTCGCGCCCGAGTTCAGGGAGTTCCTCACATTGCCGGCCTACCTGCAGCTCGACTGACCCACCCGCCCCGCGTCCCGCCGCCGGGCGGGCGATCGGGACTGCACCGCACCGAACGCACCGCCAAGAGAATGCGAAGGAGGCCCGACGATGAAGGACAAGGGAACGGCACAGGTCTTCCATCGCCCCCTGCCGCTCGACCGCTTTGCAGGGGTCACGCGCCCGTACACCGAGGAGGACGTGCTGCGGCTGCGCGGCTCGCTGCGCCTCGAGCACACCTTGGCGCAGCTCGGGGCCGAGCGGCTCTGGCAGCTGTTGCGCGAGCGGCGCCACGTCCAGGCCCTTGGGGCCCTGACGGGCAACCAGGCGGTGCAGCAGGTCAAGGCGGGTCTCGAAGCGATCTACGTCAGCGGTTGGCAGGTCGCGGCGGACGCGAACGCCGCCGGCGAGACCTACCCCGATCAGTCGCTCTACCCCGTGAACAGCGTTCCGTCGCTCGTGCGCCGCCTGAACCGCGCTCTCCAGCGCGCCGATCAGATCGACGCCGTCGAGGGACGGTCCGGCACCCACTGGTTCGCGCCGATCCTGGCCGACGCGGAGGCTGGCTTCGGTGGCCTGCTGAACGTCTACGAACTCGTCAGGAACCTGATCGAGGCGGGCGCTGCGGCGATCCATCTCGAAGACCAGCTGTCGTCCGAGAAGAAGTGCGGCCATATGGGCGGCAAGGTGCTCGTGCCCACGGCGACGGCGGTGCGCAATCTCGTTTCGGCGCGGCTGGCCGCCGATGTCGCGGGCGTTCCGACGATCATCGTCGCGCGCACCGACGCCCTCGGTGCGACGCTCATAACCTCGGATCTCGACCCCGCGGACCAGCCCTTCCTGACGGGCGAGCGGACGCAGGAGGGCTTCCACGTCAGCTCCGGCGGACTCGACGCGGCGATCGCGCGCGGCGTCGCCTTCGCGCCCTACGCCGACATGATCTGGTGCGAGACCTCGGAGCCCGACGTCGACGAGGCGCGGGCGTTCGCGGCGGGCATCCACCGCGTTCATCCCGGCAAGCTGCTCGCCTACAACTGCTCGCCGTCCTTCAACTGGCGGCGCAAGCTCACGGAGCAGCAACTCGAGCGCTTCCAGGACGAACTCGCGGACATGGGCTACAAGTTCCAGTTCATTACGCTGGCTGGCTTCCACGCCTTGAACTACAGCATGTTCGACCTCGCCCAGGGCTACCGCAGGCACGGCATGCTCGCCTACTCGCAACTGCAGGAGGCGGAGTTCAAGGCGGAGGCGCAGGGTTACACCGCCGTCAGGCACCAGCGCGAGGTGGGCGCGGGCTACTTCGACGAGGTCAACCTGATCGTCAACGGCGGCCGGTCCGCTACGACGGCCCTGCGCGGCTCCACGGAGGAGGCGCAGTTCGCGGACTGATCCCTGCACGCGAAGAGGAGGGGATTGCATGGCTCGCTGCCCGACATGCAGGCACGACACGGGCGATCCGGCGATCAAGGCATTCCAGTGCGCGGTCTGCCACCGCGTCTGGTGCGACGCCTGCCGGAGTGACCACACATGCAGGCACGGCGCCGAGGCGCAGGTGCACGCCTTCGTCCTGAGCGACGACGCCTACCTCTAAGATGCAAGCTGCAGCAGGCTGGGAGCCCGCGAGGCGCGGGCTCCCAGCCTGCTGCGCGCGACCCGGATCAGGTCGCGTTTGCGCTCAACCGCACGAAGATGCGCGGCCAGGACTGCACCTCGCTCGATGTCTCGTCCATGCCGACGTAGATCTGGTTCTCGACCGTGGAGAAGCCGGCGTGGCGGCCGTCGGGCGTCAGCACGACGCTGTTCATGTTGCTGAAGTAGGCGTCGGGAATCAGGTCGAGATCGGCAAAGGCATCGCGGCCGGCCTCCTCGGGGGAGAGCCCCTGCGCGAGGCCCAGCACCACGGTGCGGGCTGTCGCGCCGCGGATCGCGAGTTCACCGCGCCCGGTGCAGGCCGCGGCGCCGTAGCGGCCGTCGCAATAGTTGCCGGCGCCGATCACGGCCGAGTCGCCGACGCGCCCCGGGTACTTCCAGGCGAAGCCGCTCGTGCTGACGCCGGCGCAGATCTCGCCGCGGCTGTCGAGCGCCAGGACGTTGACGGTTCCGGCGTCCTTGCCGGAAGCGCGCTCGGGCTGCATCGCGAGCCGATGCACCATGGCCCGCGCCGCCGCGCCGGCATACGGCGTGTTCTCCTCGCCGCGCAGGCCCCGCAGGTAGATCTCCCTTGCCTCGGCCGTCAGGAGTTCGGCCGTCTCGAAGCCGCATTCGGCGGCGAAGCGCTCGGCGCCCTCGCCCACCAGCAGGACATGCGGCAGATCCTGCATGACCCGCCTTGCGAGCGAGATCGGGTGTTCGATGCCTTTGACGCCGGCGACGGCCCCTGCGGAGCGCGTCGCGCCGTCCATGATGCTCGCGTCGAGCTCCACGACGCCCAGCACGTTCGGCAGCCCGCCCAGGCCCACCGTGTGATCGTCCGGATTGCTCTCGACCGCGCGGATCGCGGCTTCGACCGCGTCGAGCGCCGTGCCGCCCCGCCTCAGGATCGCCATGCCGAGCGGCAGGCCCACGCGGGCGTTCGAACTGCCAATGATGAGCAAACGGAACATCTCCTTCCCCGGCGCAGTTGGCGACCGCGGGCCGCGTTCCCTGCCGGCCCTGCGCGATCTCGCCAAACTCCGTGCGGACATGGCACAATACGAGGCGGGCGTGCCGGCTTGCCGGCGCACGCAGCAGCGAACCCGGCAAAGCGAAGGGGAGTGGGCTCCTTGCCCTTGGACGTGGAGCGCCTGACCGACTGGATCCGTGCCCAGGTGGCGGACGCGGGCCGCGTCGCAGCGGTGGTGGGCCTCTCAGGCGGCATCGATTCCGCGACGGTCGCGGCACTCGCAAAACGCGCCCTCGGCGACGAGGCGTACGGCGTGATCATGCCGTGCGACAGCGATCCCGCCGACGCGGAGGACGCGCGGCACGTGGCGGAGACGCTTGGCATGAGCTACCGCAGCGTGGACCTCGGCCCGGTGCTGCAGGTGCTGCGCGAACAGCTGGCCCTGCCGCCGAACCTGCCCCGCCTCGCGGTGGCGAATCTCAAACCACGCCTGCGCATGATCACCCTCTACGCCGAGGCGGCGGCGAAGAACGCCCTCGTGCTCGGCACCGGCAACCGCTCAGAGCTTGAGATCGGCTACTTCACGAAGTATGGCGACGGCGGCGTGGATCTCCTGCCGATCGGCGGCTATTTGAAGCACGAGGTGCGCGCGCTCGCCAGGGAACTCGGCGTGCCGGCGCGCATCATCGACCGGCAACCCTCGGCGGGCCTGTGGGAGGGGCAGACCGACGAGAGCGAGATGGGCATGACCTATCAGGAACTCGACACGTATCTTGCGACGGGCGACGGCAGCCCGGTGATCGCGGGACTGGTCGAGACGATGCGCAAGGCGTCCCAGCACAAGCGCAGCCTGCCGCCCATCTTCCCGCGCTGAGGGTGCCGGCGGTGGTCGGGGATTCTGGTGCATGAGGAGGGATGGCCCCCGGGGCCGCAGCGTTGTCAGGACACTCGAAGTGGGCAAACATCAAGCGCCGCAAGGCCGTCGTCGACGCGCAGAAGGGCAAGGTGTTCTCGCGGCTGGCGCGTGAGATCACGGTAGCCGCCCGCCATGGCGGGCCGAACCCGGACGCCAACTTCCGCCTCGCGACTGCGATCGAGCGCGCCAGGGCGGAGAACCTGCCGTCGGGCAACATCGAGCGCGCGATCGCGCGCGGCGCCGGCGGGGGCGACGAGGCGGACTACGAGGAACTGCAGTACGAAGGCTACGGGGCGGGCGGCATCGCCATCCTGGCTCTCATCATGACCAACAACCGCAACCGCACCGCGGCCGAACTGCGCCACCTGTTCTCGAAGCACGGCGGCGCCCTCGGCGAGACGGGCTGCGTAGCGTGGATGTTCAAGCGCCGCGCGCGCGTCGCGGTGACGGCCAGGGACGAGGAGGAGCTGCTGCTCACGGCGGCGGACATCGGCGCGGACGACGTCGAGGCGGAGGAGGACGGCAGCTTCTCGGTCTACGGCAAGCCGGAGGACCTGCAGAGCCTGCGCCAGGGCCTCATCGAGCGCGGCGTCGAGGTGATCTCGGCCGAGTTCACCTACGATCCCTCGATGCGGACGGAAGTCGGCGGGGCGGAACAGGAGAAGGTCCTGGCGCTGCTCGAGGCGCTCGACGACCACGATGACATCCAGGACGTGTTCACCAATGCCGATTTCTCGGAGTAGCGGTTGAATTTTCCTCCCGTGGGCAGACTAGGCCACGGGAGGTCGGTGAGATTGCACGAGACTCAGAGGCGTCTTCTGACGGGACTGCTCGTCGCCGTCGTCGTGCTCGGCGGTGCGGCCGTCGCCTCGCGCATCATGAGCCAGAACGGCTCGCGCGCGACGCTCGGCGGCACGGGCAAGCCTCTCGGCGCGCGGGGGCGCGTCGTGTTCCGCCTGAGCGAGGCGGGCGGCAGGGTGGACAGCACGTCGTTCAGCGCGCAGGCGCTCGGCGTTGCGCGCCTGACGCCGGCGCAGCTGCAGGGACAGCTGCCCGGCTGGACCTTGGCGAGCCAGGCGTCAGGGGTCACCTTCGCACCGGCCAAGAGCGGCTCCCCGCTCTACGTGGGGCTCGATCACGGCCAAGTGGCCATCTTCTTCGGACCGCCGCGCTACGGCTGGATCGATCAGCTGACGGGCATCAAGGCGTCCGCGCTGGGCAGCCAGGACAGCCAGCGCCTGCAGCGGGGCGTGGGTGTGCGCAGCGTCGATGCGGCGTGGCAGATGCTCGAGGGCCTGGGCGGCTAGGAGGAGCGGCCCGCCCTCCGGGCGAAGTGAGCCGGGGGAGGGCGGGCATTGGTAGTGCTGGGTATCGACCCCGGTATCGAGACTTGCGGCTACGGAGTGATCCGTGGCCTTGGTCAGCGTGCGGAGGCCCTCGCGTTCGGCGTCGTCGTCACGCAGCGTGACGAACCGACAGCGGAGCGCCTGAAACGCATCCACGAGGCGCTCACGGATATCATGCGGCAGTTCGAACCCGACCGCGTGGCCGTCGAGCGCCTGTATTTCAACCGCAACGTCGGCTCGGCCATCGCGGTGGGGCAGGCGCGCGGCGTCGGCCTCCTGGCGGCGGCCCAGTGCGGTCTGCCGGTGCGCGAGTACACGCCGCCCGAGGTCAAGCAGGCGGTGTCGGGCTATGGCGGCGCGGAGAAGCAGCAGGTCATGCGCATGGTGCGCACGATTCTCTCGCTCGGTCCCGAGCCGATGCGCGACGACGCGGCCGACGCCCTCGCCATCGCGCTGTGCGGGCTGTTCCGCGCCGCCTGGGAGGAGAAGGCGCAGTGATCGCCGGTCTGCGCGGCGCGATCCTGCGCAGCGACGAGGAGTCGCTCGTGCTCGATGTGCACGGCGTCGCCTACCAGGTGCGCTGCACGCCGCAGACGCGGCAGAAGCTGCAATCCCAGGCACAGGGTGGACAGGTCGAGGTCGTGACGCGCATGATCGTACGCGAGGACGAGGTCGCCCTCTACGGCTTCGCCTCCGCCGAGGAGGAGAAGCTCTTCGGCTGGCTCCTCACGGTCACCGGCGTCGGGCCGAAGGTGGCCCTCGCCCTGCTCGGCCGCTTCCCGGCGCAGGAGCTCGCGCTCGCCATCGCGAGCGGCGACACGGGGCGCCTGAGCCAGGCGGCAGGCGTCGGCAAGAAGCTCGCCGGGCGGATCGCTCTGGAGCTGCGCGATCGCCTGCAGCCACAGGCGGCGGCAGGCGAGGATTCCCTCGGCCAGCAGGGCGACGAGGCGATGCTGGCCCTGCTCGCGCTTGGCTTGCCCGAACGCTCCGCGCAGACGATGCTCGAAGGCACCGAAGGCACGGTGGAGGAGCGGGTGCGCCTGGCGCTGCAGAAGATCGGCGGACGCCAGAAGTAAGGGGGGGCCGGCGTGGAGGACCGCATCGTCACGGGGCTGGTGCGCGACGACGACGAGGTGCGCGCCGACATGGGCCTGCGGCCCCAGACACTGGCGGAGTGCATCGGCCAGGACCGCGTCCGCGAGCAGCTGCGCATTTTCATCGAGGCGGCGCGCGGTCGGGGCGAGAGCCTCGACCACGTGCTGCTGTCAGGTCCGCCGGGGCTCGGCAAGACGACGCTCGCGCACGTCATCGCCCACGAGATGGGCAGCCAGATCCGGATCACGAGCGGTCCCGCCATCGAGCGGCCGGGCGATCTCGCGGCCATCCTGACCTCGCTCGACCAGGGCGACGTCCTGTTCATCGACGAGGTGCACCGCCTCTCCCGCCAGGTGGAGGAGATCCTCTACCCCGCCATGGAGGATGGCGCCCTCGACATCATCATCGGCAAGGGTCCCGGTGCGCGCAGCCTGCGCATCGACCTGCCCCGCTTCACGCTGATCGGCGCCACGACGCGCAGCGGGCTCGTCTCGACCCCGATGCGGGACCGGTTCGGCGTGCAGTGCCATCTCGAGTTCTACTCCGTCGACGAACTCTCGGACGTGGTGCGGCGCGCGAGCCGCATCCTCGGCGTCACGGTCGAGCCCGGCGGCGTCCGGGAGATCGCCCTGCGCGCCCGTGGCACGCCGCGCATCGCGAACCGTCTCCTGCGCCGCCTGCGGGACTTCGCGCAGGTGCGCGGCCAGGGCGTTGTGACGGAGCCCGTCGCCAAGGCGGGCATGGACCTCCTGGAGGTCGACGAGCGCGGCCTCGACCGGCTGGACCGCGGCCTTCTGCGCCTCTTGGCGGAGAGCTACGCGGGTGGGCCGGCAGGCGTAGAGACGTTGGCGGCGGCCCTTGGGCAGGAGACGGACACGCTCGAGGATGTCGTGGAGCCCTACCTCATCCAGATCGGCCTGCTCGAGCGCACGCCGCGCGGCCGCCAACTCACGGCCGCCGGGCGGCGCATGCTCGGCCTCGCGCCGTCGCAGCAGAAGGGGCTCTTCTGACCATGGCCCAAATCGGCAGGATCCTCATGGTTCTCGGCGGACTGCTTTTCCTCTTCGGGCTCCTGGTGCTGCTGATCGGCCGCATCGGTCCCTTCGGCCGCATGCCGGGCGATTTCTACCTGCAGAAGGGAAACTTCGCCCTGTATCTGCCGCTGGGCACGAGCCTGCTGCTGAGCCTGGCGCTCTCGCTCGTCGGCTACCTGTTCTTCCGGCGCTGAAGTCGACCCTCCCAATTCGCTCGGGACGCTCGAAAGAATCTACCGAGGCGAGCGAGGTGTAAGCGTGAGTTTCCTGCCCGGCCCGCGACTGGGCGCCGCAGACGTGCGGCGGGCCCAGGCGGATCCCGCGGAGCGCGAGCGGCTGATCGAGCGCTTCACGCCGTTCATCCTCAAGGTGACGACGCGTGCGGTGGGGCACTACGTGCGCATGGGGCAGGACGACGAGGTGTCGGTCGCGCTGATCGCCTTCAACGAGGCGATCGACCGGTTCGACGCGGGCCGGGGCGGCAGTTTTCTCGCCCTGGCGGAGACGGTGATCCGCCGTCGCCTCGTGGATCACTACCGGCGCGAGCACGCGCACGCCGAGATTCCCATGAGTGCCTTCGCCGGTGACGACCCGGAGCGCGACGCTCCGTTTCCCGGCGAGGAGCAGGCGGCCATGGAGACCCATTTCCAGGACGTCGCGCGCGAGGAGAGGCGGGAGGAGATCGAGCGCTACCGTCGGGAGCTCGGCGCCGTGGGTATCGACTTCAGGCAGATGCTGTCGCACGCGCCGCGCCACCGCGACGCGCGGCAGGCGGCGATGGATGTGGCCAGACTCGTCGCCGGGACGCCGGAGTACGCGAGCTTCCTGCGCGAGCGCGGCACCCTGCCGCTCGGCCGCATCGACGCCGAGGTGGCCCTTTCTCGCAAGACTTTGGAGCGACATCGCCGCTACATCGTGGCCGTGGCGCTCGCCTTGATGGGTGACTACCCGTACCTGCAGACCTATCTGCGCAGCGGAGGTGAGGCATGATGCGTGCGCTCGTGCTCGAGCGGCGCGGTCGGCACGCGATCGTGCTGTTGCCGGGCGGCGAGGTCCGGCGCGTGTCCGCCAAGGGGGCTGCCGCCGGCGACGAGATCCTCCTGCCGCAGGCGTCGGCGCCCTTCGTGCCGGTGCGACGCTACGCCTACGGCGCCGGCGCGCTCGCGCTGGCGCTCGCCGTGCTGCCGGCCCTGCTGCCTATGGCGCAGGCCAAGGTGGCGGCCTACGTCACCGTGGACATCAACCCAAGCGTCGAGCTTGGGCTGTCGCCTGCAGGCACCGTCCTGACGAGCCGCCCCTTAGACAGCGACGGCCGTGCGGTGCTCGCGGCGACCAAGCTGCGCGGCGAATCCCTGAACGCCGCGCTCGGCGACCTGTTGCGCACGGCCGTCACGCACGGCTTCCTGCCAGCCGGGACGCCGGCCGCGGTGATCGTCGCGGGCTATGGCGCCGGCAGCGGGAATCTGCCGATCGCCTTCCAGGGGCAGCTCAGGTCTGCCCGCAGCGCGGTGGCGGTGTTTCTGCAAAAGCATGGCATCCGTGGCGTCGTCTCGGCGATGATCGTGCCGCAGGTGCTGGTGCAGGCCGCAAGGCGCGCGCACATCTCTGCAGGCGTCTACGCCGTCTGGTCGGCGCTGCATCGGGCCGGCTCGAGCGTCGCGGTGAACCAGATGCGCGGGCGCCACCTGGCGGCCGCGATGGCGAAGGTGGCAGGCACTCCGCCCGGCAAGGCGGTGCTGCCGCTCCTGACCGGCAAGGCGGCCACGCACGCGAAGAGCGGTGCCGCGGCCGGACGCGGCCATGGCGACAGCCACGGGCTGGGCCGCAGCCTGTCCGGACCGCCCGGCGGCCCAGCCAAGGGCGGTGCGCACGCGTCGGTGCACGGCAAGGGTTCCGGGGTGCAGGTACAGGTCGTGACGCCGGGCGGAACGGTCCAGTTGCCTGTGGGCGGCGACAACCAGGAGGGCGGCGACGGGACGGCGCCGGCCACCACGCCTCTCGTTCTGTCGCCGGGCGAGGGCCATGGGCACGGGCACGGCAAGGGAAAGTCGGGCCAGGGCGAAGGGCGCGGCAGTCAGGGACAGGGTCTCGGCTCAGGAACCGGGCTCGTGGGCCCGGGAACATCCGAGACGTCGCCGGGGGCGGGCTCAGGCAAGCCTGGCAAGGGCCTGGGGCGCGGACATGGACAAGGGAACGGCGACCGCGCAGGCGCCGGCGGTGACGGCCGCACCGGCGCGGCAACGGGCGCCAAGGACAGCGGGTCCGGCAGCCAGGGAGGCGACTCCGGCAGCCAGGGCAGCCAAGGCGACGGCGGCGGCGATTGAACGCGATGCAGGTGGCCCCGTCGCGACTGTCGAATGGGCAAGCGTGGCATGCTTGGTCTGAGGAGGCAGTGCGTTGACGAGCCTCAATTCCCCGGTGATCACGATCCTTTGGTTTGTTGTGCTGATTGCGATCTTCTGGTTCCTTCTGCTGCGGCCCCAGCGTCAGGAACAGAAGAAGCGGGACGCGATGATCAAGAGCCTGCACCGCGGCGACCGCGTGGTGACGATGGGCGGCATGCACGGCACCATCGTCGACCTGAACGACGAGACCGCCATCCTGCGCATCGCGGACAAGGTGGACATCACCGTCTCGCGCACCTCCGTGGGCTCGGTGCTGGCCAGTCGCGACAAGCAGGTGGCCGGTCCCAGGGCCCGCCAGGACAAGGACGCCAAGGAGTCTGCTGCGGGTGTCGACGACCCTTCGGGGGTTGAGGACGCCCAGAGCGACGAGACGCAGCGGTAGCCGTCCTGATCAGGATTCGCTATCTGCTGTTTCGCCCGGGGAGTCAGCACGCTATACTCGCATTGGTGCGTGCTGCCCTCGGGCGTTGCCATGTCGCCCGCCTGGGCGGAGAGAGCGGCTCGCCCGCGTGGTTTCATTCTGCGCTGCGCCGAACCTCTGCTGGCATGAAGCCCAGGTCCGTGCGAAACTGGTAGCATCCGGACCGCACCGGGCTGCGCCAGGCCGGACGCAGGGGCCTCAAAGTCCGGCGGGCCCGCGTGTCACGGCTCCACCGGCCGGGAAAAAGGGGCGTTGTCCTTGGGCGCTGAGAGAAGGCATGACCGCTCCACCTGGCAGCAGGAAACCCTGACGCCATGGCTGCGGCGCTCACCCGAGCGCGAGGCGGAGTTCACGACGCTTTCCGGCATCGACCTGCCCGTGCTCGCCGACCAGAGCGACGTGGACAGTGCAGCGCTCGGCTATCCTGGCGAGTACCCCTATACGCGCGGGATCTTCCCGACGATGTACCGCGGGCGGCTCTGGACGATGCGGCAGTACGCCGGGTTCGGCTCCGCCGAGGAGACGAACGGGCGCTTCCGCTTCCTGCTCGCGCAGGGTCAGACAGGCCTATCGGTGGCGTTCGACCTGCCGACGCAGATGGGTTACGACTCGGACCACCCGATGGCCCGCGGCGAAGTGGGCAAGGTCGGCGTGGCGATCGACTCGGTGGAGGACATGCGGCGCCTGTTCGCAGGCATCCCGCTCGGCGAAGTGACGACGTCGATGACGATCAACGCCCCGGCCGCGATCCTGCTCCTGATGTACGAGGCGGTGGGCCTCGGCCAGGGCGTTTCCGGCGACAGGCTGGGCGGCACCATCCAGAACGACGTGCTCAAGGAGTACACGGCGCGCGGCACCTATATCCTGCCGCCAGCGGCCTCCCTGCGACTTGTCACCGACACGTTCCGCTACTGCAGCGAGCACCTGCCGCGCTTCCACACCATTTCCATCTCCGGCTACCACATTCGCGAGGCCGGCTCGACGGCGCCGCAGGAGGTGGCCTTCACGCTTGCGAACGCCCTCGCCTACGTCGAGGCGGCGCAGGCGGCAGGGCTGGCCATCGACTCCTTCGCGCCGCGGCTCTCCTTCTTCTTCAATGCGCAGAGCGACCTCTTCGAGGAGGCCGCGAAGTTCCGCGCGGCGCGGCGCCTCTGGGCGAGGCTGATGGCCGCGCGCGGCGCCAAGGATCCGCGGTCGCTGCAACTCAGGTTCCATGCGCAGACGGCGGGGTCCGCCCTGACGGCGCAGCAGCCCGAGGTGAACCTGTCGCGGGTGACCTTGCAGGCGCTCGCGGCCGTGCTGGGCGGCGCCCAGTCCCTGCACACCAACGCCTACGACGAGGCGCTGGCGCTGCCGACGGAACATTCGGCCCTGCTCGCCCTGCGCAGCCAGCAGGTGATCGCCTGCGAGACCGGCGTCGCGGACGTGGTGGATCCGCTCGGCGGCAGCTACCACGTCGAGCGCCTGACGGACCTGATCGAGCAGGAGGCGCAGGCGCTGATCGACGAGATCGAGGCGATGGGCGGCGCGGTGGCCGCCATCGAAGGGGGCTTCATCCAGCGCAAGATCCAGGACGCGGCCTACCGCTACCAGCAGCAGGTCGAGCGGGGCGAGCGCAAGGTCGTCGGGGTGAACGCGTTCCAGGTCGAGGAGCGGGAACGCCCTTCCCTGCTGCGCGTGGGCGGCGACGTCGAGGCGCGGCAGCTCGAGCGGCTGCAAGAACTGCAGGCGGTGCGCGACGATGCTCCCGTCGCCCGCTCCCTCGACAGGCTCGAGGCCATGGCGCGGGGGCAGGGCAACCTGCTCGAAGCCCTGCGCGACGCTGTGGCTGCCCGGGCCACCCTGGGCGAGATGGTGGATCGGCTCGTCGCGGTCTACGGCCGTTACCGGCCCAAGCAGACCATATAGGGGAAGGGGGCTCCCGCGTGACGGCACAGGTGGATGGTCTGGCGCACATCGGTGTCGCTGTCAGCGACCTCGCGCAGGCCGAGGCGGCCCTGCTCGCCCTTGGCGGCACGCTCGGCGGGCGCGAGATCGTCGCCGGCGAGGGTGTCGAGGTGTCGTTCGTCGTGTTCGGCAAGCTGAGGATCGAGCTCCTGAGGCCACTCGACCCAGACGGCGAGGGCGGTGTCGCCGGCTTCCTGCGCAAGCGGGGACCAGGCGTGCATCACGTGGCCCTCGCGACAGGCGACATGGGCGGGCTCCTGGAGCGGCTCGGCGCCCTGAGGATCGCCCCGGTCGGCGGCGGGGCCCGCCCCGGCGCCGAGGGCAGCACGGTGGCCTTCCTGCACCCGCGCGACACCGGTGGCCTCCTGATCGAGCTTTGCGAGGTGAAGGCATGAGCGACTGGCGGGAAGTCGAGGAGCGCCGGCAGGAACTGATGGCCGGCGGCGGCTCCGGCCGCATCGATCGCCAGCACCAGTCGGGCAAGTGGACGGCGCGCGAGCGGCTCGACGCGCTCTTCGACCCGGGCTCCTTCGTCGAGCTCGACCTCTTTGTCACCCACCGCTCGACCCTCTTCGGCATGGCGGACGCCAAGGCGCCCGGCGACGGCGTCGTCACGGGTTACGGCGCCGTGGGCGGACGGCTGGTCTACGCCTTCGCGCAGGACTTCACCGTGCTCGGCGGTTCGCTCGGCGAGATGCACGCGGGGAAGATCCACAAGGTGCAGGACCTCGCTCTCAAGAGCGGCGCGCCGATCGTCGGCATCATCGATTCGGGCGGCGCGCGCATCCAGGAGGGCATCGACTCCCTGAACGGCTATGGCGGCATCTTCCGCCGCAACACCCTGGCTTCCGGTGTCATCCCGCAGATCTCCGTGATCGTCGGACCGGCGGCAGGCGGGGCCGTCTACTCGCCGGCCCTGACCGATTTCGTGCTCATGGCCGAGGGCATCGGCCAGATGTACATCACCGGGCCGCAGGTGATCGAGTCGGTTACGGGCGAGAAGGTGACGCACGAGGAGCTGGGCGGCGCGCGCACCCATGCGCGCAGGAGCGGCAACGCGCACCTCACCTACAAGACGGAGGAGGAGCTCTACGCGGGGCTGAAGCACCTGCTCGCGTTCCTGCCGTCCAACAACGCCGCGGAGCCGCCGCGCAGCGAGCCCAGACCCGCGCCGGAGGGCGCGGCGGAGCGTCTGCGCCGCAGCGTGCCGCAGGACCCGAACAAGCCGTACGACGTGCGCGACGTGATCCGGGACATGTGCGACGGCGGGGACTTCCTCGAGATCATGCCGGAGTTCGCCAAGAACATGGTCACAGGCTTCGGCCGCGTCGAGGGGCGGGCGGTCGCGATCCTCGGCAACCAGCCGCGGGTGCTCGCGGGCTGTCTCGACATCGACGCATCCGACAAGCTCGCGCGCTTCGTGCGCTTCGCCGACTCCTTCTCGATACCGCTCGTCACGTTCGTCGACACGCCGGGCTACCTGCCTGGCACGAAGCAGGAGTACGGCGGCATCATCCGCCATGGGGCGAAGGTGCTTTACGCCTACTCCGAGGCCAGCGTGGCCAAGATCTCCGTGGTGCTGCGCAAGGCCTACGGCGGCGCCTATCTCGCCATGTGCTCGCGTTCCCTGGGAGCCGACACCGTACTCGCCTTTCCCACCGCCGAGGTGGCGGTGATGGGGCCCGATGGCGCGGCCAACATCATCTTCCGACGCGAGATCGAGTCGGCCGCGGATCCCGCACAGGAGCGGCAGCGGCTCGTCGAGACCTATCGCGCCGAGTTCGCGAGCCCATTTGTGGCCGCGGCCCACGGCTACGTGGACCAGGTGATCGATCCGGCCGACCTGCGTGGCGCGGTCGCGCACGCGCTGTGGGCACTCAAGGAGAAGCGCGAGGACCGGCACGCCAAGAAGCACGGGAACATGCCCCTATGACGCCGCGCAAAGTGCCCGAGCAGGTGGTCGCGGCCATCACGGCCGCGGTCGCGGTCATGCTGGAGACGCCTCCGGAGCGCATCCGCGTCCGCCTCAGGAGCCCGGCGCCGACGGACGACGACCGCGGGGCCTGGGGGATCGCGGCGCGCCTCGAGCAGATGCGGCGCCATCGGCCGTAGGCGACCCTAGACGAGCTTAGCGAAGGAGGCGGAGCCCAGGATCCTGCCGCAGCGGCGGCAGGGCCGGGCAGGCAGATGCGACGCTTTCACGTTGTGGTGAACGGGCTTTCCTACGAGGTCGAGGTGGAGGAGATCGGCGGGGAGAAGGATGTCTCAGCCCAGAAGGCGGCGGCGCCTGCGCCTCCGAGGGCCCCTGCTGCGCCAACGGCGCCACCTGCGCCGCCTGCGCCAGCGCAGGCGGCGGGGGGGCAGAAGGCGCCCGCGCGCCACGCCGCGCCCGCGCGCAGCGCTGCGCAGCCGCCTGTGGCGGGTGCGACACCGGTCACGGCGCCCTTGCCGGGAGCCGTGCTCGACGTCAAGGTGTCTGTCGGCGACCAGGTCAAGGAAGGCGATGTCCTCGCCATCCTCGAGGCCATGAAGATGGAGAACGAGATCCTCGCGCCCTGCTCCGGCCAGGTTGCGGCGGTGCGTGTGGCTGCGGGCGCCGCGGTGGACGGCGGCGAAGTGCTGATCGAGATCTCCTGAGCGTCCGACGCCGCGAGCATGGACCATGCAAATTTGACATGTCGCGGTTCGACAGGATTCTTTCCCCAATAGGTATAAAGTCTCTCCAACGGGGATTGTCAAACGCGAGGGCGTCGAGCCCGTCTGGGAGAAGATAGGGTCTTGCACAGACGATCGGTTGGCGACGACAGCACCTCGGCTGGTGCAGATGGCGCAACTCGCCCCGCGTGGCGGTACGGCGTCAGCTTGTCGGCCCAGGGCAACCTGACTGGATTTCCCCGCCGGAGTCGACGCCTGGGGACGCTCGGCGGCCGGTCGCGCGCCGGGACGGTCGTGCATGGACGCTGGCTCGAGGCGGCTGATTTCACGCTTGACCCGACAGGGCGCATCACCACATGGAGTCCGATCGCGCAGAAGCATTACGGCTACGGCGAGGACGAGGTGCTCGGCCGGCACCTCGATGTGCTCTGCGGCGGCCCGCAGTGGGGAACTGCGGACCGGGTGCTCGCCGACGCGCTCGAGCAGGGCTTCGTCGACGGGATCATGGAACGGCGCCATCGCGATGGCAGGCTTCTGCCCATGCAGGTGCGGCTGGTGCCGTTCGCGGAACTGCGTGGCGCGGTCAGGGGATGCGCCGAGTTCGACCTGCCGCTCGGGCAAACCGATCCCATGCTCGGCCACGCGGAGGCGGAGCGCCTGATCAAGATGGCCGCCCATGAGTTGCGCGCGCCGCTCAGCGTCGTGCTTGGCGCCCTTGCCCTGCTCGACCTCGAGTGGCAAGGCGGCGTGTCGGAATCGACCCCGGAAATGCTCGGACTCGCCCGCGACGAATTGCGCCAGATGGACGAGCTGCTGCGCGGCATGCTGGAATCGTGGCGCATGCACGCCCCGGAGATCACCCTGCAGCCGGGGCCATGCGACCTGAGGCAGATCGTCGACGCCGGGCTGCGCCCCCTCGTGCTGCTGCGCGGACGGGTGCGCGTCACCGCGCCGGACGGGCCCCTGCCCGTCTATGCCGACCAGACGCGGTTGCGCCAGGTGCTGCGCAATCTTTTGACCAACGCGATCAAGTATTCGCCGGCCGGAACGCCGATCGAGCTTGTGGTGGAGGAAGCGGGTCCGGTCTATCGGGTCAGCGTGATCGACGAGGGCGCCGGCATCGACCCGGCAGACGCCGAGCGGATCTTCGAGCGCCACTTCCGCGGGCGGCAGCAGCCCTTGGCCGACCCGGGAGGCATGGGCATCGGCCTCTACGTCTGCCGCAGCGTGATCGAGGGCCACGGCGGCCGCATCTGGGCCGAGCCCCGCATCCCCCTGGGCACCCGCGTCGCCTTCGAATTGCCGCGCCGCCTTGGGATGGCGGCAACATGAGGATCCTGGTCGTCGACGACGCGCCGGGGATCGGCCTCGTGCTCGGACGCTACTTCGAACGGGCTGGCCACCAGTGCGAGCATTTGACCGACGCTTTTGCGGCGCTCGAGAGCCTTGCGCACGGACCGCGCCCCGACGTCATCCTGATCGATCTCATCATGCCCCGCATGGGTGGACGCGACCTCGTCCTGCGGCTGCAGGAGCGGCCTGAGACGAAGGGGATCGCCGTCGTGCTCGCATCGGGCTACGAGGCAGGACAGGCCGACCTGCCGCCGGCAGGCAGCTTTCGCGCCGTGGTGGGCAAGCCGTTCGATCTCCCCGAACTGCTGCGGGAGCTGGAGCTGGCGGCTGCCTGCGTGACGCACCTGTCCTGATGGCCAACACTGCGGCAGCCTGTCCGGAGAATTGGTACAATCAAGCTTGATCAGCCCTGAAGGTCTTCAGCGCGGGCTGCCTGACTAGGGCTGCCGTCGACTCGGGCGAAGGGCGGGCGAGCATGACCGAACGGCACCATAAGGCCGGCCACCGACGCAGGATGCCCTCGCGGGGCAGCATGGTCAGCGCAACCATCGGCATCGTCACTGTTCTCGCGCTGGTGGCCGTCTATTTTTACTACCTCCATACGGGGCGCGTCCATCAGGTGATGCGCGCCGTCCACGACCTCGGACCGCTCGGGGTGCTGCTGGGCATCGCCCTGATGGCCCTCGCGTCCGTGCTGCCGGTGCCGTCGGAGTTCGTGAGCCTCTTCCTGCTGCGCTTCTACGGCGTGTTCTGGGGCACGTTCTTCTCTTGGACAGGCGGCATCGTCGGCGCGGTTCTCGCCCTCTACGTCTCGCGACTCCTGGCGCGTCCGTTCGCCGAACGGTTCGGGCGTCGCTACGTCGACCAGTTGCAGCCGTGGCTCACGAGCCACGGCTGGTTCGGCCTGCTCGTCGCGCGTTTCATTCCGCTCGTGCCGTACCATGTGGTCAACTACGTGGCGGGCATCCTGCGCGTGCGCATCTGGCCCTTCGTCTGGACGACGGCCGTCGGCACCCTGCCGTTCCAGGTCGCGCTGGGCGGCGTCTACTACGGTGTGAGCTATGGCGCTCTGCCGGTGGCCATCGGCGGCTTCGCCTTCTTCCTCATCCTCGTCTACCTGGGCTGGCGCTACCGCGGACGCCTGATGCCGAACCCCTCGCGGGAGTGATCCGCGGTGTGGTTGGTGGTGTGCGAAGGAGGCAAGGCGGGATAGCCAAGGCGCATGGAGGCGGGAAAACTGGGAGTGGCCCAGGACTGGCCCTCAGGCTAGGCGATGCCTACCTTGTACACCTTTATAAGGTTGTGTGCCGCACACGCGAAGAGCCAGCTCGCCCTGGCCTTTGGAAGTTCGCGGAACGAGAGCTGTCTTAGGTTTCCGACCGTGCCGCGCGTTCGACAAAACGCCTCGAAGCCGATGCGCACGAGACGGTCCTTGTGTGCAATGAGGTCTCGTCGATTTCGCCATTCTCGACAGGCTCCATCTGTTCGACACAGTGCCTGCGTTCATAGTTCAGGCCACTGCCTACGTGCTTCAGTCTGAGCTCGGCATATAGTCCGGAGGCAATACAGTACTGCCCCACCGCCTGCCGCTGGCGTTCGAGATCGCCTTTCTGCCCGGCGCGGGCCACGCAGAAGCAACTGGCCATCAGGCGCCTCTTCGGCGGCAGGCCACGCACTTGCAGGCAGTCCTCGCAGGTAGAGTAGCGTCGGTTGGTCGGCGTGCGATGGGCCTTGAGAATTCCCACCACCGCAGGGTGCCAGTGGTGCGCCTGATCAACGCACCGAACTCCTTAGGAGAGAACGTGTCCTTCATGATCATTATGGTACGCCGGCCTATGAAATGCGGTATTGGGCATGTGCTCTATGCGCATAATTACTTTCGCCCTGCCCGCAAGTACCTGCCCCCTCAGCCAGCTGTGCCTCACCCCACTCCTCGGCCGCGCTTTGTCGACGGGTATGGCAGGCAGTTCGCAGCGCTTGGAAAGGTGACAGGAAACCTGAGTGCGGCATGCGTAGCGACGGCTACGTTATGCCAGTGGACGGCGATAGTTCTCTTGCCAGATCCGGCTTGACCCGTATGGCCATAGTACTAAGCATGTGGATGTGAAAAGCTAAGCCCCAAGGTCCCAGTAACATATACCAAGTGGGAGTCATTTTGGACTGTTTGGAAGGACAGGAGATGAGTCAGATGGCCGATGATTCCGCGATTCGCATCGACGCACGCGGCAGCTTCTGCCCGGGTCCCATGATGGAGTTGATTCGGGCGATCAAGGGAGCGAGCGTTGGTCAGGTGGTCGTTGTGCTCTCGAACGATTCGGGTTCCAAGAGAGACATACCGCTGTGGTCTCAGAAGGCAGGACACGAGTTCTTGGGCGTGGAGGAGCACGGCGACTATGACGAGATCTCCGTGCGCAAGTCACACTAAGCCAGAGGAGCGCAAGTGGAAATGCGAAAGCGCCTCCTGATCATCGGTGCTGGTACCGGCGGCCTCATGGTGGCGAACTTCGTGGGCCGCGATCTGCATGGCGAGATCGAGCGCGGCGAGATCAGCGTCACCTTGATGGGCGAGCAAGAAGTCTACACGTACCAGCCAGGCTTTCTCTATGTCGTTTTCGACCTGATGCGTCCGGCCCAGCTGATTCGTCCAGTTAGGGAACTGCTGGCGCCCGGCATTGCGTTCGTGCACGATCGCGCACTGCGCATTGATGCGCAGGCGCACAAGGTGCTGCGGGCACAGGGCGATCCGCTCGAGTACGACATTTTGGTGATTGCCACTGGCTCGAATCTGAACCTGCAGGAGGTACCCGGGCTCGCTGAAGGCGGCCACTGGTTCTATACGCTCGATGGGGCTCTTCGCCTGCGGGATGCGTTGCGCAACTGGCAGGGCGGGAAGCTGGTCCTGACCGTAGGCGTGCCGCACAAGTGCCCGGTAGCGCCACTCGAGTTCACGATGATGTTCGACGAATGGGCACGTTTGCGTGGCGTGCGCGACAAGACGGAGATCGTCTACAGCTATCCGCTCGGCCGTGCGCACTCGATTCAGTCGGTGGCGGATTGGGCGGGTCCCGAACTTGAGGCGCGCGGTGTCCGTGTCGAGACATTCTTCAACCTGGAGTCGGTCGACCCCGCCAAGCATGTTGCCTCTTCGCTCGAGGGTACGGACCTGCCATATGACCTTCTCGTCGCTATCCCGCCACATCAGGGCGATGAACTCGGCTCGACTTCACACCTGACCGAGGCCGGGAACTGGTACCCCACTGATCGCCATGCCCTAAGTCTGCAAGGCCATGAGGACATCTTCGTGCTGGGCGATGCGACCAACCTGCCTGTGTCGAAGGCGGGATCGGTGGCGCATTTTGAAGCGGAGGTACTCGCCGACAACCTTGTTGGCCTGCTCACCGAGGGCTCGCCGCCGCTCCACCATTACAATGGGCGGGCATTCTGTTTCATCGAGACGGGTCTCGACCGAGCAACTTTCATCTCCTTCGACTACGAACACCCGCCGACCGTGCCCGGGGCCACGAATGCGGTGCACTGGTTCAAGCAGACTTACAATCGCATCCATTGGGCCAATCTCAAGGCGGTCATGTAAGGGGGTGCAGTCCGTGGCGATGCAGGAACCGGCTCTTCCGGACACCTTTCGGGAAGAAGCCAACAGTCTCGCTTCAGCGGCCCTGGCGTCGATCACCCCCCGCATGGTCAACCGGCTTGGCGGCGTGGCTGAATCTACGATCGCGGCCCTCGACCTTCTGACGAGTCCGGAGATCGTGAACCTGCTCAATACCCTGCAGAAGGCGTCGCCGGTACTCACACCGCTGCTCGGTCAGATTGCGGAGATCGGTCCCGGAGCAGGCATGGACGGACTCGCCGATCGCATCCTTCGCGCGGTGCAATCGGGTGCGGCGGAGGTAGGTGAGCCGCCGAGGCCGATCAGTCTCCGAGAGATGATTCGCCTTCTGCGGCGAGACCCGGCAATGGCAATCGCTCTTCGCTTCTTTCTCGGCTTCGTGCGGAGCATGTGGAGCCCAACCAAGGGTCAGTAGGTTAGCGGGAAGAAGGGATTGGTCGTGTCCAAGGAACGGGTTTCCATGATCGTGTTCTCCGGCGAGATGGACAAGCTGCTGCCAGTGGGTATCCTGGCGTCGGGCGCGGTGGCGATGGGCCACGAGGTGCGCATCTTCCTCACATTCTGGGGCCTAATGGCTTTCAAGAAGGACGCGTTCTTCCAGATGCCTGTCAGCCCGGCGTTCGCGGGGATGGTAGGGGACCTCGCCGGCATGCTGAAGGAAAGACATATTCCCAGTGTGATTGAACAGCTGCGGATTGCGAAGGAACTCGGCGACGTCGAGATCGTTGCCTGTGGGATGACCATGGACCTCTTCGGGCTGAAGCTTGATGATCTGGAGGATATCGTTGACAAGGTGGCTGGGGTGGGGGAGTTCATCGAGACGGCGAAGGAAGGGCACACCACGCTGTTCATCTGATGATGTCCGACGCAGGTGAGGGGCTGACGAGCGGCGAGGCAGGTGGCAGACACCTCCTCGCCTATTCGTTCTTTGGTTGTGGCGAGAATTCCAGGTCGGGTCCGAAATCTAGTGGAATATGCGGGTGGCGCCCTCCTCCCCGGGTCTGTCAGACTCGGGGTGTAGACAGAAAGGAGATGCGCCACTTGGGTTCAGGGTACCAGAAGAAGCAGGGGTTCGAGGAGTGGGTCTTGCCGCGGGAGTTCAGCCTCGAGGTCGCAGAGCTGACGGGGGCATTACGAGAAGGGCTGACGGCGGTGGGCCTGAAGGCGGCGATGGTGATCGCGCAGCAGATGCTCGCAGCAGAGGTTGACGCCATCGCGGGAGCCAAGGGCAAGCACCAGGTAGAGCGTCGGGTCACGCGTCACGGGCACCAGGGCGGGCAGGTCGTGCTGGCTGGCCGCAAGGTGAAGCTGCAGCGGCCCCAGGTGCGGACGCAGGACGGCAAGGAAGTGGAGCCGCGCAACTATCGCGTGCTGCAGTAGGGCGAGATGTTGGATAAGGCAGCGTCCGAGCGGATGCTCAACGGGTGACCAGCCGGCACTACAGGGGGGTAGACGGCGGGCTGCCAGAAGACCTTGAGGCCTATGGCGCCTCAAGAGCGCGGTGAGCGCGCGGTTCGCCCGCGCCACCGGGGAGCTGTTGCAGCAGTTCCTACACCGGCCGATCGACGCGCGGCTGCTCGTAGTGTACGTTGACGCCATCTTCCTGGGATCGCACGCCATCCTCGTGGCGCTCGGGGTGGACGGGGCAGGTCGCAAGCAGGTCTTGGGCATGCACGAGGGCTCCACCGAGAACGCCGCCGTGACGGTGGCGCTGCTGGAGGACCTGATGGCACGCGGCCCGCACGCGCGCCAAGGGCTGCTGTTCGTCGTGGACGGCTCGAAGGCGATCGCGGCCTCGGTGGCGCAGGTCTTGGCTGAGCGTGCCCTGGTGCAGCGGTGCCAAGCTCATTATGCCGATGGGCGGTGTATGCGCTTAGCTCGCATCGGGTAAGAGACAGGAGAGTTGGTCGCCACGACAGTACAACTCCATGAAGTGACCAGGTCCATTGAGAAATCTCTCCTTGCGTTAGAGGTCTCTGAAGACCAGAAGGCCTTCATTGCCCCCATCGAGCAATCGGCCAAACTCGCTGCATCGGTCGACCACTTTCAAATCGCCATCCTGGCCGATGAGGTGGTCGTCGGGTACGCGCTATACTTCACGACCTTGGACAGGGCCGGCAAGATTCCCCAGCAACTGAAGGATTCCGCCAGCCGGTACACGGAGATTGTACGATTTCTGGTCGATCGGCACTTTCAGCGGCGCGGCATCGGCACTGTGGCCCTGGGCATGCTTGTAGACCACATCCGCGCCACGCATGGCGCGACGAAGATCTGGATGTCGTATCGCAAGCGAAACACGGCTTCCGGAAAACTATTTCGAAAGGTCGGCTTCCGCGACACTGACGTTCAGGAGGAACAGGAATTCGTCCTAGCGGGAGTTTAAGAGTTACGTAGTACCTGACCCCGGCGGAGGCTCGGACGCCGTTGGCGAGTGCCGCGAAGGCGCTTCCCGACGGCGTTTCGGCGCCTGTCTCAGGATGAATATGGCAG
>JAJZQO010000074.1 GCA_021847575.1 Bacillota bacterium | reverse complement strand
GGCCGACGACCACGGGCTGTGCGCACTGCGGCAGCACCCGCACCCGTACCGGCAAGGGGATGTGTACCGCCACCTGCCGTGTCAGAGGATGAAGCACCACCCGCACATTGCCCGTCACCGCCCGCAGATGTTATCGAGCAGTAACTACCCCCCTGTCCTCTTCTGCGCTGGGCCGCTTGAGGTATTCTGCCACGCCTTTGTGCCCGCCCGCCACAAGAGGCGGCCGCCCTCTCAGGCGAAGAAGGCCCCCTCGGGGACCTCATAGCCCCCTGCCTCGGCGCGGTGCGGCAGCACCGTCCCCAGGTCCGGCAGATCAGCCGCGACGACCGTGGCGAGATCGGACCGCCGCCAGCTGCGCTCCGCGTCGAGACGCAGGGCCTGCCGGCGCAGGGCCCCCTCCACCAGGTTGCGCGCGAGGCGGGCGTTGCCGGAGTAGATGCCGCCGCGCCGGTCGGCCTCCCGCAGGAGAACCTCGAGGCGATCGCGCGCAAGGGGCTCCAGGTGGCAGTCCTGCTGTCCCAGGAGATCCTCCGCGATGCGCAGCAGGTCCTGCGGATGGTAGTCCGGGAAGTCGAGCAGGATCGGCAGCCGCGACGTGAGTCCGGGGTTGCTCGCCATGAAGCGATCCATCTCGCGCGGGTAGCCGGCGAAGACGACCAGCACCTCCTCGCGGCGGTCCTCGATCGACTTGACGAGCGTGTCGATCGCCTCCCGGCCGAAATCCCGCTCGCCGCCTCGGGCAAGCGCGTAGGCCTCGTCGACGAACAGCACGCCGCCGAGGGCGCGCCGGATCGCGGCGCGCGTCTTGAGGGCCGTGTGCCCGATGTACTCGCCGACGAGGTCTGCCCGCTCCACCTCGACGAGGTGCCCCCGCTCGAGCAGCCCCACGCCGTGCAGGATGCGCCCGAGGAGGCGCGCCACGCTGCTTTTGCCCGTGCCGGGATTGCCGCGGAACACCATGTGCAGCGTCTGCGGCTGCGTCCTGAGGCCCGCCGCCCGCTTGCGCACGCTGATGCGTTGCAACGCCAGCAGTTCCTCCACCGTCCGCTTGACCTGCTCGAGCCCGATCATGCGCCGCAGAGACTGCAGCGCCTGCTCGCCCTCGAGACGGCGGGCGGCGTCGACGGCGGTGTCGCGCCTCGCCGTCGCGCGCACGACCTGGATGCTCGGCCTGTGGGCCATCACCGCTCCCTCCCACCACCCGCAAACTTCGCGCAGCGCCGCGCGGATCCTGGCCCGTCCGGACGCAGGGCGCAGGGCCATGCCGCCGAATGCTGACTTGGTGATGACATGCCCAAGGGACCCAGGCAGCCGGTCCCGGCCCTCGTTCTGCTCGCCGTCGCCACTGCCGCGCAGGTTGGTGTCTCGATCCTGCAGCAGGGCGTCGCGGTTCTCAGCTACGCGCTCGGCGCCCCGCTCGCGCTCACGCTTGCGCAGATCGGCACGCTGGTCAGCGCAACTTCGCTCGGCATCATGCTGGCCATGCTGGCCGGCGGCGCCCTGATCGACCGTTACGGCGTGCGGCCCGTGCTGGTCCTCTCCGCCCTGATCTCGGTTCTGGGTGCCTCCGCGATCGCGGGCCAGGAGAGCTACCTCGGCCTCGTGCTCGCGCTCGCCGCCACAGGCTTCGGACTCGGCGCCCTGCCGATCTCGGGCGCGCGGGTGATCTTCGACGCCTATCCCGGCCGTACGCGTGGGCTTGCGATGGGCGTCCGGCAGACCGGCGTGCCGCTCGGCGGCGCCATCGCCGCGGCCGCCCTGCCCGCTCTGGCGCTGGTCTATGGCGCGGGCGCGCCTTGGCTGGCCCTTGCCCTCCTCGCCGCGGCGCTCAACCTCGTGCTCGCCGCCGCCGCGCCGAGCGCTCCGCGCGTCGCCCCCGGCGACCGCCCGCCCCTGGGCGGCGACCTGCGCCGCATGGCTCTGCCCGTCCTGCTCGGCTTCATGCTGTCCGCAGGCCAGTACGGCCTGCTCACGTTCACCGTCGCCTCCCGTCCCGGCGGGCTCAAGCCGGCGGCAGCAGGCATCCTGCTGGCCCTGGCACAACTCGGCGGCGCGGCCGGCAGGGTGGGCTTCGGCCAGTTGAGCGACCGCGTGCGGGCCCGGCCGCCTGTGATCGCCGTGGCCGCGGGCCTGGGCGCCGTGGGCATCGCCATCGCGAGCCAACTCGGACCTGAGGTGCCGTTCGCCGTGCGGGGCATCGTCTACGTCTTGGCCGGCGCCGGGGCGATCGGCTGGAACGCGCTGGTGCTCACCTGGAGCGGCGAGAGGGTCTCCCCTGGTCGCTCCGGACAGGCGATCGGCCTCTTCGGCACCTCCGCCTTCGCGGGGTCGGCCGTCTGGATGCCGCTCATGGGCTTCGTGGCCCAGCGGAGCGGCTTCGCCGCCGCATGGCTCGCCCTCTCCGGACTCATCGCCCTCGCCGCCCTGATCGCACTCGCTGCAGGAAGATGGCCCCGTTCGGGGAACTCAAGGCTTGGCAGCACGAACGGAGGGATCTAGGATGGACTGGCAGATTTCGTCCGAGGAGATCCTTCGCATCGCGCGCAACCTCATCCGCGTGCGCTCCGTGCGGGAGATGGCGCAGCCGGACGCCCCCTTCGGCGTCAGTTTGCGCAAAGCCCTGGACGCCTTTTTCGCCGAGGCGACGCAACTCGGTCTCACCCGTCAGTACGATGACCAGGGCTATGCGGCAGAGGTCGAGATCGGCGAGGGCGACGAGATTGTCGGCGTCCTGGTGCATCTCGACGTTGTCCCCGAGGGCGAAGGCTGGACGGTGCCTCCCTTCGCCGGCACGCTGCAGGGCGGGCGCCTCTTCGGCCGCGGCGCGGTGGACGACAAGGGCCCCGCGGCCGCAGCGCTCGTGGCCCTGGCGGCGGTGGCCGCCCAGGGGCCGCCGCTGAGGCGCCGGGTTCGCCTGATCGCCGGTGGCGACGAGGAGAGCTACTGGCAGTGCATGGAGCATTACCTGAGCCACCGCGAGCGTCCGACGCTCGGTTTCACGCCGGACGGCGAATTCCCCCTCGTGCACGGCGAGAAGGGAGGCCTCAGCCTGCGCCTCGAGCGTCCCGCGCAGATGCCGCAGCGTTACGCGATCGAGGCGGGCCAGCAGCCCAACGTGGTGCCGGACCACGCCAGGGTCGAAGTCGCCCAGCCCCTGCCGCCTGACACGGTCCAGCGCCTGGCAAAGGAACTCGGCGTGCAGGTCGTCCCCGACTCCGACGAGCCGCGCCGCATCTTCGACGTGCTGGGCCAGGCGGCCCACGCCTCGCAGCCGGAGCAGGGCGTGAACGCTGTGCGCGAGGCGCACCGCCTGTTCGGCGCCAACCTCCACGACCCCCTGCTCGATCTGCTGGTCGCGGACGACTACGGCGAAGCGCTTGGCATTGCGTCCGAGGACGAGATGCTCGGCCGCCTGACCGTCAACCTGGGCATGATCCGGCACGACGCCACGGGCACCAAGGTGTGGCTCGACATCCGCTACCCGCTGGCCGTCGAGGCAGCGGAGATCGTGCGGCGTCTGAAGCGCAAGCTCCAGCCGCTCGACACCGCGGTGACCGTCGAGTTCCAGGCGACTCCCCACTGGATCGCGCCAGACGACCCGCTCGTGCGCACACTCCTTGACATCTACCGCAGACATACGGGCGACGAGACACAGCCGCTCGTCATCGGGGGCCTTACCTACGCGCGCACCCTAGGCCACGCCGTGGCCTTCGGGCCGCAGTTTCCAGGCCGGCAGGACGTCGCGCACCAGGCCGACGAGTCGGTGGCGGTGGCGGACCTTCATCTCGCGGCGAAGATCTACGCGGACGCCATCGTGGCGCTCGCGACGTGAGACGGCCCTGGCCGAAGCCGGAGACCGGCGCCCCCGCCAATTTCCGCTTCGGACAGCCGGCTCGCCCCGCTCGGCAGCTGGGGCAGCGACACGGGCAGCTTAAGCGGCCGCAGGGGCAGGCGCGCCAGGCGTGCCGCCGAGCAGCAGGCCAAAAGAGCAGATCGCGGATAACGCATTGGGTCGGATGGCGCAGGCCTACGGCCAAGCAGTCGGCTGCGCAAGCTCGCGGCACCACCCGAAAGCGCCGCCCTGGCGATTTGCCTGACCCGCTCTACCAGAGGATGAGCTGCTCCGGCGGCACGTCCGGCCTGAGCCAGATCGTGTCCGGCTCCCGCCGCCACCACGTCAGCTGCCGCTTCGCGAGATGCCGCGTCTGCGTTTGCACCTCTCGCAGCGCCGCCTCGGCCGACAGCTCGCCGCCGATGTGGCGCAGGGCCTCGCGATAGCCGACCGTGCGCCCGGCGAGGGCGATGGCGGCTGGACCGCGTGCCATCAGATCTTCGCTCTCCCGCACGAGGTGTGGCCAGAGCTGCTCCGCGCGCCGGTCGATGCGCCGGTAGAGCTCGTCGCGTGGCAGCTGCAGCCCGATCTTGAGCCACCTGGACCCGCCCGCGCGCGGCCGGGGGCCCTCCTGTCCAGCGCGCTCGACCAGGCGCAGAAGGCGCGGGCGATCGCTCGGCGACAGCCGGGCGGCACCGGCGGGGTCCAGCGCCGCCGCGCGCAGATAGATCTCCTCGTTCGTCGCGGCCGCCGCCCAGCGGCGCACGTCAGGGTCGGGCGGCGAGCCGAAGGCCCGCCACTCGCCCAGGGCAGCTCGCAGGTAGAGGCCTGAGCCCCCTGACACGATCGGAATGCCCTGGCGCCGCTCGATCTCCCGGATCGCGTCCTCCGCGAGCAGTTGATAGGTCGCCACGGTGATGTCCATGCCCGGATCGGCGATGTCGAGCAGGTGGTGCGCGACGTCCGTCCGCTCCGCTGCCCCGGGCTTGGCGCTGCCCCGGTCGAAGCCGCGGTAGATCTGGACCGCGTCGGCGTTGACGATCTCGCCGCCGATGGCCCGCGCCAGAGCGAGGGAAAAGGCGCTCTTGCCCACCGCCGTCGGTCCGAAGACCGCGATGCGCAGGCTCATCGCCGCAGAAAGCGCTGCCTGAGCTCGTCGTAGCCGAGCCGCAGGTAGGTCGGGCGGCCGTGCGGGCAGAAGCGCGGCTCCCGGCAGTTCCAGAGCTGGCGGACGAGACTCTGCTGCTCGAGCGGACCCAGCCGGTCGTGGTCCTTGACGGAGGCGCGGCAGGCCGCAAGTTCGCGCCTCAGCCGCTCCTCGCGCTCCACAGGCCCCTCGCCGCCCTGCGCAAGGGCGTCGAGGAGTTCCGGCAGAAGGTCCGGCCCCGCAGCGCGACCGAACAGGCGCGGCACGGCGCGGACCACGACGTCGCGGTCGCCGAAGCCCTCCACCGCGAAGCCGTAGGCGGCCAGATCCCCCTCATGCAGGGCCAGGGTCTGGCTCTGCGCGGCGCTCAGCCGCACGACGAGCGGCGACAGCAGCAGCTGCGCCGAGCGCACGTCCTGGTGCTCGAGCTGCTCGTAGTGGATGCGCTCGTGCACGGCGTGCTGGTCGAAGAGGTAGAGGGCGTCCCGCGCGGCCGCCACGAGGTAAAGCCCGCCGGCCTGGCCGAGCACGGCCGGGACGTCGCCGACAGCCACGTCCGCCGCCGCCTGCGCCGGCCTGCCGTACTCCTGCAGGGCGTCCGCCAGCCTGAAGAGATCCTGGGGCTCCCCTGCCGCCGCCACCTCGCCCGCCACAGGCTCCGGCGCCGGCGGCGCCTCGCGCAGGCGCGGCGCGGGCGCGAGCGACCGTCCGACCGCCTCGTGCAGGAGCGCGGCCACCTCGCGCTCGCGGCGCAGGCGCACCTCGAGCTTCGCCGGGTGCACGTTGACGTCGAGATCGCCGGAGGGAACGTCGAGGCGCAGGCAGTAGACCGGAAAGCGCCCCTTGAGCAGGCGTCCCTGGTATGCGGCCTCGATCGGGTAGCGCAGCCTGCCCACCTCGACCGGACGGCCGCCCACGACGAGGAACTGCCACTGGCGGTTGCCCCTGTCGCGGCCGGGCCGCGACACGAGCCCGTGCACCCGCCCGGCCTCCCCGCGCGCCTCGACAGGGACCAGCCCCTCCGCCACGTCGACGCCGAACAGGTCGGCGAATACCTCGCTCAGGTTGCCGCTGCCCGACGTGCGCAGCACCTCCTCGCCATCGATGGCCAGCGTGAAAGCAACCGCGGGCGACGCGAGCGCCAGCCGCTCGAGCACCGTGACCACCCGCCTGGCCTCGACCTGCGGCGCCAGCAGGAACTTGCGCCTCGCCGGCACCTGGCGGAAGAGATCCTCCACGGTTACCTGCGTGCCGGGCGCCATGGCGACTGGCAGAGCCGCCGACACCCGGCCGCCCTCCGCCTCGATCGCCATGCCGCCGGCCTCCCCCGGCGGCCGCGACTGCAGGCGCAGACGCGAGACCGACGCGATGGACGGCAGTGCCTCGCCGCGGAATCCGAAGCTCCTGATGCCCATGAGATCGTCGAAGGCCATCAGCTTCGACGTCTGATGGCGGCCAAGCGCGAGCTCCAGTTCCGCGCCCGGGATGCCCTGGCCGTCGTCGGTCACCTCGATGCGCTCGATGCCGCCGCCACTGATGCACACGGACACGCGGCCCGCGCCCGCGTCGACGGAGTTCTCCACAAGCTCCTTGACGACCGACGCCGGACGCTCGACCACCTCGCCCGCGGCGATCTGGTCGATGACTTCCGGCGGCAGGGCCTGGATCGGCATCAGGGGGCCTCCTCGCCGAGACCTTTGAGGGCTACCAGCTCCGAGAGCGCCTCGAGCGGCGTCATGCGCATCGGGTCGAGCCGACGCAGCCGCGCGAGTGCGGGATGCGGCGGCAAGTCGAACAGGGCGAGCTGCACCGCTCCGTCGTCGCGCGCTGCGGCGAGCGGCGCCAGCAGGCGCTGCTCGGCCCGCGAGAGCACCGCCTCCGGCACACCGGCCAGCCTGGCGACGTCGAGGCCGTAGGAGCGGCTGGCGGCGCCCGGGACGATGCGGTGCAAAAACACCACCTTGCGCCCCTCCTCCGCCACCGCGACGGTGTAGTTGCAGATCGCCTTGTCCCCTTCGGCCAGGGCGCAGAGTTCGAGATAGTGCGTGGCGACGAGCGCGCGGCAGCGCACCACCGACGCGAGGTACTCGGTCACGGCGGCGGCGATCGCGACGCCATCCGCCGTGCCGGTCCCCCGCCCGACCTCGTCCAGCACCACGAGGCTCTGCGCCGTAGCCTCCCTGAGAATCACCGCCACTTCGAGCATCTCCGCCATGAAGGTGGAGACGCCGCGCGCCAGATCGTCCGAGGCGCCGACCCGCGTGAAGACGCGGTCCGCGAGGCCTATGACGGCCCGCTCGGCCGGCACGAACGAGCCGAGCTGCGCCATCACCTGCACGAGGCAGATCTGGCGCAGCACCGTCGACTTGCCGCCCATGTTCGGGCCGGTGATCAGGTGCAGGCGCTGCCCTCTCGCGTCGAGCCGCGTGTCGTTCGGCACGAAGGCCCCTTGCGGCAGCAGGGCCTCCACGACTGGGTGGCGCGCCGCCCGGAGCTCAAGGACCGGCTCGCGCCGCATCTCGGGCCGCACGTAGCCCCTGCGCCTGGCCACCTCCGCCAGGGACTGCAGCACGTCGAGCTCGGCGAGGCGCGTCGCCCGCGCCTGCACCGCGGGTGCAGCCGCCAGCACCGCTTGCCTTAGGTTCTCCAGGACGGCCGCCTCGAGCGACTGCAGTTCGCGCTCAGCCCGGCCGATCAGTTCCTCCTGCCGGCGCAGTTCGTCCGTGACGAAGCGCTCGCCGCTCGCGATCGTCTGCCGGCGTTCCCAGGCCTCCGGCACGAGCGCGAGGTTCGGCCGCGTCACTTCGATGTAGTAGCCGAAGACCCTGTTGAAGCCCACCTTGAGGTTGCGGATGCCCGTCTCGTCGCGAGCCCTCTGCTCGAAGGCGGCAAGGTACTCCTTCGCCCCGGCCTTTGCCGCCCGCAGGCGGTCGATCTCCTCGGAAAAGCCCTCGCGCACGAAGTTGCCGTCGCGGGAAAGGGCCGGCGGGTCGTCGCGCAAGGCGGCGGCGATCTCGGCCGCGATCTCGAGCGGCAGGCGCAGCGTCTCCCGGATGGCCTGCAGAAGCGGAGCGGCGACGGGCACCGCGTCCGCCACCGCCGGACCCAGGTCCAGTGTCGTCGCGAGGGCCGCGTACTCCCGCGGCCCGGCGGTGGCCGCGCCCATGCGCGCAAGCAGGCGCTCGAGGTCCCGGGCGCCCGCGAGCAGCTCGCGCAGGCGCAGGCGCGCGATGCCGTCGTCGTGCAGCGCGGCGACCGCCGCCTGGCGCTCCTCGATCTCGCCGAGGTCCGCCAGCGGCCGCTCGATCCATTCGCGCAGCAGCCTGCGCCCTGCGACGGTGCGGGTGTCGTCCAGCACCCAGAGCAGGCTGCCCTGGCGCTCCCCGTCGAGCCGCTGCACGAGCTCGAGGTTGCGCCGCGTGGCGGGGTCCAGGCCGAGGCCGCGCTCCACTTCGTAGAGCCGCGGCGGCTCGAGGTGCCTTAGGCCCCCCCTCTGGGTCTCGAGCAGGTAGGCATGGCCGAGCAGGGCTGCCTGCGCCGCCGCGGGCGGCAGGCGGTGCAGCACGTCGCCGAGCGCCTGGCGGCTCTCGTCCTGCGCGGCGGCGCTGGGCATGGGCGCCTGCGGCACATCGCGGAGGTCTCCCCCCACCGCCTCGGCCGTCAGGAGTTCCGCGACGCCGTGGCGCTCGAGTTCCCGCTGCGCGCGCCTGAGACCCGTTTCGCCCTGCCCGCCACGCTCGTCGCGCAGGGCGGCGACGCGGAAGCTGCCGTGGCCGAGGTCGAGCAGGCCGATGCCGGCCGCGCCGTCCAGCTGTGTGAGCACGCCGAGCCAGCGCCGCGGCGCCTCCTCGCCCTCGGCGGCGAACGTCGATGGCGTGACGACGCGGACCACCTCGCGCCGCACGAGGCCTTTGGCCTGGCGCGGGTCCTCCACCTGCTCGCAGACGGCGACGCGGTAGCCGAGGTCGACAAGGCGGCCGAGATAGTTCTCGGCCGCATGGTAGGGCACGCCGCACATCGGCGTCTCCTTGTCGCGCGAGGTGAGGACGAGATCGAGCAGGCTCGAGGCGAGGCGCGCGTCCTCGTCGAAAAGTTCATAGAAATCGCCCAACCTGAAGAAGAGCAAGGCGTCGGGATGCTGCGATTTGATCCGCCGGTACTGCTGCATGACCGGCGTCGACTCCGCCACGAGATCCCTCCTGCTCCGCTTAGGCGCCGCAGCCCTCGCAGCTCTTGTCCCGGGCCGGGGTCGGCATCAGGTGGCCCGTCAGAGGGTGGAGGAACACGCCGGTCACCTGCTGCAGGAGGCGCTCCGCGCTGCGCTTGGCCAGGATGTACGCCTGCACGCCCGGATCGGGGTCGTCCGCGTCGAAGTCCTCCGCCCGGCGCCCGCCAAGCGCCCTCTCGCAGGCGAGGAGATCCCTCATCTCCTGCGAGTCGGCGACCGCGTCCGCCACCTCCTGCGCCAAGCGCAGGATCTCGATCCTAGTTCTCAAACGATCTCACCCTCCAGCGTCCAGGTGTTGACGGACTTGATCCTCACCAGGGCGAGACGTCCCGCCTGCCCAGGCGTGCCAGGATAGACCACGGGCTGGTTCTGCCGCGTCCGCCCCATCAGGCGCTCGCCGTTCTTCTTGGACACGCCCTCGCCGAGCACCTCCACCGTCTGGCCCAACGCGCGCCGGTTTGCGGCGAGCGACAGGGCGTCTGTGACCTCGATCAGGCGCGCGAGGCGCTCCTTCTTGACGGCGAGCGGGATCTGCCCCGGAAAGTCGGCCGCCGGCGTGCCGCGGCGCGGCGAGAACATGAACGTGAAGGACTTGTCAAAGCGCAGCTGGCGGCAGAGTTCGAGCGTTTCCGCGAAGTCCTGCTCACTCTCGCCGGGGAACCCCACGATCAGGTCCGTCGTGATCGATGCGCCGGGCACCGCCCGGCGGATGCGCTCGATCAGGTCGACGTAGCGCTCGCGCGTGTAGCCGCGCGCCATGCGCTTGAGCATGTGCGGGCTGCCCGACTGGACCGGGACATGGAAATGCTCGCAGACGTGCCGTGAGGTGGCGATCGCCTCGATCATCTCCTGCGTGAAGTCGCGCGGGTGGCTCGTCGTGTAGCGGATGCGCTCGAGCCCGTCCACCCGGTCGAGCGCCCGGATCAGTGTGGCAAAGCCCTGGTCGTCGCCGAGATCCTTGCCGTAGGCGTTGACGTTCTGGCCGAGCAGCGTGACCTCGCGCACGCCGTCCCGCACCAGCTGCTCGACTTCGCCGCGGATCTCCGCAAGGGGCCGCGACATCTCCCTGCCGCGCACATAGGGCACGATGCAGTAGGTGCAGCGCTTGTCGCAGCCCCGCAGGATCGTGACCCAGGCGGTGATGCCGCCTTCCCGCACGCCGCGCGGAAAGATCGGCATCGCCTCGGGTTCCGCCGCCACGTCGACGACAGGAACCGTCGACGTGCGCGCCTGCGCGAAAAGCTCGGGAAAACGGTGGAGGTTGTGCGTGCCCATCACGAGATTCACGAACGGGTAGCGCCGCGCGAGCCCCTCGCCGACCCCGGGCTGCTGCGTCATGCAGCCGGCGATGCCGACGACGAGCTCCGGCCGCTCCGCCTTCATCAGCTTGAGTTCGCCGAGCTTGCCATACACCTTGTCTTCCGCCGATTCGCGCACGCAGCACGTATTGAGCAGCACCACGTCCGCGTCCGCCACCGACATGGAGCTTTCATAGCCGAGTTCCTCGAGATATGCGAGCAGAATCTCGCTGTCGTTCTCGTTCATCTGGCAGCCGTAGGTCTCGATGTGGCACTTTGGCCGCAGGTCCATGCCGCCAGTACCCCCCATTCCCAGACTCAGAGCCAGTATACCATTGCGCCCCGGCACGGCCGGACGCGAGAGAGCGCGGAATTTGTTCACAGGTTGTTCTACACAATCCACAGGCGGCCGCGACGCCCTAGGAGAGCGCTGAAAAAGCGTCGACAATTGGTGGGATCAGGTTAAGGAGTTTCGTGGGGTGCTGTCGAAGCAGTAGGACAGCAGGGTCGTGAAGGATTGAAGTCAATGCTCGGACGGGTTGGGCAGCAGCGTGGGTTCAGCGATATTCTGCTCTGGATGCAGCCGGGTGTCGTAAGCGAGTTGGAGCGCTCGTTCTACGGTGCGCTGCGCAAGTTCGGAGAGGAGTTGCTGGGAGGGGACCTGTTCGCCGCGATGTACGCGTCTGGCGTCGGGCGTCCTTCGGTGCCGCCGATCATTTTGGCGAAAGTAGTGCTGCTGGAGATGCACGACGGAGTTAGCGACCGGGAGGCGGAGCAGCACGCCAAGTTCGACCTGCGTTGGCGATACGCCTTGGATCTCGATGTGGACGACAAGGTCTTCGACGCGTCGACCCTGTGCAGGTTTCGTGCACGGCTACTTGTGCATGAGCAGGAGCGCTCGGCCTTCGAGCGGTTCGTGACCGCGGCGCAGGCTGCGGGGCTGCTCAGCCGACGTCAGATCATGGATTCCACCGCGGTGCACGGAGCCGGTGCGGTACAGGACACTTACCAGCTGATCCGTGGTGCGATCCGCAAGCTGCGCAAGAAGGCTGGTCGGGTGGCGGGGCTGGCCTCGCGGCTGGACGCGGTGCTGCAGCGCGCCGACTATGGGAAGACGGGCAAGCCGGACATCGATTGGCAGGACGTCAAGGCGCGCCAGGATCTGCTCAACGAGATCGTCCGCGACGGGCGTGCGGCGGTGGTGGCAACACGGGATCTGCTCGCCGCTGGCAAGGAGGACGCCAGTGTGGCAGAGGCGGCCGATCTCCTGGCGCGTGTCGTGGAGCAGGACATCGAGCCGATCGAGGGCGGAGACGGGGTATGCATCCGCCAGGGTGTGGCAAAGGACCGGGTGGTCTCGATCACGGACCCAGAGATGCGCCATGGCCACAAGACGAGCAGCGGCCGCTTCGACGGAGCAAAGGTCAATGCCACCATGGACGAGGACGCGCAGCTGATCACGGACGTCGGCGTGCTCAAGGGAAACGAGGCGGACGGCGACGCGGTCATGCCCGCACTGGAGCGGGAAGAGAAGCTCGGCGTCCAACCACAGGGGCTGATGGGGGATCACGCCTACGGCATCATGGGGCTGCGTCCGCAGATCGCGGCGAAGGGGATCGAGCTGACCGCGCCACTGGCGGCGCCGAGCGCGCCAGCGGGTCGGTTCGGCAAGGACGACTTCACCATCGACCTCGATGCGCCCCAGTGCAACTGCCCGAACGGCGCCCTGGGCAAGCCACAGTACGCGCGCATGCCAGATGGGACGAGGATCCTCGGCGGCTTCCAGTTCCGTGCGCAGGACTGCGGCGCCTGCCCGCTCAAGGACCGCTGCACTCCGGCCGCAGCCCGCTCGGTCGGCATCCAGCCAGATGAGAGGGAGCGCAGGGAGCTACGCCAACAGCAGAAGACGCAAGCTTTCCTGGACCGCTACCACCGCCGCCCGCTCGTTGAACGCTGCATCGCCGAGTTGGCCATGCATGGCATCCATCAAGCCCGCTACGTCGGCAACCGCAAGCTGGCCCTGCAAGCGGCCTTCACTGCTCTGGTGGTCAATATCAAGCGTGCCGCGAAGGCTGGCACCTTGCCCAAGGTGGCTGCTGCAACGGGCTAACCATGCCCAAAACCCCGCTTGCAGGCCCAAATAGACCGAAAGCGGCGGTGAGCCCCCTAAAAAGGGCCCACCGAAGGCGCACCGATCACCTCATCTGGGGCCGATCGGCGATCTACCAACCAGTATCCACCAGACCGCGATCGTCTGCTCGCGAGGCAAGTCCCGAATTGACCGGTTTCTCAGCGCTCTCCTAGGCGGAAGACACTTCCGCCCGTGGAGTCACATCGGATTGGGACTCGGTGTCGTCTGGCTACGCTGGTGGATCTCTAGGAGGATTGCTTTCACCATCTCCTTTGGC
>JAJZQO010000073.1 GCA_021847575.1 Bacillota bacterium | reverse complement strand
CCCAAGGCTTGCCCGTCGCTCGGCCGGTTTGCGCGCCGGCGGCCCGGCACCCCTGGGCGGACGCCTCGCGAGCCAAGTCTTGGACGGCCCACCCGACTGGGGCTGGCTCAGAACTGCATGCTCTGTGTACCGATGCAGCCTCCATACGGGGCGTTTGCGCGGGCGAACAACATCCCGTTTCAGATCCTGAACGCGAGGCGTGGTGTGCACAGGCACGACATCTATCATGTGAATAGCGTGAACGCGTACCACAGCCGTTTGAAGCGCTGGCTGCGCCCGTTCAACGGCGTGAGCAGCAAGTACCTGCCGAAATACCTCGTCTGGTTCCAACAATAGGATTCCATGCGCATGCGCAATGTTCTGCTGGAACGTCGTGGTGAATCGGCTCTTTGATCACAGCCATCAGTTCGTGACGTTTGCTACCACATAAGACCTGATTTGAGTCGATCAGCCCATCTTTCGGCGTATACTGGAAATGGGAGGAATAGAAATGAAACGACTCGGAATCGCCGTAGCCCTTCTGGCAACGGTGTTGGCCGGCTGCAATGCTGCACATGAAACCAGCACCGCCAAATCAACGATCCCTATTCTCAACGACAAGACCCACAAGAGGGTCGCTAGTTTCCCATTGTCTCTAGGACTGATGGAGCCAAGCGTTACCCATTACCGATGTGTTGGCGACTACGCGCCTGCCATGCGCAAGCTGCCGTCGCCCGCACCACAGCAGGCGTACGTAGGGCTGCCCTTCTGGCAGCTGACGCTGCGGTGCGTGAACCCAAAGCTCAAGTTCAACCTGCCCAAGGGGTTTATGCGGGCTGGCATGGTGTGGGTCTACGAAATGCCAACGACCAAGCGCTCGCTCATGCAAGCGATCCAGTTCCTGCATCCCGTGTCGGACCTCAGCCTGTCCGCCATCGGCAAGCTACCGATCGGCGAGGGACGGCAGGGCAAGCAAAACCTTGTCTGGGTTCTAGGCGACAAGACGACCTACATCGGTTTCCGTGACAAGAAACAGTCTGGGACGGTCCTCGTCTACTTCAGTGGGCGAGCCGTGCCACTCTCCGTGCTCCGGCAGTTTGCGAAGTCCATGCACCCGCTGCCCAGCGGCTCGCAGCAGAGCAACTATTGAAGGGCAACGCGCCATCTGTCAGGGAGCGTTGCCCTTTGGGTACCAACAAACCTCTTTAACTGAGCTTTCCGCTATGAGATGCGCAGCGCAGTGGAGAGCGGACCCGGGAGCAGGCGCAGGCTGGGCGGAGTGCTCCAGGGACTGGGCGCCCGCCGGGTGCTGCTCATGATGGACCAGGTTCTGCGCAGGGCGGGCGTCGCGGCCGAGCTCGAGGGGGCGGTCGAGGCGGACTCCCGCGGTGTCGCAATCGCCTCTGCCTACAAGCGCGTCGACCAGGACGCGAGGGCCGGCACGGTGGCCGAGATCGCCCAGGCCTATCAGGACGCGGACGCGGACGGCATCAGCGCTGTCGGCGGCGGCAGCGTGCTCGATGCGGCCAAGGCCGCACGCTGGTGGCTCGGCTGGGGCCTGCGGGACCCGCCAGGAACTGAGGGGAAACCGAGGCGAGCGTTGGCCGAAAGCCGGGCCCATCGGGATCCCGTTCGTCGCGCTGCCGACGCCGGCGGGCACGGGGACCGAGGTCTCGCCTGTCGCCGTGGTGCTGAACGAGGACCTCGGCGTCAAGACGAACGTGCTCAGTGCCTTTATCGTTGCGGATGTCGCGATACCCGACGGGGACATGGCCGTCCTCCAACCTGAGGGCTGCATCAGGATCGTGGACCGCGTGAAGGACATCGACATCGCCGGCGGCGAGCACCTCGGCTCGGCCGAGGTCGGGGACGTGCTGGCGCCGCGACGCAGCGGCCGCAGACGCAGGCGGATCCCGGGGATATCCCAGCCTTGGCGTGCAGGCGGGTCACGGCGTTCACGGCGCCGAAGATGCTCAGGATCCGGACGAACTTCCGAAGACCGGCGCCGGCAAGGGCTGAAGTCCGCGATCCGCCTCCGGCTCAAGCGGGAGGCGGGAAGGGGTAGCCGCCGCCGGAGGAGGATCCCGGTCCGCCGTTCGCGAAGGGCGGGGAAGCATCCGGGAAGCGAGGTGGCACCGTGGCAAGGGACGACGACGACATCCTCTCGCCGGACGACGAGATCTCGTGGCTGGCGCTCGAGGCCGGCACCAAGGTACTGAGCCAGGACGGCAGGCTGGTCGGTCACGTGACGCATGTGTTGGGGGACATCGAGGAGGACATCTTCGACGGCATCGGTGTGCGCCATGGGCTGATCGGCCAGATCATGCTGCCGCGCAGCGCAGTCGGCACGATCACGCGGGCTGCCGTTCACCTGACCGTGCCCGAGGCCGAGGTCGGGCAGGTCGCGAAGGTGTACGCCGAGGAGCGGATCTTCCGCGCGCAGCAGAGCGGCAGGAAGTTGCGCTGGGGCCGCGAGGAGGACGACGAGCGCTTCTAAGGCGGGCGGCGGCCGGGATCGGGGACGCCCATACCGACCGTCGGGCTGCGCGTCACGTGCCGCTCGGACGAGGAGGTTGCAGGCAGGATGGACTTTCGTCTCTCGCCGGAGGAGAGGCTGATACTCGAGACGGTGCGCACATTCGTGCAGGCTGAGCTGATGCCGCTCGAGCAGGAGCTGCAGGCGGCCGAACTCGAGGGTCGCGGGCAGGACTACCCCGATCAGGCGACCCTGCGCGGCCTGCAGCTCAAGGCCCGGGACCTCGGGCTCTGGGGGCTGCAGACGCCTGAGGAATACGGCGGTGTCGGCCTGGGCACGCAGCTGACGGTGCTCGCGACGATGGAGCTGTTCCGCTGCCTCGTGCCGTTCCAGTTCGGCGGTGCCGCCGACAACATCCTCTTCGCCTGCGACGCGGAGCAGCGCAAGGAATATCTCCTGCCGACCATCGAGGGCGAGCGGCGATCCTGCTTCGCCTTGACCGAACCGACCGCCGGCTCCGACGCGACGAACATCCGCATGCAGGCCGTGCAGGACGGCACCGACTGGGTTCTCACGGGCGAGAAGGTCTTCATCACGGGCGGCAACGAGGCGGACTTCGCCATCGTCTTCGCCGTGACCGACCGCGCGAAGGGCGCGAAGGGCGGCATCACCGCCTTCCTCGTCGACCGCGCCATGGGATTCACGTCGCGCTACATCCCGACGATGGGGTCCTGGGGCCCCGCGCGCCTGACGTTCAACGGGGTGCGCGTGCCTGGCCGCAATGTGCTTGGCGAGGTCGGCAAGGGCTTCGAACTCGCCATGCGCTGGATCGTCAACGGGCGCGTCATCATCCCGGCGCGCGCCGTCGGCCGTTCGCAGCGCCTCCTCGAGATGGGCGTCGACTACGCCCGCCAGCGGGTCGCCTTCGGGCGGCCGATCGGCGACAACCAGGCGATCCAGTGGATGCTCGCGGACTCCGAGGTGGAGATCGAGGCGGCGCGCTGGCTCACGCTGCATGCCGCCTGGCTGCAGGACGAGGGGATCGACAACCGCCACGAGGCTTCGATCGCCAAGCTGCACGGAGCCCAGACGGCCAACCGCGTCGCGGACCGCGTCATGCAGATCCACGGCGGCATGGGCTACACGAAGGAACTGCCGATCGAGCGGGTGCTGCGCGACGTGCGCGTCTTCCGCATCTACGAGGGCACGGACGAGATCCAGAAGCGGACGATCGCACGCGACCTCCTGCGCGGCACCCATGGTCATGGACGCTGGGAGTAGCGAAGGCGGGCCGGGGGGGACGGGCATGGAGATCGACCGCACGCTGATCGGCCGCGCGTCCCGGGTGGAACTGCACGAGGTGGAGCGCGGCGCGATCCGGCGCTTCGCCGAGGCGATCGGGGACCGCGAGCCACTGCACCTTTCGGGCGAGATCGCGCCGCCGACCTTCCCGACCACCTTCCACGGCGAGCTGCCGGGCCTCGCGCTCGACAAGAAGCGCATCCTGCACGCTGGCGAGGAATACCGCTACCATCGGCCGATCCGCGCCGGGGACGCCCTGCAGGTGGTCTGGCGGGTGGACGATGTCTACGAGAAGGAGGGCAGCCTCGGCCGCATGACGTTCATCGTGATCGCGTCCGAGGGCCGCGACGGCCTGGGCCTTCTCGTCTACAGGAGTCGAAGCACGCTGATCTATCGCTAGGAGGTGGGGCGGTGCGGCTGCCCGAGCCGGGCGAGGAGATTCCGCGGCTCGTGAAGGAGCCGGTGGGGAAGCTGCAGCTCCTGCACTACGCGGGGGCATCGGGCGACGACAACCTGGTCCACACCGACGTGGAGACCGCGAGGTCGGTCGGCCTGCCGTCCGTGATCGCGCACGGCATGCTGTCGATGGGCTTCCTGGGCCAGCTCCTGACGGATTACGCCGGGGCGGGCTCGGTCCGGGGCATCGAGGTGCGCTTTCGGCGCATGGTGCACCTGGGCGACCGCCTGACCTGCCGCGGCGTCGTGCGCGAGGTGCGGGGGGCAGACGGCGGGCACCTGGTGGCCCTGCGCGTTTGGGCGGAGAACGACGGTGGCGAGCAGGTGACCGAGGGCGACGCGGAGATCTGGCTGGGGTTTTGACGGGGATCGGCACGAGACGGCCCACAACTGGGAGGGGAACCGGCTTGGCGGAGAGAGTTGCGATCGTGACGGGCGCGGGTCGGGGCATCGGCGCGGCGACGGCGCGCATCCTGGCGGCGCGGGGCGACAGGGTGGCCGTGTGGGACCTAGACATCGGCCCGGCCGAGGAGACGGCGGCGGAGATCCGGGCGGCCGGGGGCGAGGCGATCGCGCTAGCCTGCGACGTCTCGCGGCGCGACGCGGTCGAGGCGGCCGTCGCGCAGACGGTGCAGGCGCTTGGCGGGCTCGGCGTCCTGGTCGCCTGCGCGGGTCTCACGCGCGACAACCTGATCCACAAGATGAGCGAGGAGGACTTCGACATCGTCGTCGCGACCCACCTCAAGGGTAGCTTCCTCGTCGCGCAGGCCGCGCAGCGCCACATGGTGCCGCAGCGTTACGGCAAGATCGTCCTCACGTCGTCCACCTCGGCTCTCGGCAATCGCGGCCAGGCCAACTATGCCGCCGTCAAGGCGGGGATCCAGGGGCTGACGCGCACCCTCGCGATCGAGCTGGGACCTTTCGGGATCAACGTCAACGCCGTGGCTCCCGGCTTCATCGAGACGCGCATGACGCGGCAGACCGCCGAGCGCGTCGGCGTCGACTTCGAGCAGATGAAGGCCCAGGCCGCGGCGGAGATCCCGCTCCGGCGCGTCGGCCAGCCGGAGGAAGTGGGGCGGGTCGCCGCCTTCCTGTGCAGCGACGACGCGAGCTTCGTCTCGGGCCAGGTCATCTATGTGGCCGGCGGGCCACGCGGCTAGGCGGGCAAGAGGTGCACGCCGTCGTTCTGCTCAAGCGCGTCCTCGATCCGGAAATCCCGCAGAGCGCCTTCGCCGTCGACCCGGAGCGCAGAGAGCCGCTGGTGCCGCGCGCCCCCTATGTCCTCAGCGTTTTCGACGGCAACGCGCTCGAGGTCGCACTGCGCCTGCGGGACGCCTTGGGCGGCGCATGCGAGCTGACGGCCCTCTCGTTCGGCCCGCAGGCCGCCGAGGAGGTGCTGCGCAAAGCCCTCGCCCTGCAGTGCGACCGGGCGGTGCTCGTAAGCGGCGAGGAGCAGGGACTTGGCGCGCGGCGCAAGGCCGACATCCTCGCCGCGGCAATCCGCCGCCTGCCGCCCGCCGATCTCGTTCTGCTCGGACGGCAGGCGGCCGACTGGGAGGCGGGACAGCTCGGCGGCATGCTGGCCGAGTCGCTCGGCGTGCCCTGCCTGCCCTTCGTTTCCGAAGTCCGGCGGGATGGCGACGCATTTCAGGCGGTGCAGCAACTCGAGGGCGGCACGGCCGTCTACCGGCTGCCAGGCCCTGCCGTGCTGACGGTGACCAACGCTGGCGGCAATGTGCTGCGCCCGGCCAGGATCAGGGATGTGATGGCGGCCCGCGGCTGCGAGATCGCCGTCCTCGCCCTCGGCGAGTTGGCCAAGGGCGACGGGGGCACCGCGGAGGTGGAGACCACGGCTCTGCGGCTGCCGCCGCCGCGCGGCAAGGCGGAGATGATCGACGGCGCCACGGCGGGCGAGCGGGCGCGCTCTCTCGTGCGGCGGCTCGGCGAGCTCGGCGCCATCTGAGGGGAGGGGGCCTGTTGCCAGGGATTCTGACGGCGGTCTGGGCCGAAGGCGGCGCGGTCTCCGCCCAGGAGCTCGAGATGGTCAGGGCGGCGGCCGGGCTCGCGGCGTCGCTGGGCTGCGGGATGGCGGCGCTCGCGCTTGGGCCCGTCTCGCGCGGCGCGGCACCCGCTCTGCAGCGGGTGGGCGCAGGCGAGGTGATCTATTCGGAGGAGGCGGCCCTGGCCGCAGGGCCGTCCGAAGCGGGACTCGCGGCCTTGGCGGCGGCAGCCGCGGACCTTCAACCGGCGCTGGTCTGCCTCGCCGCCGACAGCCTGGGGCGCGACTGGGCGCCGCGCCTCGCCTACAGGCTCGGGGCCGGCTTCGTCGGCGAGGTGACGGACATCCGCGTCGAGGCGGGGGTGCTCCTTTGCGAACGGCTGGTCTTCGGCGGCAAGGCGATCGCGACCATGGCGGCGCGGACGGAGACGGCGGTCGCCACCCTGCGGCCAGGTGCCGGCAGAGAGGACGGCGAGCCGCGTCGGGGCAGCGGTCCCGTGCGGGCGCTCGGTACCCGGATCCCCTTCGAGGTCCATTGGCCGCGACGCGTCCGGATGGAGAGCGAACAGCGCGAAGGTCCAGGGCTCGAAGAGGCCAAGGTGATCGTCTCCGGTGGGCGGGGGCTTGGCGGGCCGGAAGGTTTCACCGCGCTCGGGGAACTCGCGGCGGCCCTCGGTGGCGCCGTCGGCGCCTCCCGCGCGGCGGTCGACGAGGGTTGGGCGCCCGCCACCTGGCAGATCGGCCAGACCGGCAAGACGGTGGCGCCAGACCTCTACATCGCCGTAGGCATCTCAGGGGCGAGCCAGCACCTCGTCGGCTGCTCGCGGGCGAAGACGATCGTGGCGATCAACCAGGACCCCGAGGCGCCGATCTTCGACTACGCCCGCCTTGGCATCGTCGGGGACTGGCGGGAGGTCGTGAGGGCCATGACGGAGACTGTGAAGGAGATGCGCGGCTGGTGATCTACGAAGAGGCGGTGGCCGAAAACGCCTGGCGCCTCGCGGACGGGCTGTACCGCATCCTCCTGCCGATGCTCTGGTCGGTGCCGTTCGTCAGCGTCTACCTGGTGGAGAGCCGCGGCGAGCGCATGCTGGTGGACGCGGGCGTAGACACCGAGACGAGCCTGCGGGCGCTCGGCCGTGCGCTCAAGGCGATCGGCGTGCAAAGCGGGGGCATCGACACCCTGCTGCTCACGCATGGCCATCCGGACCACGCCGGCGGGGCGGCCTCCGTGCAGCGCCGCTGGGGCGGCAGGATGCTCCTGCACCCAGCCGACATGCACCGGCGCGGCGCAGAAGGGGCCGATGTCCGCCAGTGGGCGGCCGCGCAAGGCGTACCGCAGGACGCGGTGGAGGCGTTCGCAAAGTTCCGGCCGAACGGCGGCGTGGACCTTGGCGATGACGTGACTGCGCTCGATCCCAGGGCGCCGATCAGGCTTGGCGAACTGAGTTTCGACGTCGTCGAGGTGCCGGGCCACTGCCCCGGGCAGGTCATGCTGCACGAGGCGGGGCGGGGCTGGCTCTTCTCCGCCGACCAGGTGGTGGAGCCCGAGGCCGCCAACGTCTGGCTGGTTCCAGGCCTGACGGGAGATCCGCTTGGCGCCTACCTGGCGAGCCTCAGGCGCACGGCCGCGATCGAGGCCGGTCTGGTGCTGCCGAGCCACGGCCTGCCCCTGCGGGGCGGCCTCGCTGAGCACGTCGGGCGTCAGCTGCGCTTCCAGGAGGAGTATGTCGAGCGGGTGCGCGGGCTCGTGCCCGAGGCAGGAGCGTCGACGTGGCAGGTCGCGGCTGGGCTCGAGCCCGCAATGCGGGACCCGTCGGTCCTCCTCGAGGTACTTGCGGCCCTCAGCCACCTGCAGGCGACGCACAGGCTCCGGCGGGACGGGCAAGGCGTCTGGCGCCACACGGAGCGCTAGAACGGACGAGTAGGGAGGATGCGCGATGGCCGAGCCAGTGCCGACAGTCAGGGAACTCTACGACCTTTCCGGCAAGGTGGCGCTCGTGACGGGCAGCTCGCGCGGCATCGGCCTCGAGATCGCCGAGGGGCTCGGCGAGGCCGGCGCGCATCTCGTGATCACGGCACGGCACGAGGAATCTCTGCGGCAGGCGGAAGCGGCGTTGCGGCAAAGGGGCTTCGACGTGCTCGCCCTGACGGGATCGGTGGCGGAACCCCGTGACGTGGAGCGCTGGCTCCAGGCCACGCTGGAGCGCTACGGACGCATCGACATCCTGGTCAACAACGCGGGGGTGAGCTGGGGGGCGCCGACGCTCGAGATGCCGTTCGAGCGCTGGCGCCAGGTGATGGCGACGAACCTCGACGGAACATGGCTGTTGTCGCAGGCCGTCTGCCGCCGCATGGTCGAGCAGGGCGGCGGCGGGCGGATCATCAACATGGGCTCGATTGCAGGGCTCGCGGGCGGCCGGCCCGACGAACTCTCGGCGATCGGCTACTCCGCCTCGAAGGCGGGCGTCCTCGGGCTGACGCGCACGCTCGCGACCCACATGGCACCGCACGGCATCCTCGTGAACGCGATCTGCCCCGGATTCTTCCCGACGCGCATGACCCAGGGCATCCTGGCGCAGGCGGAGGGGGTAATCGCGGAGCGCACGCCGCTCGGCCGGGTCGGCCGGTCCGGCGAGCTGAAAGGTGTCGCCGTGTTCCTCGCCGCACCGGCCAGTTCCTACATCACAGGCCAGGCGATCGCCGTCGACGGCGGGACGACGGCCTGAGAGGGAGGGAGCATGGCCTGCGCGCCTGGCGGTGGTCGAAGATTGGCCCTGAGCCTGGCTCTCCACAGCCAACGAACCGAGCTTCAAGATCTGCTGGGCGGATTCGGGGGCCTCTCCACGGGGTCGTCAGAGCGCCTTGGAGCCAGTCGCGCCCACCGCATCGTGCACCATGTGGCCGGGCCCGGCGTCCCCGCCCAGGGAAGCCGGGCCTCGCGCCTTGGACTATCTTGCCGGGCCGCGCAGCAGAGAACGGACTGCTGCGATCACGATGGCGGCGGCGACGACCACGGCCAACACGACGAGCAACCGCAGGACGAGGCTGAGAACGATCGCCAGCAGCATGGCGAGGCCCAACAGCAGCAGGATGGTGCTGCCTGCGCCGTGCGGCGAGGACCGGCCACCCATGTCGCCACCTCCCAAGCTACCAGTATGCAAGAAGACGAAACGGCGACCCTGGTCAACTGCGCCCTGCCGGTGGTGAACGGCAGACCGCCCCGCGTGATCCTGGCGAACAGCTTGTCCGCCATCGGCGCGGGCGCAAGCGCCCCGCCGGGACGGTACCAGCGAAGACCCACTTGACCACCCCGAACATTGCGAGACCGAAGATCTTGGCGTCGGGGCGGCACGAAGAGACCGTTCCGAAGACTGACCGGTGGTGGCGAAAGATCGCCCCAAGCCTTGGGAGCGGGTCGCCGGGCTCTGCCGCTGATTTTCGGCGAACTCCGGGAGATGGTCGATGAAGGTGTCGTGGAGCGCGGCGTGTCCACGCCAGGTGAATTCTCTTGCAGCGGGCATCCGACGAGGGCGCTCTCACTCGCATCGGCACGCGGCGATACGACGATTGGCGCATCTTAGGGATCCGGGATTCCATGCGACGCTCCCACTGTCTACGACGCATCGCAACGTACCAAAACCACGCTGGGGCATCCCCGATCGAAGCCGGGCCATGCTGCTTCTCGACGAGAGCGGGAAGGCTCACTCTCAGGACCGCCTGCGCGCCCAGGGCCGGGCCGGCCGCGGGGCGGTTTGCGCAGGACGTGGCAGGTGTCTCGCCACTCTGACGCAGGAAGCCGGGGCATGGGCGAGAATCATGAGTTCAACAGTTGAGATTAGGGAGCCATCGGACCGATAGCGCATCAGGGGGGAGTCGTGGTGGCGGATGCGACGCTCGGTCCCGCGACAGGCAGGCCGAACGCCCCGATCCGCGTGTTTGGCGTCGACGACCATGTGGGGGTGCTCGCCGGTCTCGCGGAGATCGTCTCCGACCAGAGCGACCTGACGTGGGTGGGCGAGGCGAGCAGCATCGGCGAGGCGCAGCGCAAGCTGAAGGCTAGCGTGCCTGATGTGCTGCTGCTGGACGCGCGCCTGCGCGGCGAATCCGGCATCGACCTGTGCGGCTGGGTCCACCGGGAGTTGCCCAAGGTGCGGGTGCTGATGCTCACCGGCTCGACCGACGCGAGCCTCCTGCTGCAGGCGCTCGCCTCCGGTGCGCACGGCTTCCTCGTCAAGCAGGCGCGCGGCCGCGATATTGTGGACGCCGTGCGCCAGGTGCACGGCGGAGGGGTCGTCTGGGACCCGCGCATGGGCCAGGCCGTTCTCGAGCAGTTCCGCCAGGCGGGTGGCCAGGCGCGGGCCGCAGCCCGCTTCGAGCGCTACCGCGAGCGCATCGAGCGCCTGTACCGCGGCATGACCCTGATCGCCGGCGTCCGCGCCGAGGATGAGGTGCTGCAGCGGGTGGTGGCCCTGGCCCGCGAGGTGACTGGGGCCCGCTACGCGGCGCTCGCAGTGCTCAAGCCCGACGAGTCCGTCGCGAAGTTCGTCACCGCGGGACTCACGCCCGAGCAAGAGCGGGCGATCGGGCCCCTGCCGCGCGGGCACGGTCTTCTGGGCGAGGTGATCCACACGCGCAGGCCACTGCGCGTGAACGACATAGGCACGCACCCCCGCGCCTACGGCTGGCCGCCGGGCCACCCGCCGATGCGCACCTTCCTCGGCATGCCGATGGTGGCGCAGGGCGAGGTTGTCGGTCATCTCTACATGACCGACAAGGGGTTGGGAGAGCCGTTCAGCGACGAGGACGAGGAGCTCATCGGCATGCTGGCGAGCCTCGGCGCGGTGCTGATCAAGAACGCGCGGCTCAACGAGGACCTCGGCCGCATGGCGGTGGTCGAGGAGCGTCAGCGCATCGGCATGAACCTGCACGACGGCACGCTGCAGACGATCTACTCGGTCCTGCTCGGTCTCGACGGCCTGCTCGATGACATGCCTGCGGAGAGCCGCACCTACCAGACGGTGAACCGGCTCGCGGAACTCCTGCGCGAGGTGACCGACGAGATCAGGCGGTACGTCCTCGACCTGAAGTCCGACGCGCGTCCCCTCATGGCGTCGGTGGAGGACATCGCGCACGAGCTCGGCCTTGGCGACAAGGTGCGCATCCACTCGGCCGACACGAGCTACACGGAGCTGCCGGAGGAGACTCTCGAGCATCTGGTGCGCTTCGCGCAGGAGGCGCTCAGCAACGTGGCGCGCCATGCCCACGCCACGCGGGTGGATGTCACCTGGCGCCGCGTGGGCGACGAGTTCCAGCTGCTGATCGACGACAACGGCGTCGGCTTCGATCCGAGCCAGCCCTCGCCGCCCGGGCACCACGGCCGCCGTCATCTCGAGGAGCGCGCGCGGCTGGCGGGTGGGCGGCTCGAGGTGTGCAGTCGGCCGAACGAGGGCTCGAAGGTGCTCCTGACGGGACCGATGCCGTAGAGAGGACAGCAGCTGCGTCACACCGCGGCAATTCGGCCATGCATGGGGATGCCGCAAGCCGTTCCCTGGCCCCGCCGAGGGCCCCTCAGGGCTTCCCGCCCGACGGCACGCCCAGTCCAGTGCCGCCGTGGCTCCGCTTTGCCTTTACCCCGCGTGGAGCAGGCGCCAGGAATGCGCTGGCGAAGGTCTACCGCGTGTGCCAAGAGTGTGAGATGCGCCAGAAGGAGATGCGTCGGAAGGTGATGGACGACAGTTTCGAGCGGACCCGACTGGCCCCTGCGGCCGAAGTCGACCGGGAGGTCACGTGCGAGGGATTCCGTGAGGCGAACCCTGCGAACGATCCATGCGTTCGCCCTGGGACGGCTGCCGGCGCGTCCGTGCGCCAGGCCCTGGCAGGGCGCCACTGATGCGCGTCCAGGGAGACCGCTGGCTTCCCGACCCCGCCAGCTTCGCGGAGGACAGGGAGAGGCTCTGGGGCGACTTCTACGTCGACTCCGAGGTGGGCCGGCTGCGCTCTGTACTGCTGCATCGCCCAGGGCCTGAACTCGCCCTCGTCACGGGCGACAGCTACCACGAGCACCTCTACGACGCTTCGATCGACCCGGGGAGGTTTCTCCGCCAGTTCGACGGGATCTGCGAGACGTACGCAGGCCTGGGCGTCGACGTCCACTTTGTCGAGGGGCAATTGACGGACCGCCCGAACGCCGTCTACATGCGCGACCTTTACACCATGACGCCAGAAGGGGCGATCCTCGCGAGACCGGCGACACTTGCGCGGCGGGGGGAGGAGCGGGCGGTGGCGCGGAGCCTTCTCGGCCTCGGCGTGCCGATCCTGAAGACGGTCAACGGCGAGGGCACGTACGAGGGCTCGAACGTGGTCTGGCTCGACCGCCGGACTTGCCTGCTCGGCACGAGCAGCCGGACCAACGAGGCGGGCGCCTGGCAGGTGGAACAGGAACTGCGGGGATTGGGTGTCCAGGACATCCTGCGCGTCGCCGTGCCTTACGGCCAGATCCACGTCGACGGCTTCATCTCGCCCGTCGACCGGCGGCGCCTCGTCGTCGCGCCATGGCTCGTCACATGGGATCTCAGGCAGCGGCTTCTCGAGATGGGCTTCGAGCTGATCGTCGCGGAGAACCTGGACGAGGTGGGGCGGCTCGGCACCAACTTCGTCACGGTCGGACCAGGGGAGATCGTGATGGCCGACGGCTTCCCGGACACCCTCGCGCTGCTGCGCGATCACGGCCTCGAGGTGCACCTCGTGCAGGTGGACGAGATCCTGCGCGGCGGCGGGTCGGTGCACTGCCTGACAGGCTTTCTCCGGCGCGACCCCGTCTAGGGAGCGGGAGTACGGCTGGGCAGGACGGACGGTGGAGGGGTAGTTACTGCTCGATAACATCTAGCGTTCTATTGAGTTTGGTGTAGATTACTGCTAGAGTTA
>JAJZQO010000009.1 GCA_021847575.1 Bacillota bacterium | reverse complement strand
GGCATAGCGATGTGGTCGGAGGTGCATGGGCATGCCAGTCGAGGCCACCGTCGCCGCTGGGGCCGAGACCCCATGGTCCGAGATCCGGCCCTACATCGCCGAGCGGCTGGCCCTCGCACTCGACCGGATCCCTGCCGCTGCATGGCAGCGGGCTGCGGAGCTCAGGCTGCGGGCAGGCCGCGAGGCGAGGCTGGTCGGGGTCGGCGGCCTGGACCTCGCCGTGGCTGAGGTGGTCACCACCCTTGACCTCGAGCACTGTCTCGAGCACCTCACGGCGCATTCGCGCTACGCATGGGAGGAGGAGCTCGCCCAGGGCTATCTGACCATACCCGGCGGGCACAGAGTCGGCATCGCGGGCAACTGGAGCGCCCCCGGCGCTGCGAGCCGCGCCGTGCGCAGCGTCTCGGCCCTCAACTACCGCATCGCGCGGGCGATCACGGGACCGGCGGCAGACCTGGCGTCGCGCCTCGCACAGGGCGGCCTGCCTTTGCCGACCCTGCTCGTCGGACCGCCGGGGTGCGGCAAGACGACACTGCTTCGCGATCTCGTGCGCGCCGCTTCCGACGGCCTCTACGGCTGGCGCGGCCAGCAGGTGAGCCTTGTCGACGAGCGCTCGGAGATCGCGGCGTCCCATGCCGGGCTGCCCGGACACGACGTCGGCGCGCGCACCGACGTGCTGGACGGCCTGCCCAAGTCGATCGGCATGCGCATGGCCTTGCGGGCGCTCGGGCCGCAGGTGCTGGCCACCGACGAGATAGGCGGGGAGGAGGACGCCCTGGCCGTCCTCGACTGCGCCTATGCCGGCGTGACGGTACTGGCGTCTGTCCACGCGTCGTCGCTTGCCGAGCTGCACCGGCGACCGAGCATCGCCCGGCTGATGCGGGAGGGCGTCTTCCCGAGACAGGTGCTGCTCGGCAGCCGACCCAGGCCCGGTACCGTCCTGCGCGTGGCGGACGAGGCGGGACAAGTTCTCGGGGCAGGACCGCGATGATCGCGCTGCGCATTGCCCTCAGTCTTACGATCGCGCTCGCGGGCTTCGAGATCGGCTCGCTGCTCGCCGACCGCCAGCGCCGCCGCGTTCTGGAGATCGCCGCCTGGCAGGCCCTGCTGGCGATGCTCGCGAGCGATGTCTCGTACTCCGCAGTGCCGCTCGGTCAGGCCTTGCGCTCGGCGACGCGCTCGGCCAAGGGTCTTGTCCGGGAATTTGCGGCCGGACTCGCGAGCCGGCTAGAGGGACACGTGCTGCTGGCGGAGGCTTGGCGAACCGAACTCGAGCGCCTGCGGCCCCGCAGCTGCCTGACTGCCGACGACACATCTCCGCTCCTGGAGCTCGGCGAGCAGCTCGGCCGGTTCGGGCGCGACGAGCACCGCGGCTTCTTCCTGCGCTGCCAGGAGCGGCTCGAGTTGCAGCGGCGAGCGGCAGCGGACGAAAGCGTCCGCGGCGGGCGGATGTGGCGCACCCTCGGTGCCGTGGCCGGTGTCGCCTTGGCTCTCGTTCTGCTCTGAGACGGGGAGGGATGTGGCGTGGACATCAATATCGACCTGATCTTCAAGCTCGCCGCCGTCGGCATCCTGGTGGCGGTCATCCATACGGTGCTGGCCAAGGCGGGCAAGGACGAGATCGGACATCTCATCACCCTGGCCGGTGTCGCCCTCGTGTTCATGGTGGTGGTGGATCTCCTGACGCAGCTCTTCTCATCGGTGAAGACGCTCTTCAATCTCTGACGGGGGAGGTCGTCCCCTCTGGCCATCGTCCAATTCGTCGGCATCGCGCTGGCAGGCGTGGTGCTGATCAGCGTCCTGCGCCGGGAGCGGTCGGAGTTCGCCGTGCTGGTCTCGCTCGCGGCCGGCGTGGTGCTCTTCCTGCTCATCTTGCCGCAGCTCGCGCAGGCCCTCAGGCTGATCGACGAACTGGCGGCGCTCGCCCATGTGCGCCTCCTCTACATCGATGTCGTGCTGCGGGTGATCGGCATCGCTTACCTCGCCGAGTTCGCCGCCCAGGTGGCGCGCGACGCCAACGAGGGCGCCCTCGCCCAGAAGGTGGAGCTCGGTGGCAAGGTGCTCATCCTCGTGCTGGCGGTTCCGATCGTCGGGGCGCTCGTGCATCTCGTGCTGGGGGTGGGGCTGTGAGGTTGTTGAAGGCAGGCCTGCTCGCGGGCCTGCTCCTGTTGGGCGGCGCGCAGTTCGCCTACGCTGCCGCGCCCCTGCCCATGCCCTCGGCCACGCTCAGCCCGGCCTACGGCACCGTCCAGTCGTCGCCTCTCAATGCCTACCTCGACGAGGTCAACAAGGCCACCGCCGGCAAGCTGCCCGCACTGGACATCGGCAAGGTGATCTCCGGCATGGCCCATGGTGGTGGCGCCTACGCACCGGCGACCCTCGTGCGGGGCATCTGGGGTCTCGCGGCAGGCGACCTCGTGCAGGAGACCAGACTGCTGGGCGAACTCCTGGCGCTTGGCGTCGTCGCCGCCGTGCTGGAACTCCTCGCCGACAGCTTCGACCGCCAGGAGGTCAGCCGCTTCGCCACGGCCGCCGTCTACCTCGCCCTGGCCGTGCTGGCGCTCGACGCCTTCTACAACGCGGCGCGGCTCGTCGAGCAGAGCGTCGGATTGATGGTCGGGCTGATGCAGTCCATGTTGCCGCTCGTCACCATGCTTCTTGCGGGCGTCGGGGCGTTCATGACCGCAGGCCTCTTCCACCCGCTCATGCTGGTGGCGATCAACGTGATCGCGGCCATCATCAAAGGACTCGTGGTGCCTGCACTGATCGCAGGCGTCGTACTCGAAGTGATCGGACAGGTTTCGGGCTTCCAGCTGAGCGGCATCGCCACACTGCTGCGCCAGGTGGGACTCTGGACGACCGGCGCGGCCCTGACGCTGTTCGTGGGCCTGATCGCCGTCTACGGCGCCGCAGGGCCGGTGATGGACGGCGTTGCGCTCAGGTCGGGCAAATTCCTCGCGAACACTTTCATTCCGGTGGTCGGCAAGCTGTTCTCCGATGCCGCGGAGGCGGTCTTCGGCTCCACCTATCTCCTTAAGGACGCGGTCGGGGTGGTCGGGCTGCTCGCCGTCGGCTACCTGATCGTCGTGCCGATCCTGAAGCTCCTGGTGCTCATCCTGATTTTCCGCCTGTCGGCGGGCGTTTTGGCACCGATCGGCAGCCGGACGATCGTCAACGCGCTCTCCCAGTTCTCGACCAGCCTCGGGCACCTGGCCATGGCCCTCGGAGCGGCCGGCGTCATGTTCTTCATCTCCATGACGATCGTCTTCGCTGCGGGCAAGGGGGCCTGGGGCTGATGGACTGGCTGGCGTGGCTCAGGGGGATCCTCGTCGTCGCGCTGTTCGGCTGGCTTCTCGAAGCCATGCAGCCGGCGAGCACCATGCGCCGCTACACGCGGCTCGTGATCGGGCTGATGCTGATGATGGCGGTGCTGCAGCCCATCGCAACGCTCTGGCGACAGCGTCTGCCCACCCTTACTGGCAGCTACTGGCACGATCCGGACGTCCAGGGTCTCCTGCAGCAAGGCGTCCTGCTGCGCAGCCAGGAGGAAGGCCAGACGATGACCGCCTACCGCAGGGAGATGTCCAGCGTCGGGGAAGCCGCTGCGCAGTCCGTGGCAGGCAGATCCGCCGCATCCGTCACCGTCTCGATCGGGCCCGGCGATCAGCCCGCGGAGGCGCGTGTCACCCTGCGCGGGCAGCCCTCGACGGCCAGGCGCCAGGCGGTAGCGCAGGCGGTGGCCACGGCGCTCGGCATTTCGCCCGCTGCTGTGCGCGTAGATTCAAGCGAAGGAGGCTTGGCACCTTGAAGGGCATGTTGGACGGCCTCGACCTGCGCAAGCTGCGCACATGGCTCGTGCTCGGCATCGCCGCGGCGGCGGTCCTGCTCATCGTCTCGACCTTCTACAGCGCGTCGCCGACCAGCGCTCCCGCGGCGTCATCGAGCCAGCCGGCCGCCACCTCGGTCCCCGGTCAGGACATCATCAACTACCAGCAGGCGCTTGCGGGTTCCATCCAGTCGGCGCTCTCGGCCGTCCAGGGGGCCGGCGAGGTGCGCGTCAGCCTGAGCCTGCGCGGTGGCCCGGGCTGGATCTACGCGTTCAACCAGACGTCGCGGCGCCAGACGACTGGCAGCGGCAGCGGCCAATCGGTCGATACTACCAACCAGACGACGCTCGCGACGTCGGGCTCGAACCAGGCACCTGTGCTGACGCAGGAGACCGCGCCGAAGGTGGTCGGGGCGCTGATCGTCGCCTCCGGCGCCACGGACCCGGTCGTGCGCGAGGAGCTCACCCAGGCGGCCGAGGCGCTCCTCGACCTGCCGGCGTATGCGATCGAGGTACTGCCGGCGGGAGGCGGCCGCTGATGCCGCGCCTGGATCGGGAGCGCGCATGGCGGCTCGCTCTGCTCGTCGGCCTTCTGCTCGTGATCGTCGTCTACCTCTGGTGGCGGCAGCATCCCCAGGCGGAACTGCCGCCGCCCGGGGCCACGCAGGCCCTGACCCGCACCAGCCTGCCGCCGTCGCTCGACACCGCTGCCATCGTCAACCTGCGCCTCTCGCGGGACCAGACGCAGAGCCGCTCGCTCGCCGAGCTGACGCAGATCGCCGAGGTGGCCGCGAGCGAGCAGTCCAGGCAGGTGGCCGGCGACCAGGCGGCGGACCTGACGCGGGTGATGCGGGTCGAGCAGGAAACCGACGCCGAACTTGCCGCGCGGGGCTTCACGGCGGCGACGCTCATCACGTCGGGACAGGCTGAGGTGACGCTTGCCAATCGCAAGCTGGCCCTGAGCCAGGTACTCGAGATCGCGGCCGCCGTGGAGAACGTGACAGGACTGCCGGCCGAAGCCATCCGCATCGTGCCTGGCGAGTGACGGCGGGGCGGAGTGAAGGAATCGCCATTCGGACGGGCGAACCTCCTTTTGTTCAACCAGGGAGGGATGATCCATCCACAAGGTGCTGGTCGCAAACCGCGGCGAGATCGCCGTCCGGGTCATTCGCGCATGCCGCGAGCTCGGTCTGCGGACCGTCGCCATCTACTCCGAGGCGGACGAGGGCGCGCAGCACGTCGAACTCGCCGACGAGGCCTATCCTGTCGGGCCGGCTCCCGCAAGGCGGAGCTACCTGCACATCCCGACGATCATGAATGTAGTGACGCAGTCCGGCGCGGACATGGTGCACCCCGGCTACGGCTTTCTTGCCGAGAACGCCGCGTTCTCGGCGGTCTGCCGCCTTTGGGGCGTGCAGTTCGTGGGACCGCAGCCGGAAGCGATCGAGCGCATGGGCGTCAAGGCACAGGCGAAGGAGACCATGCGGCAGGCCGATGTCCCGGTCGTGCCGGGAAGCGACGGGGTCGTGCAGGATCTCGCCGAGGCGCAGGCCGTCGCGGCCCGCATCGGCTATCCGCTGCTCGTCAAGGCGTCGGCGGGCGGCGGCGGACGCGGCATTCGCGTCGTCCAGGAGAGCGGTGAACTCGAGACGGCGCTCGAACGCGCCGCGAGCGAGGCGCAGTCGAGTTTCGGCGACGGCTCGCTCTACATCGAGAAATTCCTTGAGGATCCGCGCCACATCGAGATCCAGGTGATCGCCGACCGCCATGGGCGGGTGGCGGCCCTCGGAGAGCGGGAGAGCTCCCTGCAGCGCCGACGCCAGAAGCTCTTGGAGGAGGCGCCTTCCGTAGCCCTGGACGCCGACCTGCGCCTGCGCATGGAGGAGGCGGCGCGCCGGGCTGCGCTGGCCGTCAACTACGAGAACGCCGGCACCGTGGAGTTCCTGCTCGACAAGAGCGGCAACTTCTACTTCATGGAGATGAACACGCGCATCCAGGTCGAGCACGGGGTCTCGGAGCTCGTGACCGGCGTCGACATCGTCAAGGAGCAGCTGCTGGTGGCCATGGGCGAGCACCTGAGCGTGCCTGACGACTATGTGCAGCCCGTCGGCCATGCGATCGAGTGCCGCATCAACGCCGAGGACCCGCTGCAGGACTTCCGGCCGTCTCCGGGCACGATCGAGACCCTTGTCTCGCCGGGCGGCTTCGGAGTGCGGGTCGACTTCGGCGTGCGCGCGGGATCGCAGGTGACCTCCTACTACGACTCCATGATCGGCAAGCTGATGACGTGGGGGCGCACCCGCCCCGAGGCGATCGCCCGCATGCGGCGGGCCCTGACGGAGATGCGGATCGAGGGTGTCAAGACGACCATCCCGCTGCATCTCGCGATCCTGGAGGACCCCGAGTTTTGCGCGGGCAACATCGACATCAATTTCCTTGAGCGGCGGCTTGCGGCGGGCTTCTTGCAGCAGGGCTGAGCGACCGGCTGCCTAGGGGCCCGCTGGTCCGGAGCGGCTGTGGACAAGGCGGGAACGCCGTGGCGATCGGCGTCCCGCCTGCTCTTTTGATGGGATGGGTGGAAGGCAGAGGAGGGCCTGATGTTGGGCAGAGGAGACGTGCGGGACGCGCACATGGACACGAAGGCGGTCTGGGCGGGCGAGGACCGGTACCTGGTCGACCGGGCGACGCAGGTGCCTGTGGTGCACAGTGTGGCGTTCGGCTACGAAGACGTGGACGAGTGGTACGAGGTCGCGCTCGGCAAGCGGCAGGGCCATATCTACGGGCGCAACACGAATCCGACGGTCGCGGTGCTCGAAGAGAAGATGCGCCTCATGGAGGGTGCCGAGGCCGCGACGAGTTTCGCCACGGGCATGGCCGCGATCAGCGGCACACTGCTGGCTCTGCTCGCGCCAGGGGACCGGGTCGTCTCGATCAAGGACACCTACGGCGGAACCAGCAAGCTCTTCCTCGAGTTCCTGCCGAAGTTCAAGGTGGAGGTCGCTCTCTGCGATACGGGCGACCATGCCGCCATCGAGGCCGAGATAAACCGGGGCTGCAAGCTGCTGTACCTCGAGACGCCCACCAACCCCACGCTCAAGGTGCTCGACATCGCACGGCTGAGCGCGGCGGCGCACAGGCAGGGCGCCATCGTTGTGGTGGACAACACCTTCGCGACGCCCGTGAACCAGCACCCCTTGGCGCTCGGCGCGGACCTTGCCGTGCACAGCGCCACCAAGTTCCTCGGTGGCCACGCCGACGCGCTGGGCGGCATCCTCTGCGGCAGGGCCGACCTCGTGCGCGAGGTCTACCACTTCCGCGAGATCAACGGCGCAACGCTACATCCCGAAGCCGCCTATCTCATCTTGCGGGGCCTCAAGACGCTCGGCCTGAGGGTGCGCCAGCAGAACCGGAGCGCGCTCGAGATCGCGCGCTACCTGCAGGCGCAGGACCAGGTCGAGGCCGTCTTCTACCCGGGCCTCGAAAGCCACCCGCACCACGAGGTCGCGGCGAGGCAGATGGAGGGGTTCGGCGGCGTGCTCTCGTTCGCGCTCAAGGGCGGGTTCGGGGCCGTCCGCCGATTCCTGCCGCAGCTCACGTACGCGCACCTGGCAGCGAACCTCGGCGCGGTGGAGACGGTGGCCGGTCCGCCGCGTACGACGAGCCACGTCGAACTGTCCGAGGCCGAGCGCGCTGCGCTCGGCATCCCCGAGGGGTTGATCCGCTACTCGGTCGGCATCGAGGAGACCGCAGATCTGATCGCAGATCTCTCAGCGGCGCTGAAGGGCCTTTAGACATCTCGCAGGTGCCTGCAGCTCTCTTAGGGCATGTGCACGCGTCGAATGCCAGCGCATTGGGCGTGGGTTGCACCGCCCAGGCGCAAGGGGGTCGAAGTGCGGGCGGCGACCACTGCCAAGCGAGGGTGGCCTGACCTGTTGCGGGGCTCCACGTGCCCGCGCTGGTCGGGCCGGTCGAGAGGGCCTCCGCCGGCGGGCCCGCGAGTTCAAAAACGGAGGTGCCGGCCACGGCAGGGATCCTTGCGGTCCCTGCCGCTGCCCGCGACGCGGGGCGGAGGTTCTTTCAGGCGTCTCCCGGGCGCGTGTGGCGCCGCTGTGGCATTGGTGCACTTAGGCAGGTAGTATAATGTCTAGGGGGTGGATCCTTTTGGAGGAGTACGAGGTACTGCCTGCGTCGGGAGACGATACGGGTGCCGTGCGCATTGCCGACGACGTCGTGTCGGTCATCGCGGGGATGGCGGCGACGGAGGTCGAGGGCATTGCCGGCATGGCCGGCGGCATCGCCTCGGGACTCACCGAAAGGCTCGGCATCAAGCACCTCCAGCGCGGCGTCAAGGTGGAAGTCGGGGAGAGGGAGGCCGCGATCGACCTCTACGTGCTCGTCGACTACGGCGCGCGCATCCCCGAGGTGGCCCAGCGCGTGCAGGAGCGCGTCAAAACGGCAGTCGAGTCGATGACGGGGCTTAAGGTCGTCGAGGTCAATGTGCATATCCAGGGCGTCGCCTTCGCAGAGACTGAGCTGGAAGCGCAGCGCGTCAAGTGACAGAACCGGCTTTTTGTTGCGGCTTCCCAGATCGAATGCCTGGAACGCAGGCGCAGGAGGGGTGTCCCCACGCCGGTGGGGGTAAAGCGTGAAGATCGTCGGCTACTTCGACCGCGTGATCCTCGCCATCTACACCATCAGCCTGGGCATCGCATCGCTCGGGCTGATCCTGATCGCCTTCGGCTGGTTCACTCCCTTGGAGTTCATTCGGACAAGCGCTCTCACCATCCCGGGCAGGATAGAGATCGGCCTGATCGGCCTCGTGCTGGTCATTGTGAGCGTCCGGCTGGTGGGCGTCGGCATCTTCGGCTCGCCGCGCCGGCGCGCGATCAAGCACGAACTCGCCCTCGGCGACGTGCGCATCTCGGTGCATGCCGTTGAAGGCATGGTGCAGCGACTTGTGCGCAATGTCGCGGGGGTGCGCGACGCCAGCGCCGTGATGGAGCGCTGGGAGGACGGGCTCGCGGTGCGCGTGCGCGCGACGGTCGGACCGGGGGAACCGGTCACCGAACTGTCCGCGACCATCCAGGATGCCATCCGGACGCAGGTGCAGCGCGTGATCGGCATGCCTGTCGTCCAGGTGCGCATCGAGATTAACCACATCAGCCCCGAGACCCGGCGCAGCAGGGTGGAGTAAGATCATGAAGGAGTTCTGGCTGCGGCTGTGGCAGGAGCATCCAAGCGCCCTTGTGGGCACGACGCTCGGTGTGCTGTGGGCCCTCCTTGCGGTCGGGATCGGCTTCTTCGCCGCGGTCTTCGTCCTTATCGCCGGCTTCGTCGGCTGGTTTGTCGGCATGCGCTACGACGGTGACGCAGGCGAGTGGGGCGAAATGCTCGAGCACATCTTCCAACGGGAGCGTGACTGATGGCCAGACGACAGTCCAGAGTGCTGGCCCTGCGTGCGCTCTTCGCAATGGATGTCGGTCGGCAGAGCCCCGAAGACGCCATCCGGCACGCGCTCGAGGACGAGCCCGAGGCCTTCGCCGACTACGCAAGGGAGATCTGCAATGGGATCCTGCGGGAGCGTGAGCGCATCGACGCGCTGATCTCCCGGCTCAGCCGGGGTTGGTCTTTGCCTCGGCTAGCCGTGGTGGACCGCTGCCTCTTGCGCATCGCGGCCTACGAACTCCTCGAGCAGCCAGGCATTCCCGCGAACGCCATCGTGAGTGAGGCAGTGGAGCTTGCGAGCATCTACTCGACCGAGGAGGCGCCGCGCTTCGTGAACGGGCTCCTTGCGAGCATGGCGGCGGAACTGGGCCGGCCGCTCAGCGAACGGCAGGAAACAGTGCAGGAAGAAGAGGATGCAGACCATGGCCGAGATCATTGACGGCAAGGCGGTGGCGGCGCGGGTGCGTGCAGAGGTGGCGCAGGAGGCGCAGCTTCTCAAGGAGCGGTATGGCCGGCCCCCGGGTCTTGCCGTCGTCCTGGTCGGGGACGACCCCGCCTCCGCGATCTACGTGCGCAACAAGGAACGCGCCGCCAGCGAGGCGGGCTTCCATTCCGAAGTCCACCGCATGCCGGCCAACACGTCGACGAAGGCCGTCATCCAAATGGTCGAGCAGCTTAACCGGGCCCCGGAGATCGACGGTTTCCTTGTCCAGTTGCCGCTGCCCGACGGCGTTGACGAGAAGGCCGTGCTGCGCGCGATCGACCCCGACAAGGACCTCGACGGCCTGACGCCAGTCCAGGCGGGCCGCCTTCTGCTTGGCGAGCCGGGACTGCGCCCATGCACGCCGGCAGGTGTGATGGAACTGCTGCGTTCCGCCGGAGTGGATCCGAACGGCAAGGAGGCCGTGGTGATCGGCCGCAGCTCGATCGTCGGCAAGCCGATGGCACAGCTGCTGCTCGGCGCGCACGCCACCGTGACGATGGCGCACTCGCGCACCCGTGACCTGCCCGCCGTGGCCCGCCGCGCGGACATTCTCGTCGTGGCGGCGGGCAAAGCCGGACTGGTCGGCAGGGAGCACATCAAGCCGGGGGCAGTCGTCATCGACGTCGGTACGAACCGCGTCGATGGCAAGTTGAGGGGCGATGTGCGCTTCGATGAGGCCCAGGAGGTCGCGGGCTACATCACGCCCGTGCCCGGGGGCGTCGGCCCCATGACGATAGCCATGCTGATGCGCAACGCCGTGGAGGCCATGAGATGGAGATTCTCAGCGTCGGTGACGTCGCCCGTATCCTGACCGACGTGCTTGAGGCGGAGCCGCGGCTCCGCCTCGTCTGTGTGCGTGGCGAACTGGGCAGCGTCAAAGCCCATCCGTCCGGCCACTTCTACTTCACGCTCAAGGACGAGACGGCGCAGATCCGCGGCGTGATGTTCCGCTCGCGCTTCCGTCAGGTGGCCTTCTCGCCGAAGGACGGAGACATGGTGCTCGTCACCGGGCAGGTCGCGTTCTACCAGGCGGGAGGCCAGGTGCAGGTCTACGCGGAGGAGCTCGAGCAACTCGGCCTCGGCCAGCAGCTCATGCGACTCAAGGAACTGAAGGCCAGGCTCGAGGCGGAGGGTATCTTCCGGCCGGAGCGCAAGCGCCCGCTGCCCTACCTGCCGCGCAAGGTCGGCATCGTGACATCGTCTTCCGGCGCTGCTCTGCGCGACATCATCCAGGTCGCGCGGCGGCGCCATCCGCTGCAGGATCTGGTGGTCGCGCCTGCGCGGGTGCAGGGGCAGGGCGCTGCGGCCGAGATCGTGCGGGCACTGCGCCGGCTGGGGCGCCATGAAGGCGTCGAGGTCATCATCATCGGTCGCGGCGGCGGCAGCCAGGAGGACCTCGACGCGTTCAACGACGAAGCACTCGTGCGGGCCGTGGCCGCCTGTCCTGTGCCGGTGGTCTCGGCCGTGGGCCACGAGATCGATTACACCCTTGTCGACTTCGCCGCCGACCAGCGTGCCCCGACGCCCAGCGCCGCTGCCGAACTTGTCGTGCCTGTGCAGCGCGAGATCGCGTATCGGCTGTGGGAGATGCGCCAGCGACTCGGACAGGGACTCAGGCGCGGCGCCGAGCGGCGGCGCGATCGCCTCCGCGGGCTGATGCAGCGGGGACCGATGCGGCGCCCGCAGGAACTCGCGCTGCGCCGCCGCGAACGGCTGCAGGCCGCGACGCGGCTGCTCGGACACGTCGCGCGCAGCGGCGCGCTGCGACGGCGCGCGCGCCTGCAGGCGGCACAGGCCAGTCTGGCCGGTCTCGACCCGCGGGGACCTTTGCGGCGCGGCTACGCGTTCGTGATCCGGCAGGGCGTGGCGGTGCGCCGGGCGGCTGAACTGGCGGACGGGGACCGCATCGAGGTGCACTTCGCGGATGGTCAGGCAGCCGCTCTGGTCGACCAGGTGGAGACGAAGGAGGCAGACCGATGAAGTTCGAGGAGGCCGTGGGCAGGCTTGAGGCCATCGTGCAGAGGCTCGAGGCCGGAACGGACGATCTCGAGGCCCAGCTCAAGCTGTTCGAGGAGGGCGTGGCACTGAGCCGCAACTGCGAGGAGATCCTTTCGCATGCGGAGGGGCGCATCGAGGAGCTCCTGGGCGACGCCACGGGCGAGATCCCTGAGGACCTGACGGGCGAGGAGCCCCTGCGGTGAAGGCGATCGAAGGCTACCTGCCCCTGCTCGAGTCGACGATCAAGGACCTCGATGTCGCCGACGAGGTCCTGGGTGGGCCCATGGCGTACGCCCTGGCGGGCGGCAAGCGCCTGCGGCCGGGTCTCGTGCTGCTGTCCGCCGACGTCTGCGGCGGGGACTGGCGGCAGCTCGGCCGGGCGGCGGCCGCCGTCGAGTGTGTCCACGCCTATTCGCTGATCCACGACGACCTGCCGGCGATGGATGACGACGACCTGCGCCACGGCAAGCCGACGTTGCACAGGGCCTTCGACGAGGCGACCGCGATCCTTACGGGCGACGGCCTCCTGACGCTCGCGTTCGCGCTCCTCGCGGAGCCGCTCGCCGCCGTGCCACCCGAACTGCAGCTCGCCGCGGTGCGCGAGGTCGCGGTAGGTGCTGGCTTCGGTTTCGGCATGGTCGGCGGGCAGGCGCTCGACCTTTCCGGCGCCAAGGACGCCGCAGGCTGGCTCAGGGTAGCCGCGGCCAAGACGGGCTATCCTCTCGGCGCGGCAGCCGCCGTCGGGGCCTTCCTCGCGGCGCGCGCAGACCTCGCCCAGGCGCTCAGGTCCTACGGGCGTGAACTTGGCATCGCGTTCCAGATCAAGGACGACCTCTTGGACGTGCAAGGGTCCGAAGCGGACATGGGCAAGCGGCTTAACAAGGATGCTGGGAAACGGAGGCCCAATATCGCGGCGATCGCGGGTGTCGCCGCGGCTGAGGCCGCATTGCGCGATCACTCGGCGCAGGCCGTGGCAGCCCTGGCAAACAGCGACTTGAATCGTGAACCGCTGGAGCGCCTGGTCGTCGAACTCGTGGCGCGCACGCACTGAAGGCGGCATGCAGCCCGCGCTGCAACGCAATCGCCCGATGGCAGACAGTGGCGATTGTACCTCGGGAATCGCCGGACGACGTTGACGCCGGGTGCTATACTTGCTGTGCTCATGTTTTCGGGTGGAGCAGTATCCTAGCCGGACGTGTCTCCCCTAGGGCGGGCCTAAAAAGCCGCCGAAGGGCACATCGATGAACCTCCTGGTGCGGGCCCGGGACGCCAAGCCCGGGTTCGTGCTGGGAGTGGAGGAGGTTGGGGCGCCCATAATGGCATATGGTCACGCACCCATCCTCCGCGGAGGCCCAAGTTCGTGGAGGGTCCGCCTGCGGATCGCATCTGCGGCTTGGAGTTGTACCTGCATCAGGTGCTGGGCATGGCCAGGCGCTTGGTGCAGCGTAGCCTGCCTTGAGCTGGGCGGGGGGAAGTCGGGTTCCGACGCCGTTGTCCGGGGCCCCGGCGAAGCGTCGCAGCCGAAAGAAACCCGCATGGCAAAAGAGGCTAAGGGAAAACACGCGCCGCGAGGAAAACTCCTAGGCTGTTCGCCAAGTGCGAGACGTGCGAGGGATTACAGTGCGGCCTGAGTGGCAATCTAGCAGCGCCTATGGCGACAGGGCGCAGCGGGGTGAGAGGGGAACCGACGGCCGGCGACGGCCGGAGCCCCGCTTGGGAAAGCCAGCTGGACCTAAGCCGCAGCGTTTACCTTGCAGGTTTCCACCCGAGCCTTTTTTATGGGGCACGTCGTGAGGCGCCAACCGCGCCTGGGATGGCGTGCCGTTCGCTTTGCCCTGCTGGCGTTCGTTCTTGCCCTGGTGGTCACCTGGCCGGCGCAGAGCGCGGCGCTCGGTTGGCCGGCGCTCGGCGCCGTCCTCATCGTGCTACTCATCATCCTGCTCGGCGTCGTGTTCGACATTGTGGGCGTAGCCGCAACGCGGGCGCACGAGACGCCGTTCCACGCCCGCTCGGCGAGCAAGCGCCCCGGCGCCCGCAAGGCGATTCGCCTGGTGCGCGAGGCTGATCGGGTGGCGACGTTCTGTTCGGACGTCGTGGGGGACATCGCCGGCACGCTGTCGGGCGCTCTGGCGGCGGGCCTCGCCCTGCGCGCCGCACCTGCCGAGCGCGGCATAGGCGCGATTCTTGCGGTGGCGCTCGTCTCTGCTGTCACAATTGGTCTAAAATCAGCAGCAAAGGGTCTGGCCGTCCGCGAAGCGGACGCGATCGTGTGGCTGGTCGGCCGTATCCTAGAGGCTGTAGAGGCGGTGCTGCCCATGCACATCCTCGAGCCGCAGCCGAGGCGACGCCGGGGAGGGCTTTGAGTGGAGGATCTGCTAAAAGGGCGTGACATCGGGCAGATGAGCGACGCGGAACTGCGCGTGCTCTGCAGCGACGTCCGCCGCGAGATCATAGAAGTCGTGTCCCGCGTCGGCGGCCACCTGGCGCCGAGCCTGGGCGCAGTGGAGATCACGGTGGCCTTGCACTCGGTCTTCCACGGAGCGGCCGACAAGTTCATCTTCGACGTCGGTCACCAGGCGTACGCCCACAAGCTGCTCACCGGCCGCCGGGACATCTTCCAGACGCTTCGGCAGAGGGGCGGCGCAAGCGGCTACCTGCGGCGGGACGAGAGCACCCGTGACCACTTCGGGGCAGGCCATGCCTCCACCGCCATCTCCGCGGCGCTCGGCATCGCGGCGGCCCGTGACCTGCAGCACGAGGACTACGTGGTGGCGGCGGTTGTCGGTGACGGGGCGCTGACAGGCGGGCTCGCCTACGAGGGCCTCAACAACGCGGGTCAGCTCGGCGCTGACATGATCATCGTGCTGAACGACAACTCCATGTCGATCTCGCCCAACGTCGGGGCGGTGTCCACGTACCTGACGCGCATCCGCACGACACCGGCCGTGCGCCGGTTCAAGCATGACGTCGAGTATGCGCTGCGCTCGATTCCGGTTGTGGGCAAGGGCGCGGCCGAGGCGGCCGAGCGCATGAAGGACTCGGTCAAGCACCTTTTCGTGCCCGGTCAGATCTTCGAGGAGCTCGGCGTGCGCTACCTCGGACCGATCGACGGCCACGACGTCGCCACGCTGCGCTCCGTGCTGCGGCGCGCCAAGGAAATGGGCGGACCGGTCCTGATCCACGCGGTGACGGAGAAGGGACACGGTTACGAGCCTGCGGCCAAGGACGCGAACAAGTGGCACTCCACGGCGCCTTTCGAGGTGGAGACCGGGCTCGGCAAGGCGAGCAAGAAGAGCGGAACGAGCTGGAGCGACGCGTTCGGCGCGATCGCGGCCGACCTCGGCACGCAGGATCCCCGCGTCGTCGCGGTGACGGCGGCAATGGCGGATGGCACCGGGTTGCGCCACTTCCGCGACGCGCACCCTGAGCGTTTCTTCGATGTCGGCATCGCCGAAGCCCACGCGGTGACCTTTGCCGCCGGGCTCGCGACGCAGGGCATGCGGCCGCTGTGCGCCATCTACTCGACCTTCCTGCAGCGCGCCTACGACCAGCTCATCCACGACGTGGGCATCCAGCGCCTGCCTGTCGTGTTCTGCCTCGATCGCGCGGGACTCGTCGGCGAAGACGGGGCTACGCACCAGGGCCTCTACGATATGGCCTACCTGCGCGCCATCCCAGGCTACACGGTGGCGGCGCCGCGCGACGAGCAGGAACTGGAGGCGATGCTGCGCCTGGCGCTGACGCTTGACGGGCCGTTCGCGGTCCGCTACCCGCGTGGGAACTGCCCCGGCGTCGATCGCCAGCCCAAGGAGATCCGGCAGGGCGAGGGCGAATGGCTGCGCGCAGGGTCGCATGGCGTTTTGCTCGCCGTCGGGACCATGGTGCAGGTGGCGCTGGACGCGGCGCAGATCCTGGACGCGCACGGCATCTCCGTCGCCGTTGCCGACGCTCGCTTCATCAAGCCGCTCGATGCCCAGATGGTGCGCAGGGCCTCCGAGTTCCCGCTCGTGGCGACCCTGGAAGAGGGGACCGAGGAGGGCGGCTTCGGCGACGCCGTGCTGCGCGAACTGGCCACGGACGGCTACCGTGGGCGCTATGTGCGCTTTGCCGTGCCTGATCGCTACATCGAGCACATGACGCGCGGCGAGCAACTGGAGGAATGCGGCCTGACGGCGCCGCAGGTCGCACAGCAGCTGCAGTTGCGGATCGACGCCACCCAGGATGCGTCTTGACGCGTTTCTCGTCCGGAAAGGCCTCTGCCTGAGCCGCTCGCGCGCGCAGGCCCTGATCGCGGCAGGGCAGGTGCGCGTCGCAGGGCGCGTGGCCACCCGCAACTCCGAGCCCGTTTCGGACGACGCGGTGATCGACGTAATCCCGTCGCGCTACGTGTCGCGCGGGGCTCTGAAGCTGCTGCACGCCCTGGAGCACTTCGGTGTGGCCGCCGCGGGGCGCGTGGCACTGGATGCCGGGGCATCCACCGGCGGCTTCACGCAGGTTCTCCTGGAACGCGGCGCGCTCCGCGTCTACGCCATCGATACGGGGCATGCGCAACTGGCACCGCAGCTCATGCAAGACTGCCGCGTCCACGTGCGCGAAGGCACCAATCTGCGCCATCTGCGCCGAGGAGACCTGCCCGAACCCATCGAACTGTTCACCCTCGACCTTTCCTTCATCTCGCTGCGCCTGGTGTTCGAGGCCGTGCGAGACCTGGCCGCTCCGGGCGCCGAGGTCCTGGCGCTCGTCAAGCCGCAGTTCGAGGCTGGTCCCAAAGACGTGGGCAAGGGCGGCATCGTGCGCGACCGCAAGGTGCACCTGCGTGTCCTCGAGGAGGTCGCGGCGGCCGCAGCGCAGCAGGGCCTGCACCCGACGGGCGTCTGCGCGTCACCGATCTGGGGCGGCGACGGCAACCGGGAGTTTCTGATGCATATCGGGCCTGGCGGTGCCAGGTTCGACGCGAACGCGGCCATCGAGGAGGCTTGGCGCTGATGCTGGTGCGCGACCCGGTCTGGGGCGACATCGAACTGCCCGACTGGACGCGGAGCCTTCTGGACACCAGGGAGATGCAGCGGCTGCGCCGCGTCCGCCAGCTGGGCCTCGCCTACCTCGTGTATCCCGGCGCGCAGCACAGCCGCTTCGAGCACTCGCTCGGCACCGCGCACGCCGCGCGGCTGATCCTGACCGCCATCGGGCGCGAGGGCGACCCCTGGGCGGACGCGGTGCTGATCGCAGCCCTGCTGCACGACATCGCCCATGTGCCCTTCGGGCACACCTTCGAGGACGAAAGACCGCTCTTGCCGCGCCACGACACCGAGGGCCGCATGCGGCCAGCGCTCGCGGGCGACATCCGCAGACCGTTGCACGAGTTGCCCGCCGGCGAGCAGGCCCTCGGACTTCTGCTCGGCGACGGGGCAGTGCCGCACTGGGCGAGGGATGTCGTGAGCGGGCCGCTCGACGCGGATCTCCTGGACTACCTGCGCCGCGACGCGTACATGACAGGCATTCGGCAGCAGTACGACGAGCGCGTGCTGCAGACGCTCGAGGTTGTGGACGGGCGCCTTGGCGTGCGCCTGGAGCGCCACGGCCGGATCAGGCCGGATGCCCGTTCGGAGATCCTCCAGCTCTTCCGCATGCGCTACCTCCTCACCGAGCGCGTCTACCTGCATCACACCAAGATCGCCGCGGGCGCAATGGTCGCGAAGGCGGTGGAGCTGGCCTGCGAGCAGGGCCTTGATCCCACGTCGCTCCTCGGTCTCGGTGACGACGCCCTCCTGGACCTTCTGGCCAGTGGCCAATATGGCGACGAGGCGAAGGAACTTGCGGACGCGGTAGGGTGCCGGCGGCTGTACAAGCGCGCATTCGTGCTCGACCGCCCTTCTGCAGGGCAAGCGCGGCTCGAGCAGCTGCGCTTGGCCCTCGAGCCACGTTCCGCGCGCCGCGAGGCCGAAGAGCGCATCGCCCGGGCAGGCGGCGCTCCGTCGGTTCAGGTGGTGATCTCCTGTCCGCCGCCGCCCGAGTTCCGCGAGATGCGCGTGCCGACGCGGCTGCCGTCGGGCGTCTACCCGCTGGACGCGCCGCCCGGCGGCGACCGGGAGGTGGACCTGCTGGCGGACCGCTACCGCGATCTCTGGGCCGTTTCCGTGTTTGTCGCGCCGGGCCTCATGCCCCGGGCGGCGGACATCGCCCGGGCGTTCTTGCGGGAGATTTGAAACGCTTGCCGTCCCAGACGCTGGAAAACCTCTATTGGGGATCGCCATCTGGACCGCACCATGCCGCAGGAGGCGACAGGGCGGCGGTCGAAGAGTTGTGGGTCGCTTGGGACAGGAGGATTGCCTGTGGCGGCGCCCGTCGGCCTGATACCCAATCTGGACAAGCCTGAGGCCCTGCTGCGCGCGCAAGAGGTTGCGCAGCTGCTGGGGCGGCTGGGCAGAAGCTACGTCGTCGAGCCGGATGCGGCGGCGCTCCTCGATCTGGGCGTCGAGCCGCAGCCGCTCGAAGCGTGGGCCGACCGTGTGGACGTGGCGGTGGTGTTCGGCGGCGACGGCACGCTCCTGCAGGCTGCGAAGCGGCTGGCCCCGTACGGTATCGCCCTGGTCGGCATCAACCTGGGGCATCTCGGCTTCCTCACGGAGCTCGAGGTGGACGAGATCCAGAGCGATTTGCCAGGGCTTCTGGCGGGTGCGCGCGTGGTCGATCAGCGCAACATGCTGCGGGCCGAGGTGCTGCGCGGCGACGAGGTCGTGGCGCGATTCCTGGCGCTCAACGACGTGGTCATCGCAAAGGGACCGTTCTCTCGTCTCATTCGCGTGGAGGTGGGGTTGCGGGGTCGACCCGCCTTCGTCTGGCCGGCGGATGGCGTCGTGCTTTCGACGCCTACCGGTTCGACGGCCTACGCCCTGTCTGCCGGCGGGCCTGTACTCTCCCCTGACGTGCGCGCCCTGTCGATCACCCCGATCTGTCCGCACTCCTTCTACGCCCGGACCGTGGCTGTCGATCCCGCCGAAGAGGTCCGCGTGCGCGTCATTGCCCCGCCAGCGGATGCGTTCATCACGGTCGACGGCCAGCACGGCATCCAGCTGTTGCCCGACGACGTCGTGGTCACCCGGCGGGCCCGCGAGCAGACTGTACTCTGGCGGCGGCCGGGCTGGAATTTCTACGATGTTTTGCGGCGCAAACTGCAGGAACAGGAAGAGGAAGGTGCGCATGGCGGCGAGTAGGCCTGGGGTGGAACGACCGATTTCGCGGGACAAGGCGCGGCGGCAGCTGAGAATTCTTGAGCTCGTGCGCGAGGAGAACATCTCGACGCAGGAGGATTTGGCGCAGCGCCTCCGTCAGGCTGGTCTGGCCGTCACCCAGGCCACCGTGTCGCGCGACATCAAGGAACTGGGCCTGCTCAAGGTCACGGGCTCGGACGGGCGTCAGCGCTACGAGAGCGACGTCCGACAGCCGTCGCCCGACGAGAAGCTCATGCGTATCTGCCGCGATTCCGTTCTTTCCATCGAGCACAGCGACAACATGATCGTCATGCACACCCTGCCCGCGACAGCGGACGCCGTCTGCGAGGCCATCGACTCCCTGCGCATTCCCGGCGTGATCGGGACGATGGCCGGCGAACGCACCGTCTTCCTCGTGGTGCGGCCGGCCACGGAGTCCGCCGCCATCGTCGAGGATCTGCGCCGTCTGACGCTCTGATGCTGAGACTTTTGCAGCTGCGCGAGCTGGCCATCGTGGACGCGATCGAACTGGAGTTCGAGCCTGGCCTGACCGTGATCACCGGCGAGACGGGTGCGGGCAAATCCATCCTGCTCGATGGGCTCGATCTGGCGCTCGGCGCCCGTGCCAGCAGGCACGTGGTGCGCCAGGGCGCCGCCGCCGCACGGATCGCCGCCCTTTTCTGGCCACCGGGCGGAGAAGAGGTGCTGCTGGAGCGGGAGATCAGCGCGGAGGGTCGCTCGCTGACGCGCATCGACGGGCGCATCGTGCCGCAGCTCGAAGCCCGCGTTCTCGGCGACCGCCTGGTTGAGCTGTTGGCACAGGGCGAGGCGGCAACGCTGCTGCGCCCGCGGCGGCAAAGAGAACTCCTCGACCGCTATGCTGGCAGCGCCGACGCCGCGGCGTCGGCCCTCGTGCTGCGCCGGCACGTCGCCGAACTCGAGCGCCAGCGCCAGGAGGCGGGTGGCGACGCGCGCCAGAGGGCCCGCCAGATCGATCTCTTGCGCCACGAGGTGGAGGAGATCGATGCGGCACGCATCGCGCCGGGCGAACTCGATGGTCTCGAGCAGCAGATCGACATGCTGGCCCGTCGCGAGGACATTCTTGCGGCCCTCCAGGAAGTGCATGCGGCTGTGCGCTCCGAAACCGGGACCTCGGCCGAGGACATGGTCGGGCAGGCGATCGGTCGTCTGCGCCCTCTGCAACGTTACGACCCGAAGCTCGCCGAACTCGGACAGCTGCTCGCGGACGTCGCGGCGCTGCTTGACGAGGCTGCGGCCGCGGCCACGGCCGCGGGGGAGCGGCTGGAGTACGATCCGCAGGCCCTGCGTCGGGCCGAGGAGCGACGGGCTTTGATCGAGGCCCTGCGGCGCAAGTATGGCGAGAGCGAGGACGAGATCCTCGCATATCGGGCAAAAGCCGCGGCTGAACTTGAGCGGCTGGCGTCATGGGAGGAGGAGGCGGCCAGGCTCGGCGAGGAGATCGCCTCGCTTGAAGCCGAACTCGTCCGTCAACGCACGGGGCTCCTCGAGCTGAGAAAGGCGGGCGCGCGCCGCTTCGAGGAGGCCGTGCGTCCCGAACTCGAACGGTTGGCGCTTGCGCAGGCGGATCTGCGGGTGCATGTGGAGGACAGCCTCGACGACGAGGCCGTGCGCTTCGACTTCGCGCCGAATCCCGGCGAACTGCCGCGCCCGCTCGGCCAGATCGCATCGGGCGGCGAGGCGAGCCGCGTCCTGCTCGCCGTCGGTTCGGTCCTGGCAAGGGACGAACTGGCGACGCTCGTGCTCGACGAAGTGGATCAGGGGCTCGGCGGTCGCGCGGCCCGCAGCCTGGCGGCGCACCTCAAGGAAGTGTCGCGCCTTCGCCAGGTGATCGCCGTCAGCCACCAGGCGGTCGTCGCGGCGCGGGCTGACCGTCACATCGGCCTCAGCAAGGAAGTTTCGGACGGCCGGACGATCGTCCGCGCACAAATTTTGACAGGCGCTGAACGCGTCGCCGAGATCGCGCGCATGCTCGCGGGCGAGGGCGGCGAGACGGCTCTGCGCCACGCGGAAGAGCTTTTGAGGGGCGACTGATCGCGCCCGGGCCGGTTGGCCCCGATGGCTGGCTTTGGCTGAATAATCGCAGCTTGCGCGCGCCGTGCCGAGGCACGTGTTCTGTCTTCTTGCCAGCATGACGTCCCTGCCGTCGAGAAAGGATACCTACGGACGATCTTGGACGGTTAGGGGGCAAATGCAGCGTGAATGCGCGTAAAATCACGACATTGCTTGCGTTTTCACTTCTTACCGCCGGCTTCTGCTCGCCGCAGTACCGCGCGCTTGCCGCGCTGCCGGACCGCGTCGCCCTGCCCAGAGGCGACGCGGTTGAACTGAGCGATCTCGAGGCGTTCGGGCACCGCGATCGCGGCGGTGTACACGTCTCGAGGCTCTCGCACGGCTTGCGGCTGGTCGCCGAGCGGCGCGGCGGCGTGGCGCTGACCCTCGGCGGCCTGCCCGTCAAGAGTGTCGACGTGCAGGTAGCCCCGCAGCGCAGAGTGGTCCTGGGCGGGCAGGCGATCGGCGTGACGGTGCGCGGCGCCTCGACAGTGGTTGCACTCGACAGGGTGCCCTCGCTGGATGGGGAGCTGCGCTATCCGGGCGGGGTCGCGGGACTGCGGGTGGGTGACGCTCTGCTCGCTGTCGACGGCAGGCCCGTGCGTTCGGACGCAGGGCTGCACGAACTGGTGCAGGAAGCCGGCAAGCACGCGAAGCCGGTGCGCCTGACCGTGCTGCGCGAGGACGGGGTCCACAGCCTGCTGGCACGTCCCGTCTTTGATCGCCAGCTGGCCCACTATCGCCTGGGCATCTTCGTACGAGACCAGCTCAGCGGTGTGGGCACCCTCACCTTCGCCGATCCCGCGCGGCGCACGTACGCGGCACTTGGCCACTCGGTGCGCCTGGCGGCGGGGGCGCGTCTTGCCACGCGGGGCGAGATCGCGCCCGCGGTCGTGTTCGGCGTCGTGCGCGCCAAGCGCGGCCGGCCGGGACAAAAGCTCGGAACGCTCGACCTCACCCGGATGCCGCTCGGAACGATCACGCGCAACGGCGATGTCGGCATCGGCGGTCGGCTGCGTCATCCGCCGAAGGGGCAACTCGTGCCCATCGCGACGGTCGCGCAGGTGCGCCCTGGGCCGGCAACCCTCTACACCGTGTTGCGCGGACAGAAGGTCGAGAAGTTCAATGTGCGGATCGACCGGATCGTATCCGACCGCAGGGCGGGCTCGAAGGGCATGGTGGTGCGCATCGTCGATCCGCGTCTGCTCAGGCGAAGCGGCGGCATCGTGCAAGGGATGTCGGGTTCGCCGATTGTGCAGCACGGCAGGCTCGTCGGGGCGGTGACCCACGTCTTCGTGCACGATCCGTGGCGCGGCTACGCAACGTTTGCGGAGTGGATGGACGAATCCTTGTGCCTGCCTGCCGGGAAAAGTGTTCGACAGACTGCGCGACACAGCGGGCCAGCCGGCCGCCTGGCTGAGCGTCCGAACACCGGCCGCCCCTGGCGCGCGGGCTATCGACAGCTTCGTCCCCGGAGCGCGAATCGCGGCGAACGCTTTGCGGGCTGGCACAGGAGGGAGGCAACACCAGATGGTCGAACTCCTGGAATGCGCTAGGGGATGAGGAGGTTAGCCCGTGGCCAAGATCCGTGTCGTCCTGGCGGACGACAACAGGGAGTTCTGCGATACGGTGCGCGAGTTCATGACGCGGCAGAGCGATCTGGAACTCGTGGCTGTCGCCCAGAACGGTGTGGAAGTCCTGGAAGTCCTGAACCAGCAGAAACCTGACGTCTTAATCCTTGATGTAATCATGCCTCATCTTGACGGCATCGGCGTGCTGGAGCGGCTCTTGCAGGAGAACAGGGAAGTGCGCCCCAAGATCATCGCCCTGACCGCCTTCGGCCACGAGGCCCTCACGCATCAGATCAATGCTCTCGGTGCGGACTATTACATCCTCAAGCCCTTCAGCCTGGATGTTCTTGCGCAGCGCATCCGTCAGCTCGTGTCGGCGCGTGAGGTACAGGCCCCGCCGGTTGCGACGACCACCGCTGCTGTCCCGGCGCGGCAGATGGACGTCGAGGTCACGCGCATCATCCACGAGGTGGGTATCCCCGCCCACATCAAGGGCTACCTGTACCTGCGGGAAGCTATCCTGATGGTGATCGACGACGTCGAACTGCTCAGCCTGGTCACGAAGGAGCTCTATCCGGGTGTCGCCCGCAAATACAAGACGACGCCGTCCCGCGTCGAGAGGGCAATCCGGCACGCGATCGAAGTGGCCTGGAATCGGGGCAATCTGACGGCGATCCACCGCATCTTCAGCCACACCGTCAGCCGCGAGCGCGGCAAGCCGACCAATTCGGAATTCATCGCCATGGTTGCGGACAAGCTGCGCATGGAGTCCCGTGCCAGCTGAAGGAAAATCAATGCAAGCGCAGCCTGCCACGGCAGGCTGCGCTCTTTTGTCGCGCCTCTCAGCGGGCCCTTGGCCGCAGCAGGTGCGTATTTCGTCCAGCGGTGGCAGGGTGAGGCGTTTGTGTCGCGACGCACGCGCGCATGCGGATCGCGCAGGGTCAGATGCAACGCATCTTGAGTACATGAACTGCGCAGTACGGGCGTCTTGCGCTGCAGACGTCGCAATGCCGAAGGCGACCACGGTGCGAGAGTGGACTTTGTCCCGTTCCGTTAGAATGGGTGCGGAGGCTAAGAGGCCAGGGACACCGGTGAACTGGTTCCGGGGAACGGGATGCCTAGTTCCGGGAGGTGCACCCGCCAAGAACAGGAGGCCGTTGCGCAAACGGCGTTTCGGGCGCAGTCTAGTGCCGGTGCCGAAGATGCCCGGGAACCAGGGGCCTTTCTGGCGCGGTTTACCACCTGCGCTTCTGACCGGTACTCTGGTGGCGCGTGGTGGACGGCCGGAGTTCGCTGCGCTATCTTGATCGCTTGGGGAGACCAAGATGACTGGAGCGGTGTACGGGCGCCTCCTACCCTATGAAGCTGAGATCTGGACGCGGGGATATAGGTGGCGCGGCAATCCGGAGGCCTTTGCGGCAGAGGTTGCGCACACTGCGGGGGGGCAGCAGATCCTGGTTCCAACTACGGCGGGGAACCCACTTCCGAAACGCATCGCCGGCGTGGAGGTGAAGGCGCTGCCCGTTGGGCTCGCCCGTTTGCCGTTGGCCGCCAGGCTGACTGGCGTTGCAGGCGTTTACCGCTCGGCCCCGCCTTTCTGCGAGGGGGACCTGTTGGCCCAGAGCGTTCAGCCGGGCGAACGGGCCGTGCTGCTTCTGCTCGGCCCTGAGACGGTGGGCTGGGCTGTGCGCAACGCGCGTTTGTGCGACGCGTTCCGCACGCTTGACGAGGAAGCGATGGGAACCCGCACCACCGGAGCGGTAGAAAGTCGCTGGGCCCTTGGCCGCCTGGCGGAAGAGGGTGATGTGTTCGCGCGGCGCCTGTTCGGGGCGGCTGGACTCCTGGCCCAGCCGGACGGTCTGCCCGCTTGGCGGCACCGTCTGCGAATGGCTGCAGGGCGCTTGGCCGCGGCTCTAGGCGCGCGGCCCGACACGATCTGTCTGGGCGGCGAAGCGGAACTCGTGCAGGAGGCGCGCCAGGTGCTTGGCGACTTGGCCCCGATTCGCATAGGCCAGGTGGACTGGGGCATCGGCGGCTGGGCTCGGCAGAGAGAGGGTATTGAAGGTGCATTTCCGCGGTTTTCATGAGCTCCTGGGCGAGGTGCCAAGCCGCCGCATGCGGGTAGCGGTGGTGGCGGCGGGCGACGCGGAGGTGCTCAGGGCAATCAAGGAGGCCGAGGACAAGGGCTGGGTGGAAGCGATCCTCGTGGGTGACCTCGAGCGGCTGGAAAGCGCCGCGAAGGTGGTGGGCTACGAACTGCCCGCGGGAGACCGCGTCATCGAGGCGACCGACGAACGGGAGGCCGCGCGCCTTGCCGTCGAGGTCGTGCGCAGTGGTCGCGCCGAGATGCTGATGAAAGGGCTCATCGAGACGTCGGACTTCCTGCGGGCGGTCCTCGACAGGGATCACGGCCTGCGCCAGGGCTCGCGCAAGATGTCGCACCTGGCTGGGCTCGAGGACCCGCTTCACCATCGCCTCTATTTCCTCAGCGACGCCGCCGTCAACGTCCAGCCCGACCTCCTCATGAAGACGGAGATCGTGCGCAACGCCGTCGAGGCCCTCCACGCGCTCGGCATCGAGGAGCCGCTTGTGGCGGCGCTGGCCGCCGTTGAACTGGTGGACCCGGCCATGCCTGCAACGGTGGACGCGGCCAACCTCGCCAAGATGAGCGAACGCGGCCAGCTGCCCCGCTGCATCGTGGACGGCCCGCTCGCGCTCGACAATGCCATCTCCCGCGAGGCGGCTCTGCACAAGGGGATTCACAGTGCCGTCGCGGGTGAGCCCGACCTGCTCGTGGTGCCGAACATCGAAGCGGGCAATGTGCTCTACAAGGCGTTCACATACTTCCAGAGCGCCCGCACGGCGGGTATCCTGCTGGGGGCGCAGTGCCCGATTGTCCTGACATCCCGCGCTGATCCGCCGGAAGCGAAGCTGCTGTCCATCGGCATCGGCATGCGCGTCGCCCTTGGCCAGCACGTCCGCTCGCCACACTGAACGAGGAGGCGTCACAGTTGGGCATCTTCGACAAGATGGCTGAGATGGGTCACGAACAGTTGGTGTTCTGCTACGACAAGACGACCGGTCTCAGAATGATCATCGGTGTGCACGACACCACGCTCGGCCCCGCCCTCGGCGGCTGCCGCATGTGGCCCTACGAGTCCGAGGAGGCCGCCATCGAGGACGTGATGCGGCTGTCGCGCGGCATGACGTACAAGAACTCGGCGATGGGCCTCAAGCTCGGTGGCGGCAAGACGGTCGTGCTCGAGCACAAGCACGGCGAGAAGAACGAAATGGTCATGCGCGCGATCGGTCGCTTCGTCGACACGCTGGGCGGCCGTTACATCACCGCAGAAGATGTCGGGACGTCTGTGCCCGACATGGCCATCGCCGCGGAGGAGTCGCGCTTCGTGGCAGGCCTGCCCGAGGCGTCCGGCGACCCGTCGGCGGCCACCGCCATGGGCGTGTACGCATCGCTCCAGGCGGCCCTGCAGGAGGCGTTCGGCTCCAGCGAGGTCCGGGGCAGGCGCATCGCGGTGCAAGGGCTCGGCCACGTCGGCATGATCCTCTGCCAGCTCCTCAAGGACGATGGCGCAAGCCTGGTGGTCACGGACATCGATGCCGCGAAGGTGGAGGAGGCCGTGCGGCGCTGGGGCGCGACGGCCGTCCAGGCCGACGCGGTCTACGACCAGGACTGCGACGTCTACATGCCGTGCGCCCTGGGGGCCACGCTGAACGACGACACCATCCCCCGCCTCAAGGTGAAGGCGGTCGTCGGCTCGGCCAACAACCAGCTCAAGGAGCCGCGACACGGCAAGATGCTGCACGACCGGGGCATCGTCTACGCGCCGGACTTCGTCGCGAACGGCGGCGGGGTGATCAACGTCGCGGACGAGCTGCATCCTGACGGCTACCACGCCGAACGCGCCAAGAAGCGCGTGGAGGCGATCGGCGAGCGCATGCGCGAGATCTTCCGGATCGCCCGGGACCAGGGCATCCTGCCGCACGAGGCCGCAGACCACATGGCGGAGGCACGCATCGCCCAGATGGCCGGTGTGAACCGCATGTTCGTGCCGCGGCGCTGACCCTCGTGGCCAAGCGCGGGGGCCCCTTGCGCATCCTTGTGATCAATCCCGGATCAACGTCGACCAAGGTCGCCTGCTTCGCGGAGGAGCGGGAAAACTGGTTCGAAGAGATCGACCATGGCGCGGAGGAACTGGCTGGCTATCCGACGGTGGCGGCGCAGCTGCCGCTTAGGGAGGCAGCGCTGCGGAAGTTGCTTGCGCGGCACCGGTTGGAACCCTCGAGCCTCGACGCGGTTGTCGGTCGGGGTGGCCTTTTGCGCCCCCTGCCCGGGGGAACCTACCGCGTCGACGCCGCTGTCGTCACGGAACTGCTGGAGGCTCGTTACGGCCAGCACGCATCCAACCTGGGCGCGCCGCTGGCGTCGGCGGTAGCCCGCGACGCCGGCTGTCCGGCCTTCTTTGTCGACCCGGTGGTCACCGACGAACTGGCGGACGTCGCACGGGTAAGCGGGCTGCCCGAGCGCCCGCGCCGGTCGCTGTTCCACGCCCTGAACCAGCGGGCCATGGCCCTGCGGGCCGCCTCCCGCATAGGCAGGGATTATGGGGAACTGGTGCTCGTCGTGGCGCACCTGGGGGGTGGCATCACCGTCGGTCTGCACGACCACGGCCGCGTGGTCGAGGTCAACAACGCCTTGGACGGCGATGGCCCGTTCGCGGCCGAGCGTTCCGGCGCCCTGCCCCTCTGGACCGTCTGGCGGCAGGCGCAGGCGGGCCGCGTGGATCTTCGCGAGCTGACCAGGAGGCGGATCAGCGGGCATGGCGGGCTCGTGGACCTGATGGGCACCAACGATCTGCGCCGCATCCCGCGGCGCGGGCGCGGCGCTCTGGTGCGCAGGGCGCTCGCTCTCGGCGTGGCCCGCGAGATCGGTCGGATGGCGGCCTTGAGCGGCTGGCCGGTCGACGCGCTCGTGCTCACCGGCGGCCTCGCGCACGACGAAGCCCTGGTGCAGGCCGTCCTGCGGCGGGTAGAATGGGTCGCGCGTCAGATCTGCATCTTCCCTGGTGAATCCGAGATGCTGGCGCTCGCCCAGGGAGCTTTGCGCGTCCTTGAGGGCAGGCAGGCTTTGCTTGACTACGCCGGTACCCATGCCTAAGGTGACTATGGAGATCGCTGGACGGCTGTTAACGTGTGGCCGCAGGGCCGTCGCATGGCGCTGGGCGCCGAGCCGCCGGCGACGCACCGCCCGGAGCCCTGTAGGCGGAGGGAGGTTTCCGACAGATGGCCAAGACGAAGACGTCGGCAGGCACAACCTCATCTCTCGGTCCCGACGACGTCCTCAGAATGTACCGCAGCATGCTGCTCGTCCGCACCATCGACGAGCGCATGTGGGTTTTGAACCGGGCCGGCAAGGCACCGTTCGTCATTCCCTGCCGCGGCCACGAGGCCGCGCAGGTTGGCTGGGCGGCGGGCCTGCGCCAGGGCGATTTCGTCCTGCCTTACTACCGAGACCTCGGCGTCATGGTGGCGCTCGGCTACAGCGCGAAGCAGGCTTTCCTTAGTCTGCTGGGCAAGGCCGAGGAGCTGACGTCCGGCGGGCGTCAGATGCCCGGGCACTACGGCTGGCGCGAGCGCCACGTGATCACCGGGTCGAGCCCGGTGACGACGCAGGTCCTGCACGCTGTCGGCGTCGCCTACGCGAGCCGCATGCGCGGCGAGGACACCGTGGCGGCGTGTTCCCTCGGGGAAGGCTCCACGAGCCAGGGCGACTTCCACGAAGCGCTCAACTGGGCGTCGATCTACAAACTGCCGGTGCTCTTCGTGGTGGAGAACAACGGCTATGCCATCTCGACGACGCAGAGCCGTGAGATGGCGGTGCAGGACGTGGCCGAGCGGGCGCTCGCCTACGGCATGCCGGGCGTGGCCGTCGACGGCACCGACTTCTTCGCCTGCTACGAGGCGACACGGCAGGCGGCCGAGCGCGCCCGGCGCGGCGACGGCCCGACCTTGCTCGAATTCAAGATGTACCGCCTGCTACCGCATTCCTCGGACGACGACGACCGCACCTACCGCAGCCGCGACGAGGTGGAGGCATGGAAGGATCGGGACCCGATCCTGCGCATGCAGAACCACCTCCTCGAGGCGGGCAGCCTGACGGCCGAGGACAACGACGCCTTGCGGGCCGAGGTGCAGGCGGAGGTCGATGAGGCCATCGCCTATGCCGAGGCCGCGCCATACCCGCTGGTCGAGGACATGTTCAAGCACGTGTACGCGGACTAGGAGGCAGGGCGTCATGGCCGTGAAAAACCTGATCGACGGCATCCGTGAGGCGATGCGGGAGGAGATGGCGCGTGACGAGCGCGTCGTGCTCCTCGGCGAGGACGTGGGCAAGCGCGGCGGCGTCTTCCGCGCGTCGGAAGGCCTTGTCGACGCCTACGGCGAGCAGCGCGTGATCGACGCCCCGCTCGGCGAGTCCGGGATCGTGGGCGTCGCAATCGGCATGGCGCTCAACGGACTCGTGCCGATCGCCGAGATCCAGTTCGCGGACTTCATCCACCCGGCATTCAACCAGATCGTCAGCGAGGCGGCGAAGATCCGCTACCGCTCCAACAACGACTTCCACGTCCCGATGGTCATTCGTGCCCCATTCGGTGGGGGAGTGCACGGGGGCCTCTACCACTCGCAGAGTGTCGAGGCTTTCTTCATGCACGTGCCAGGGCTCAAGGTGTGCATCCCGTCGACACCGGCCGATGCCAAAGGCCTGCTTAAGGCCGCCATCCGCGACGAGGACCCCGTCCTGTTCTTCGAGCACAAGCGCAGCTACCGCCTGGTGCGCGGCGAGGTCCCTGAGGGGGATTACACCGTGCCCATCGGCAAGGCTCGCCTGGTGCGCGAGGGCAAGGACGTCAGCATTTTCGCCTACGGTCTCATGGCGGTCCACGCCGAGCAGGCGGCGCTGGCGCTGGCGCAGGAGGGCATCTCCGCTGAGGTGGTGGACCTGCGCACCCTGGTGCCGCTCGACCGCGAGGCCATCCTGCAGTCTGTCGCGCGGACGCACCGCGCCCTGATCGTGCACGAGGCCAACTACACCATGGGCGCCGGGGCGGAAGTGGCGGCGACGATCGCGGAGGGGGCCCTCTTCGAACTTGACGCGCCGATCAGGCGGCTGACGGGTCCCGACATCCCCGCCATGCCGTTCAACACCCCGCAGGAGGAGCACTTCATGCCGAACCCCGAGAAGATCGCGCAGGCGGCGCGCGAGCTCTGCGCGCTCTAGCCCGCCAAGGAGGTCGGAAACCATCAAAGTCCAGATGCCCCAACTTGGGGAAAGCGTCACGGAAGGCACCATCGGCCACTGGCTCAAGAAGGTCGGCGATCACGTCGAGAAGTACGAGCCGCTCTGCGAGGTGGCGACCGACAAGGTGAACGCCGAGGTGCCATCACCGTTCGGCGGCACCTTGACGGCCTTGCTGGCGGAAGAGGGCCAGACGCTGAAGGTAGGCGAGCCGATCTGCGAGCTCGCCGAGAAGGGCCTTGGCGTGGCTGGGGCCGAAGCTGTGGGACCGGTCGTCGCGGCCCCTGCCACCCCCGCGCCGAGCGCGGCCCCCGCCATCCCCGCGCCGAGCGCGGCCCCCGCCATCCCCGCGCCGAGCGCGGCCCCTGCCGTCCCTGCGCTGGCGCAGCCCGCTGCGGCTGGCCCGCGCGGACGCGTGCGCACCTCGCCATACGTGCGGCGCTTGGCGCACGAGGCCGGCCTCGACCTCGCCCTGGTGCCGGGCACCGGCGCCGACGGCCGCGTCACGCGAGGCGATTTCGAGCGCTTCCAGGCTGCCGGTGGAGCCGGGGGCTCCACGGCGCCACAGGCCAGCGCGCCTGCTGCAGCCGCCCCGCCCGCCGCCGCGCCCGTGGCTGGCGACACGTTCATGGCCCTTACCCCGATGCGTCGCACCATCGCCGAGCACATGGTACGATCGAAGCGCGAGTCGCCGCACGCGACCGCGTGGTTCGAAGTGGATATGAGCAGGGTCGTCGCCCTGCGCAAGAGCCTGCGCGCCGAGTTCGAGGCGCGCGAAGGGGTACCCCTGACCTACCTGCCGTTCGTCACGAAGGCGGCTGTGGAGGCCCTGCGCGAGTTTCCGCAGATCAACGCGAGTTGGGGCGGAGACAAGATCATTCTCCACGGGGCGATCCATGTCGGGCTTGCGGTGGCCGTGCCAGACGGGCTCGTGGTGCCTGTGCTGCGCAATGCGGACGGCTATTCGATCGCGGGGCTCGCCCGCGCCGCGAACGACCTCATCTCGCGTGCGCGCGCAGGACGCCTGACGCTCGCGGACCTCGAAGGGGGGACCTTCACCGTGAACAATCCGGGCTCTTACGGGTCCGTTTTCTCGACCCCGCTGATCAATCAGCCGCAGGCGGCGATCCTCTCCATGGAGTCGATCGTCAAGCGTCCGGTGGTTGTCGAGGGCGACGCCATCGCGGTGCGCTCCATGATGTTCCTCTCCTTCTCGTTCGACCACCGCATCCTCGATGGGGCGACAGCCAACCAGTACCTCGCGTCCGTCAAACGGCGGCTCGAGGCGGTGGGCCCCGAAACACAGGTGTACTGAGATGCCCTTGACACAGAAGGACCTTGGCCGGCGTCCCGAATGGCTGCGCGTCAAGCTGCCGACTGCCGGTGGCAACTACGCCGCCATCAACCGCATGATGCGCGGCAGTTCCCTTCACACGGTGTGCGAGGAGGCGCGTTGCCCGAACCTGGGCGAGTGCTGGAACAACAGGACGGCGACGTTCATGATCCTTGGCCGGGTCTGCACCCGGCACTGCGGCTTCTGCGCGGTGCAGAGCGGCAGGCCGAACGAGCTCGACCTGCAGGAACCGGAACGCGTCGCGGGGGTCGTCGAGGACATGGGCCTCAGGCACGTCGTCGTCACCTCGGTGGCCAGGGATGACCTCGTGGACGGCGGGGCGGCAATCTTCGCGGAGACGATCCGCGCGATCCGGCGGCGTACCGCGGAGTGTTCGGTCGAGGTGCTGATACCGGACTTCCAGGCCAACTGGGACGCTCTCAGACTGGTGATGGATGCCCGCCCGGAAATCCTGAACCACAACGTCGAGACGGTCGAGCGTCTTTCGGATCATGTGCGCTCGAAGGCGAAGTATCCCCGCACTCTGGAACTGCTCCGGCGGGCCAAGCTGATGGAGCCCACATCTTTCACCAAGTCCAGCATCATGCTCGGGCTGGGCGAGAGCCGCGAGGAGATCCGGCGTACGCTCGCGGACCTGCGCCATGTGGGCGTGGACATCGTCACGGTGGGCCAGTACCTGCGGCCGACGATGCACCATCTGCCGCTCGAGCGCTATTACACGCCCGACGAGTTCGCGGAGATCCGCGAGGAGGCCCTGGGCATGGGCTTCGCCCATTGCGAGGCGGGTCCGCTCGTGCGCTCCTCGTACCACGCCCACACCCAGATTCCGGCAGGGCGCGCACCCTCGCTGCCTGCCGACACCGCCATCTAGCGCGATGGCTGCACCCCGTGCCGCGGCCGGCACGCCGTGCGTGCGCTGCGCCACGAAGCTGCTGCGGCCCGCCCCTGTGGGCGGGCCTTGCCGTAACCGCGGCGGGTCCGGTGGTTGCTCTGTCGCCCGGGGGCCATGATGATAGGCAGAGCACCTTTGGCGGCCGCGAGGTACCGACCTGGGAGGCCGTTGGTGCAGTAGGAGGGACGGCGAATGGGCGAGAGAGCCCAGCTTGTCACGCGCGAGACCTTGTACGAAGGGCCCTTCCGCATGCTGGTGGACGAGATCGACGACGGCCACCACCGGTACAAGAGAGCTTGGGTCCAACACCCCGGGGCGGTCGTCTTGATTCCGCTGCTCGGCGACGACGTGCTGCTCGTTCGCCAGTTCCGTCACCCGACTGGCCAGGAGATCCTGGAACTCCCGGCCGGCACGCTCGAGCCTGGAGAGGATCCGCGCGAGACCGCGATCCGCGAGTTGCAGGAGGAGTGCGGCTTCAAGCCCGGGAGGCTCACGGAGATCCTGACGGGGTATGCGGCGCCAGGCTACTCGTCTGAGGTCTACCACTTCTTCCGGGCGGAGGATCTGGTGGCGTCCCGCCTGCCGGGCGACGTCGACGAGGACATCTCCGTCGAGCGCGTGCCCCTGCGCGAAGCGGTCGCCATGGCGAAGGCCGGTCGCATGGGCGACGTCAAGACCGCGCTCGGGCTTCTGCTGCTGTGATCCTCTGCGACACGCACATACACCTTGGGGCCGGCCGTCAGGGTTTGCCCATCAAGGTGAGCGCATCGCGCAACCTTACGCTCGAGACGATTCCGCGGGCACTGCGCCGCCATGGCGCGGACCTCGGCGCGGTGGTGGACCTGGGGACGGCGAGAGGCCTCGACGATCTCGAGACGGCCCTCGCCGCGGGCACGTTGGCGGAGACCGCCGACGGCGGCTTTGCGGACGGGGCAGGCACCGTGATCGTCGGCGCGCTGGAGGCGGAGTTCCGTCTCATGGACTCGGGACCTTTCCACTTGCTCGCCTACGCGCCAGGACTTGACGGAGTGCGGCAGATCGCGCGCGTCTATCGCGAGAGCGTCAAGAATCCCAGCCTCTCGACGCAGCGCATGTACCTTGCGCCGGAAGATTTTCGCCGCAGCGTCGAAGGGGCGGGTGGCATCGTCGTGGTCGCCCACGCCTTCACGCCGCACCGCGGCCTGTTCGGTGTGGGACTGACGCTTGCCGACGCCTTCAGCGACCGCAAGGGGCTGGGCCTTGAACTGGGCCTTTCGGCCGACGTCGAGATCGCCCGCCACGTCGGCGCCATCGCCGGGCTCGGTCTGATGGGCGGCTCCGATGCGCATGGACCCGACACCGTCGGACGCGAGCTCAACGCGCTCGGGGGTGCAACGTGCGGCTTTTCGACCCTGAGGCGTCTGGCCGCAGGAGAGGCCGAAACCATCTACGGCATGAATCCGGCCTTCGGCAAGTACCATCGCACCTTCTGCCTGGTCTGTGATGCAGTCGTCACAGGCGAGCCGCCGCAGTTCGGCTGCCCGGCCGATCCTGCCCACAGGGTCGTCACGGGGGTGCTGGACCGTGCCCTGTCGATGGCGCCGCCGACCGAGCCTCGCCGCTACCCCGCGTACGTCTACCAGCTGCCGCTCGGACTCCTGCCCGGCTTCGGGCCCGCGGCCCGCGCACGGCTTGTCGAGGCGTTCGGCAGCATCCACAGGGGACTGCACGACGCGACGGCCGACGAACTCGTCGCCGCCGTGGGGTCCAAGCGCACGTCCGCGGTGCTCGCCATGCGACGCGGAGAGCCACCGGGTGCCGTCGGCGGCGGAGGACGCTGGGGCAAGTCGGGAAGGCTTCACGACCCTGCCGCTCAAGGCAGGTCGCGATCCGCACGCTAGGGCAGCAGCCTGAAGGTCCCGCCACCGTCATCTGTCGACCAGAGGGAGGTACCGGTGATGGGATTGAAGGTGACCAGCAGCCCTTGCAGCGAGTCTGTGAACGACAGCGACGCCACTTCCTGGGCCCCCGCTGGGAACCTGATCTCCCGCCATGTCCGGCCGCTGTCGCCGCTGACGAGCGCATGGGAGGCCGGCGACGGACCGAGGCCGCCCATCGGCGGCGGCATGGCATCGCTCTGGTAAAGCCAGCGCACGTTGCCGGCCGCTCCCGCGGCGCCGAAGGCGAGGTCCCTCGGCAGCAGGCCTTCGCGCCAACTGCCGCCCGCGTCGGCGGTGGCGAAGAGCGCGTAGCGCTGGCGCTCATCCATACCCACCGCGAAGCCGGAGAAGGGTCCCGTCATGCGCGCGAGTCCTGGCGTGAACGGCGTGCGCAGGCGCCCACAGGTGCCCGGCCCGCAACGGAAGATGGTGAAGCCTGGCGAGCGCCTTGGGTCATAGGCCGTGACCCAGCCCTGTCCGGGGCTCGCGAAGCCGAGCCCCCCCACACTCCAGCCCGCGGGCAGCCGGTCGCGCCGCCAATGCGCACCGCCGTCGCCAGACTCCGCCACGTAGGACCCATCCGGTACGTTTTCGGCGGCGACCAGGTCCTGCGGCGACAGGACGTCGAGGTTGCCCAGCCAGGTGCCGAGCGCGGCGACCCTGGCAAAGGTTCTGCCGCCGTCCAGGCTGGCGAGAAGAACGTTGTCCGGCGCGTAACCGGGGTATGGCGCAGCGGCCAAAGCGTAGACGACTCCGGTGGCGAGCGTCGAGACGTCCATGTCGAACGCGGGTGCAAGTGGCGCGGGCTTGCCGACCGTTCGCCAGTCGCGGCCCCCGTCCATAGTCTCCTCGAGTCCAGGCAGGGGCAGCGAGAGGAGCCAGCCGAAGCCGCCCGGCAGGAACCCGAGCGAGGTGACGGCGCTCAAGCCGGGAGTCTTTGCCCCTGGCGGACGGTGCCAGGTGTGCCCGCCGTCCTGCGTCATGAGTACGCCGCTGCCGCCGACGCTCAGGTACGCGGACTCGGCACTCTCCGTCCAGAGCGCGTCGGCGGCGCCGACCGGCGGAGATGGCACAGACTGCCCCGCGGTCGGCGCAGCGCCGATGCTGACCCAGTGATCGCCACCATCTGTTGTCGCCAGCAATTTGACGTCATTTGCGGTGGGGGACTGGCTGACGGCGCCGCAGAGCAGCCAGCCCGCCGATGCGGTGTAAAAGGAGAGCGCGCCAGACGCTGGAGGATACCAGTTCGCACAGGGCGAGGGGAGCCTAAGGAAACTCCGCCCTCCGTCGTGTGTGGCGTAGATGCTTTCGGATGGGGGATTCGACCAGGTCCTGGCCGCTGCGATGTAGCCGTCTGTCGCAGTCGGGAAGCTGAAGCCGAGCACGGCGTCGGTCCTGCCCTGCCAGAGCGTCAACGGGCTCGAGGCGCCGTTGCGCCACAGTTGCAGCGTGCTTGAACAGACGCCGCCGTTCACGCAGTCCTGCTCGAGGAAGAAGGCGTGCCCTGCATCTGGCGCCTGCACCGCCACGATAGGCTGCAGGGCCACGAAGAGCAGTGAAAAGCTCTGCCCGCCGTCCGTGGTGCCGAGGGCGAGGTAAGGCGAGGCGCCGACGCCGGGGCCGACGCCGGCGGCGAAGCCGATCTGGTCCGTAGCCATGGCGAGCCTGGTCGGTGTCCAACTGGTGGGAGGTTCCCCGATCAGCTTGGCGTCGACGCGGGCTGCGATGTCGAGAGGCCGCACCCGCCCGACCACCCTGCCCTCGGCGATTGGCCGCCGCAGCGGGACCATGGCATGGACTGTCACTCCGCCGGCCGTCATGCAGCCAGCCGCGGCGACAGTGAGTGCGGCCAGGCCGAGAGCGGCCGCGGTTCCCCGCTTGCGCATGGTTCGCCTCCAGTCCCCCCCCTGCAATCTTCAAGCCAGACGTGGGGGTTCCTGCCAGCACAGGTTTTTTATCACCATCTGCCTGAGGGATGGCGGGGTCTGCGCTGTCCTTGCCGGCATCATGCGCCACGCGAACGGCATTGCCTCCCTCGTGCTGTCAGGGGCGCGGCAGCCGCCGACGACAGTGCGCCGAAGTCGGCCAAGGTGGAGTTGTCCCACTTGCCGGCGGAGCCGTGGCGTCGCGAATGTGGGTGGACGGGTGGGCGAGGCCAACCCGCTTTTGGCTAATACAGAGAAGTAACCTAATTCCGTCAACTTGGTAGATTGATTGGCTACGGGTACCCCGAAACAAATCGCTTCTGGAGGCTTTGCGTACGTGGTCGCCGCCCCCTGGCCCGTGGAAGCGCACCTCGATTCCTCGTTCGCGCAACTGCTCGAGGTATCGATCCAGGAGAACTCTCGGATGTCGAGCTCTACGCCGGCATCGCGCACGAGGCACCCGACCCCCTGTCGCGCTCCTGATCACGAGCATCACCGGTGACGAATACGGTCACGCCCGCATCCAGGCAGCGCTCCTGCATCGCCTGGGACCCGAACAGGGCGGGCAGCCCGCCGGTCCCGCCGCCGCCAAACCTCGGCTACGTGCAGGATGTCTCGGCGGCCGGTGAGACGAATGCCGTGGCCCGCTATGCCTCCCTCGCAGCGATGGCCCCGACGCTTGAGATCCGCGACATCCTCACCTCGATCCTCGGCGACGAGTACGGGGCCACAGCCGCATCTGGCTTGCCCTGCTGCACAACGCCGTGACGGCGTCGTAGACGACAGGGGAAAACCAGGGTGTCGCTGTCCTTCCGGGCAGCGACACCCTGGTTTTGCCTTCGCCAGGGAAAAGCCGAAGCGGCAAGGCTCACGCTGGCGGTGGATCGCCAATCCGCGGGCCGCTCATGGCCACGACCTCATTCCCGCCCCTGCGCATCGCCCTGACCATCGCCTGATCTACCCCATTAAGAAGAGCGGTCAGCGAGTCGCCGTCGTCCGGCAGGCTTGCGACGCCCACGCTGACGCTGAGGTGACGCCCGTCCTCGAGGGCAACGCGCGCGATGTCCGCGCGCAGGCGCTCCGCGACCAAAAGAGCCCCCACTTTTGTCGTCTCAGGCAGAACGAAGAGAAACTCACCACCCTCACGCCGTCCGAGCACGTCTTCCTTGCGGCAACTCTGGTGCATGAGGCGGGCGGCCATGCGCAAGGCTTCGTCGGCAAGGGGGCGCTCCTCGAGGCAGAGGTCGGGGTAGGCGTCCAGATGAAGGGCTATCAGGGCGATCGGCCGGGCATGGCGGGCGGCACGCGAAAATTCGCGCTCCGCCGCTTCCTCGAGCGCCCGGCGGTTCGCGAGGCCTGTGACGTGGTCGGTCAAGGCGAGACGTTCCACCTCGCCGTCGCGCTGCACCCGCTGCACCGTGAACGCGGCGAGCATGGCAAACGCCTCGAGGGCGTGCCGGTGGTCCACGGTGAAGGCATCCTGGTCCGTGGCGGCGACTTCAAGGATGCCGTACGTCTGGTCGTCCACCGTGAGGGGCAGGGCAAACTCCGAGCGCATCTGCTTGCCCATGATCGCCTGCAGGCGCTCCTGCGCGAGATCGGCCGCGTAATAGGGCTTCTGGCTCTGGAGGGCCCGCAGGGCGGCGGTTTCGCCGGTGGCCTGGTCGGACAGGGAACCGATCGGGCCGCGGTGGGCGACGATGCGCAGCCCGTGTCCGGCGGCGTCCTGCAGCAGAATGGCGCACGACGTCTCGCTGCTGGCCTGGTGAACGCCCTCCGCGATGATGTCGAGGGCGCTTCCGAGGTCCCGCGCCTGCAACACTTCACCGCACAGGCGGGCGAACTGCAGCAGCCGTTCGCCTCCGTCCGGGAGCGGCGGTGGCGCCGACGCCCCGACCGGCAAGGCGAAGTCGTCGTCGAACGTGGCCGGGCGCGCCCGGCGCAAATGGTCCGGCAGATGCTCGAGCGCATCCACGACCTGCGGGTCGAACTGCCTGCCGCGGTGGCGGCGCAGTTCGGACATGGCCTCATCGGTTGGCAGGGCGGTGCGGTACGGGCGGTCATTCGTCATGGCGTCGAAGGCGTCGGCCACGGCGAAGATGCGGGCGAGGAGAGGGATCTCATCACCCTTGAGACCCAAAGGATAGCCGCCGCCGTCGAAGCGCTCGTGGTGGTAGCGCACGACGTCGAGCGAGCGAGAGAGGAAGAAAAGGCGCTGCAGGAGGTTGAAGCCCTGCTCCGGATGCCGCTGCATCAGTCGCCACTCGTCGGGTGACAGGGGGCCCGGCTTGCGCAGAACGGCATCTGGTACGCCGATCTTGCCCAGGTCGTGGACGTAGGCGCCCCACTGCAGGTGCACGAGGTCGTCCGGCCCTAGGCCGAGCGCCTCGCCCAGCGACACGGCGAGCGAGACCACGCGCTGCGTGTGGCCCATCGTCTCCTGGTCGCGCAGCTCGAGGGCGTCGCCAAGCACGGCGAGCGTGGCGCCATATGTTTCGCTGAGCTGGCGGGTCTGCTGCGCCGCCTTCTCATTCAGTGCCGCGAGGTCCCGAAGCTGGCGGCGGGTAGCCGCGAGGAGGTCCGCCCGGTCCAGGGCCAGCGCGGCCTGGTCGGCGAGGCTCGCGAGGAAGCGCCGATCGTCCGCGCCGAAGCGGCCGCGCTCGCGCGCATGGGCCGCCAGCACGCCAATCAGCTTGTCACCAACCCGCATCGCTGCAGCGAGGCCGGACGCCATGCCCATGTGCAGGGCTGCGGCGGACAGCTCGATGCTGGCGTCGGCGTCGCCCCCCGCAATCTGAGCTTCGCGGCTGCGCGCGACGAGCGAGACGAGATCGCGCGGCTCGTCGAGCGAGATCCGCTCCTGCCCGTGGAATGCGCCTGCCCAGCCGACACCTGAGCGCAATGCCAGCGTACGGGTGGACTCGTCGAACAGGTAGACCCCGACGAGCGGGGCTCCGAACATCTTCGCCACGATCTCGGACGTCTGCGCCATGATCTCGTCCGCATCGAGCAGGCCGAGCAGGCGAGAGGTGAAGCTCAGCATCGCGCGCTGTTCCTGCTGCTGCACGGTGCCCTGACCCAGGGCCGCGGCCGTGGTGCGCTCGACGGCCATGCCGAGGATGTGGCCGGCTGCCGCAAGCAGCGCGGACTCTTCGCCGGTGAGATCCTGTGCCGCAGGACGCACCACGTGCAGCAGGCCGACAACGCGGTCACTGGCGCGCAGAGCCACGCTGGCGTGGAAACGCAGACCAGCGGTGTTCCCGCTGGCGAGCTCGAGGCGGTCGCACGCGAAAACGCGCGGCGACGACCGGAGCTCGCCGCGGGCGAGAGCGGATTGGCAGCGGCAGGGCGCCCAGCGCAGCGCCGACTCGCCGTTTGCCGCAAGCGCAGGCGGCAGGTCAAGGTGCGCAGCGAGCTGCTGTTCCTCGTCGCGACCGCCAAGGGTCAGCCAAATCGCCGGTGCGCCGAGATGGGACTGAAGGATGTGGAGGGCCTCGCCAAGCAGCGCATCGAGTTCAAGTGGGCGGTTCAGATGCTCGGACAAGGCCGCCAGCATGGCCAACGGGGCGCCCTTGGGGCTCGAACCCGGGCCTAACGTCGCCGGAATTACGGCTCACCTCATTGTGGAGAGTGGGCACGGGACCAGCCGCGAAACGGCCGCGGCGGGCGGTCGCGGACGGAATCCGTCGACGGTCTTCGACGGCAATCGCTGGCACTCCTGCACCGGCATAAGCGGGTGGGAACGGACCATAGCCTGGGCTTGGAGGGATAAGGTGCACACGATCGACTCGTATCTGGACATCGCGATAAGGCGCGTGCACCGGCGTTTCGGCTGGTACCTCGCCGCCGCCGCATGGTCGCTCCTGTCGCTCGGCTTCGGCGCCTACGCGGCCGGGCAGCTGAGCGCCTTGCAGCGGTCGGATCTTCTCGCATATCTCGGTGGCTTCCTCGGCAGTCTGCAGCACGGTGTGCCGCAGGGACCCGCCCTGATGCGTGCCGCGCTCTATGCGGACGGGCGGCTGTTTCTGCTCAGCTGGCTGCTTGCCCTGGTGGTGGTCGGGGTCGTGACGAGCTGGCTGTGGCTCGCCGTTAAGGGGTTCTCGATCGGCTTCGCCAGCGCGTTCCTGCTGGGCGAACTGGGCGGGAGGGGCCTCCTCGTGGTGCTGCTCGGCGTGCTGCCGCCGGCCCTGCTCGTCTTGCCGAGCATCTGGCTCTTGTCCGAGTCTGCCGCCCTCTACGCTTCGGACTTCTACCGGGCCCGGCTCAAGGCGCCGCAGATGATCTCGGCGTTGGTCCGCTTCGCCGGCACAGGGGCGATTGCAGCAAGCGGTCTCGTCCTGGCGGCCACTGCGGAAGCCTACCTTAGTCCCCTTGCCCTTCACCTCCTGTGGCCGTATGTTGGGGGTTGAACGGATGTTAGGAAGGAAGTGCACCTCCGTTGATCATCGGCTTGCTCAAGGAAATCAAGGCGGACGAGAACCGGGTGGGACTGACCCCGGGTGGCGCCCGCGCACTGACAGGAAGCGGCCACAAGGTGCTTGTGGAGGCGGGGGCGGGTGTCGGCTCCGGCTTCCCTGACAGCGAATACGCGGCGTTCGGCGCCGTTATCGAAAACGACAAGCGCAAGATCGCGACCCAGGCGGACCTGATCGTCAAGGTGAAGGAGCCGTTGCCTGAAGAGTACGACATCTTCCGACCCGGTCAGATCCTTTACACCTACCTCCACCTCGCGCCGGCCAAAGAGCTGACCGAGGCTCTGCTGCGCCGGGGGGTCATCGGCGTCGCCTACGAGACGGTGCAGCTCGCCGACCGCTCGCTGCCGCTTCTCGTGCCGATGAGCGAGGTCGCGGGCCGCATGGCCACGCAGATCGGCGCCCACTGCCTCGAGAAGGCGCACGGTGGCCAGGGTGTGCTGCTCGGCGGCGTGCCAGGGGTGCTGCCGGCGCATGTCGTCGTCGTGGGCGGCGGCACGGTGGGTCAGAACGCCGCGCAGATCGCCGTCGGCATGGGCGCCCGCGTCACCATCCTGGACGTGTCTGCCGCGCGTCTGCGCTACCTGGACGAGCTCTACCAGGGCCGCCTTGAGACGCTGATGTCCAACGAGCACAACCTTGCGGCGCAGGTCGCCGATTCCGACCTGCTGATCGGCGCCGTCCTCATCCCGGGCGCCCGCGCGCCGAAGCTGGTGTCGGAGGCGATGGTCGAGACGATGAAGCCCGGCTCGGTCATCGTCGATGTCGCCATCGACCAGGGCGGATCGATCGAGACGATCGACCGCATCACCACGCACTCGAACCCGACCTACGAGAAGCACGGCGTCGTCCATTACGCCGTGGCCAACATGCCCGGTGCGGTGCCGCGCACCTCGACTTTCGCCTTGACGAACGTCACCCTGCCTTACCTGCTCAAGATCGCGAAGCACGGCCTCGAGGCCGCGCTGCGCGACGATCCGGCGCTGCAGCGTGGCGTCAACACGTACGAAGGCAAGCTGACCTACGAGGCGGTCGCGAGCGCGACGGGTCTCCCTTACACCGACCTGCACGACGTTATCGGCTTCTGATTCCCCGGGCCCCCGCATAGTCATCTGTGCGGGGGCCCCGTCATACCCTGGGGGCCCCGACCGCTGCCGAACGACACCTTGCGGGTCATGGGAGCTGCAGGCACTGTATAGGTGGCCCAGTCGCGGCACAAGATAGGCCTGTTGGGGTACCGGCGGACGGGGAGGCAATGGCTGTGCAGGACTTCGTATCCGACTTCATCGCCTACCTGAGCGTGGAGCGGGGACTGGCGCGCAATACGCTCGAGTCCTACGGCCGCGACCTGCGTCAGTATCAGGACTATCTGCGGGAGCAGAAGACGCCGCAACTGCAGGCCGTCTCCCGCGACACCATCGTCGGTTACCTTTTGCACCTCCAGGACCAGGGCAAGGCGACCGCGACGATTGCGCGGCGCCTCGCGGCGCTCAAGGCGTTCTACCAGTATCTCGTGCGCGAGCGTCTGCTGCAGGAGGACCCGACGCGCAACCTGGAATCGCCCAAGCTCGAGAGGAGGCTGCCGCGCGTCCTGACCGTGGCGGAGGTGGAACAGATCCTGCGCCAGCCGGATGCGGCGCAGCCCGCGGGGCTCAGGGACCGCGCCATGCTGGAACTGCTCTATGCCACCGGCATCCGCGTCTCCGAACTGGTCTCGCTCAACCTCGGCGACGTGAACCTCGAGCAGGGCTACCTGCGCTGCCTCGGCAAGGGCTCGAAGGAGCGCCTCGTGCCGATCGGTTCGTTCGCGGTCAAGAGCCTCGTGCTTTACCTCCAGCAGGCCAGGCCCCGCCTGCTGCGGGACGTGCGCGAGCAGTGCCTCTTCGTGAACCACCACGGCCACCGGCTGACGCGCCAGGGATTCTGGAAGATCGTCAAGCGCTACGCCCAGGAAGCCAAGATCGAACGTTCGATCACGCCGCACACGCTGCGTCACTCGTTTGCGACGCACCTGCTCGAGAATGGCGCCGACCTGCGCTCGGTGCAGGAACTGCTGGGTCACGCCGACATCTCGACGACACAGATCTACACGCATCTCACGAAGGCCAGGCTCAAGGAGGTCTACGCGCGGGCCCATCCCAGGGCCTGAGCATGTTGGTGCGCCCTTCGGCCGGACATGCTACGGCCGAGGAGGTATGGCACGTGCGCAAGTTGGCCTTGATCCTCGGCGCCGCCCTGGCCTTCGGGTTACCTGCCCCGGCCTGGGCGGCGCCGTCGCCCCCGCCCACGACATCGCCGTCGGCCATTCTGGTCGAGGCCTCCACGGGTCAGGTGCTGTTCGCGAAGAATCCGGACGAAGTGCGGGCGCCGGCATCCATGACCAAGCTCATGACGCTGCATCTGGCTCTCCAGGCCGTCCGTCAGCACAAGGCGCACCTCGGCGATCCGGTTTCCGTCTCCGACAGGGCGTACCACACGAGCGGTTCGCAGATCTGGCTCGAGCCCGGCGAGACGCTTCCCCTGGGACAGCTCCTGCGCGCGGTGGCGATCGGTTCCGCGAACGACGCCTGCGTGGCGATCGGCGAACATCTGGCCGGTTCCGAGGAGGCGTTCGTGGCCCGGATGAACCGCGAGGCCAAGCGGCTCGGCATGACGCGCACGCACTACGTGAACAGCCACGGCCTGGACGTCGCGGGGCACGTCACAAGCGCACTCGACATGACCAAGCTGGCCAGGGCGGCGATCAACGATCCCGGCCTGCTCGCCCTGACCTCACAGCGCCAGGACCGCACGATCCGCGACGGCAAGGGCGGGAGGCTCTGGCTCGTCAACACGAACCGGCTGCTCGGCCCCGTGCCTGGCGTTGACGGTCTCAAGACAGGTTACACGAGCCACGCCGGTTACTGCCTGGCCGCGACGGCCAAGCGCGAGGGCCTCCGGCTGATCGCCGTCGTGATGGGCGCGCCATCGTCCAAGACCCGCTTTGGCGACGCGCAGCGCCTGCTGTCGTACGGTTTCTCGAACTACCGCGCTGTCCTGCTGGCCAAGGGAGGTCAGAGCGTGGGGCGCGTCAGCGTGCTGCGCGGCACGCGCGGCAGCGTGGCGGCGACGGTGCAGCACGACGTCTCCGCGGTACAGGCGCGGCTTAGCAGTCCGAGCGTCGAGTTGAGGCCGGTGCTGCGGCACAGCCTGATGGCACCGGTGCGGCGTGGGCAGGTCATTGGCCACGCCGAGATCGTGCTGGGCGGCAAACGGGTCACAGAGGTTCCCCTGGTGGCGCGCGACGCGGTCGAACGCCAGACGTTCATGCTGCTTCTCAGGCAGATCGTGCAGGGAGTCCTCCGCATCTGACGCGAACGCCCGCGAAGCGGGGCCGCGGTCTGTCACTCTTCGACGGACCGCGGCCTCCGTGTCGGCTGCTGTCAGGAGGAATGGCCGACGGGCGAGGCGAAGCGGCCCTGCATGCTGGAAGAGGCAGGGAAGCCTGTGCAGATAGCCATCAAGAGACAGGGACGCACCGCCACGGCGAGGCTGGCCGGCGAGTTCGACCTCACGGCGGCACCGTTGGTGCGCGAGCAGCTGGACGGACTGATCGACGCCGGAATGCAACGTATCGTCATCGACCTGCGCGGTGTACGCTTTCTCGATTCCTCCGGCCTCGGCGTGCTGCTCGGCCGCTATCGCCGCCTGAGCGAGCGCGGCGGGTCGATCTACCTTGTCACCGCGGCCGAAGGCAGCGTGCGTACCGTCTTGGAGATGAGCGGCGTGCGGCAGGTGATGCCGCTACTCGCCTCGGAGAGCGAGGTGCCCCGCGCATGACGCAGTATTTCGAGCTCGTGTGCCCCAGCCGACCCGAGAACGTGGGCCTCTGCCGTGTGGCGGTCGCCACGTTCGCGGCCAACATCGGCTTCACGCTGTCCGAGATCGAGGAGATCAAGGTTGCCGTTTCCGAAGCCGTATCGAACGTGGTGGTGCATGCGTACCCCGCAACCGAGGGACTGATCGAGCTCGGCTGCCGGGAGATCGAGGCGGGCATCGCGATCACGGTGCGCGACGAGGGCGTGGGCATCCAGGACGTCGCGCTGGCCAGGCAGGCGTCTTTCAGCACGGACCCGGAGCGCATGGGCCTCGGTTTCGTCTTCATGGAGTCCTTTTCCGACGATTTCCACGTGGAGTCCGCCCCGGGCAAGGGGACCCGGATCGAGATGCGAAAGCGCCGGGAGGCCCCAGCGGAGGGAGCCTGACATGCCATCCGCTGCGGATCGCCGTCACGAGGAGCAGCTCGACCTGCTGCGGCGCGCCCGCGAGGGGGACGCGCAGGCGCGCGAACAACTGATCCACGACAATGCGCGGCTCGTCTGGTCGATCGTGACCCGCTTCAGCGGCCGCGGCGTGGAGCTCGAGGACCTCTTCCAGATCGGCTCGATCGGGCTCTGGCGCGCCTGCGAACGCTTCGACCCCTCCTACGGCGTGCGCTTCTCCACCTATGCCGTGCCGCTCATCATCGGCGAGATACGGCGCTTTCTGCGCGACTACGGTCAGATCAAGGTGAGCCGCAGGCTGCGCGAGCGGGCGGCGATCGCGCGGCGGACCCTCGAGGACCTGCGGTCATCCCTCGGCCGCGAGCCGACCCCCCTCGAGGTGGCGAAGGCCTGTGAACTGACGGTCGACGAGGTGATCGAGGCGATGGAGGCCACCCAGATGGTTCACTCGCTCGACGAGGTGATCGGCCACGGCGAGCGCGACGACCTCCTGCGCATCGACCGCCTCGAGGACGCGGGCATCCCGGCTGACGGCGCCATCGACCGCGTGGATCTGCGCGAGGCGATGCGTCGGCTGCCCGAGGAGGAGCGCGAGGTGCTGTTTCTGCGCTTCTTCCGCGACATGACGCAGCAGGAGGTCGCCGACAGGCTCAAGACGCACCAGGTGCGCGTCTCGCGGATCGAGCGGCGCGCTCTCGGCCACGTGCGCGATATTCTTGGCCGCTGACGCCGTACATGACGCGGGCGGGGGCTTCGCATCCTAGCCTCTGTGCGAGGAGGGATGTGGGTCATGCCGGTGGTAAAGGTGCTGGAACTCGTGGGCGAGTCCAAGGAGGACTGGCAGGACGCGGTTCAGTCCGCGGTGCGCGAGGCGTCGAAGACGGTCAGGAACATCTCCGGGGTTGAGGTCGCGAACTGGACTGCACAGGTGCAGTCGGGACAGATCGTGGAATACAAGGCGAACGTCAAAGTCGCGTTCACCGAGTAGTTTCTTGCAGCGGGCAGCCCTAGGGCTGCCCGCATGCCCTTGCGGGAGGTGTGGCCGCACAGCGCGGCGGGCAATGGAACCAAAGGAATACAGGCAGCGCGTGCGGCGGATGGAGCAGCCGCGGCCCGTTGCGCGCAACGCGCTCTGGGCGTTCGTGGTCGGTGGCCTGATCTGCGTCGTGGGGCAAGGCGTGCAGTCGGGCCTGATGTCCCTCGGCTACGACCAGGAGTCGGTGAAGGCGCCGGTCTCGATCATCCTGGTCTTCCTCGGATCGCTCGCGACGGCACTCGGACTCTACGACCGTCTCGCCAAGCTTGGTGGCATGGGCGCGAACCTGCCGATCACCGGCTTCGCCAACTCGGTCGTCGCGCCGGCGATGGAGTTCAAGCAGGAAGGCCCGATCATGGGTACTGGTGCCCGCATCTTCCAGGTGGCCGGACCCGTGATCGCCTATGGTCTGCTCACGGCGTTCGTGGTGGGCCTCGTGCGCTTCGCCATCTCGGGGGGCAAGCCATGAGCGCGCAGGCCGCGCCCGCGCTCGCGCAGCGCGGACACCTGCGGCTCGATGCGGTGATCGGCGCCGCAGCCACGGTGGTGGGGCCGTTCGAGGCCAAGGGGCCGCTCGGCCATCTTTTCGACCGGGTGGTCAAGGACGACCTCTGCGGCGAGAAAAGCTACGAGCGGGCCGAGCAGTGCCTTTTGCGGGGAGCCGTCGAATTGCTTTTGGACCGCTCGGGGGTTGGTGCCGCGGACGTGGATCTGATGCTCGCCGGCGACCTGCTCGATCAGATCACCACGACGAACTTCGCGGGTCGAGACCTAGGTGTGCCGTTGCTCGGCCTCTACAGCGCCTGCGCCACGACGAGCGAATCGCTGCTGCTCGCCGGGCTTGCGGTGACCGCGGGAGCGGCCCGCCAGGCGATCGCGGCCACGGCGAGCCACCACAACGCCGCCGAGCGGCAGTATCGCTACCCGCTCGAGCTCGGCGTGCAGCGGGCGCCCACGGCGCAATGGACCGCCACCGGTGGAGCGGCGTTTCTTGTCCGGCCTGCGGGCGAAGGGCTCGCCCGCATGGTATCCGCCACCGTGGGTACGATCCAGGACTACGGTCTCAAGGATCCCAACAACATGGGTGCCGCGATGGCGCCCGCGGCCGCCGATACGATCCTGCGCCACTTCAGGGCCAGGGGTCAGACGAGCCGTGATTACGACCTCATTTTGACGGGAGACTTGGCGCGTGCCGGGTCGCCCCTGCTCGAGGAACTTCTGGCGGAGCAGCGCGAGCATCCTGGGGAGCGGCTGCAGGACGCCGGCATGCTGCTCTACGCCGAGGAGCAGGATGTGCATGCCGGCGGTTCGGGGGCGGTCTGTTCCGCGCTGGTGCTTGCGAGCCTCGCGTTGCCGAGGCTGAGGCGTGGCGAGATCCGCCGTGCGCTTCTGGTGGCGACAGGCAGCCTGCACAGCCCGCGCAGCTACCAGCAGGGGGAGAGCATCCCCACCGTGGCGCACGCTGTGGAGTTGGAGGCGATCTCATGAGCTTCCTGCTGGCGTTTCTGATCGGCGGCGCGCTCTGCCTCGTGGCGCAGCTGATCATGGACTTCACCGGCGCCACGCCGGCCGTGATTCTGGTGGGCTCGGTGGTGCTGGGAGCGATCGCTGCCGGCCTCGGCATCTACGAGCCGTTCGCCAAACTTGCGGGCGCCGGCGCGACCGTGCCCTTGCCGGGTTTCGGCTTCAGCCTGGTCAGCGGCCTCCTGCGGGAGATGCCGAAGGAAGGCTGGGTTGCGCTGTTTTCCGGCGCCTTCAAGGCGACAGGGGCCGGCATCAAGGCCGCGCTGATCTTTGGCCTGATCGCGTCGTTCGTCACGCGCGCCCGCGCCTGACCCGCATGTCTATGGCCCGCTCCTGCCCTGCGTTATACTGTGATGCGACGCGGGGGGTGGCGGGCCGTGCAGTTTCGCGTCGTCCAGGACGCCTATCAGGGTCCGCTCGATCTTCTGCTCCGGCTGTCGCTGGAGCGTGACCTGCCCTTGCCCGAGATCTCGCTTGCCGCCATTGCCCGCGAGTTCCGGCAGGGACTCAGGGAGTCCGAAGAGCTCTCGCTTGGCGACGTCGGCGATTTCGCCGTGCTTTCGGCGCGCCTGTTGCGGCTCAAGGCGGGCTGGCGGCGGCACGTCGCGGAGGAGCTCGAGGAGCCCGAGACGGCCGCGGCGGCGCCCGGTCCGGATGCAGGGATCCTGGCGGCTGTCGATTTCCTGCGGCGACGCATGCGCGAGCCGCGGTTCGCGCGGGCTGTGCCACGCCAGCTGGCTCCAGGTGACAGTGCGGAGCTGGTCGAGGCCTGGCTGCGCCTGCAGCGCCGCGCGGCGCGCCTGGGCCGACGCGCGCGACTGCGGCCGAAGGCACAGATGCCTTTTCGCAGGGTGCTCGCGGCTTTGCGGCGGGAACTGCGCAAGGAGGGGCGCCTGCGCATCGCCGCGCCCGAGCGCACGCGCCGGGAGGCAGTGCTCGAACTGCTGGGCGCACTCGAGCTTACGCGTCTGGGCGAGGCGGGCATCGAGCAGGCAGGTCTCCTGGATCCCCTCTACCTCATCGGACGGCAGGAGGCGGAAGATGGCGAGCTGGCAGGAGATTGAAGCACTGCTCTTCGCGAGCGGCAAAGGGCACACCGAAGACGATCTGGCCCGCTCGCTCGGCACGACGTCGCTCGAGGTGCGGGTGCTGCTCGAGGAGCTCGAGCGACGCCTCGCGGACCACGGCATCCAGCTTGGCTGGCAGGAAGGCCGGGTTGCGCTCCTGACGGCGCCGGAGCACGGCGAGACGCTGCAGCGCGCCCTGCCGAACGCACCGGGAACGCTCTCCCTGCCGGCGCTCGAAGCCCTCACCCTGATCGCCTACCGCCAGCCGATCACGCGCGCCGAGATCGAGGCGATGCGCGGCGTGCGTTCGGAGCGCACCGTGCAGACACTGCAGGAACTCGGGCTGGTGGAAGTGGTCGGCCGGTCGGCCGGAGCGGCCCGCTCGCCCCTCTACGGCACGACGGTCGAATTCCTGCGCCGGTTCAACCTGAGTTCCCTCGACGACCTGCCGGAATTGCCGCAAGAGGAAGAGGGCGCCGAGGCACCCTAGCGGCGGAGTTGATGCTGTGCTCTTCCTCTGGGGGCTCGTCGGGGCGGCGCTTGGTGTGCTGCTGCTTCTTTGCGTTCCCTTCACGCTCGAGACCATGCTGCACTGGCCCGGGTACAGCGAGATGCAGGTGCGCGTCGGGCCCGTCACGCTTTCGCGCTCGCACCAGAAGGGCCCGCGTCAGCCGAGCCTGCACCCCCCGGGGCGGTCCGGCAAGGGCAAGGGCGGGGGACCGCCCATTTCCAGCATGCTTGCGGCCTTCCGCGCCATGTTCGACGCGATCGACGGAAGCCCCGTGCAGCGCCTCGAGCTCGACGCCGAGGGCGGCGTGGGCGACCCCGCCATCACGGCCGTTATCTACGGCGGAACGTGGGCGGTGCTCGAGGGGCTTCTGGCGGCAGCCGGGCAAATGGCCCGGATCAGCCTCACGCCGTGTCTCGACGGACCTGCGGGAGGTCGGCTGACGGGCAGTGCGGCCATCCGGGTGACTCCGCTGCAGTTGTTGGCCGCGGTCTTGAAAGCCATGCGCAGCATGCGGCGGGCGTCCTGAGGGCGGCAGAGCGGAGCTGCGTTGCGGCCAAGCTGCGGCCAGGGGGACGACAGGACGTTTTCAGAAGACGCATCGGCTTTGCCCGTCTACCTTTCCGGCGGGGGCGTTGCGGCGTGTGGAGCCTGCACAACCGCATCGCCGAGCAGGCTGCACCTGCACCGCCTCTCCCCGGCGGATCGGTCCAGATTGTCGCCCTGGCGCTGCTTCCCCGCCAGCGAGCACCCCGGCCCATGGCGAAGTTTTCGCAAGCCATCGCAAACCGTCCGCAGCCGGTCCTCCAACCCGAGTTGCCTAGCGGCAGGCTGCGGGCGGCAACCGCTCGACGCCGCGCCGGGCAGGGAAGGCGGCGGCAGGAGCAGAAGCAAGCGGCAAACTGCCCTGCGATGGAGGAACTTATGCTGCCGCCAGTCGCACCGAAGAGGCCGTATCGGCACGAGCTGCACGGCGACGTCCGCCCTGACCCGTACCACTGGCTGCGCCGCCGCGAGGACCCCGAGGTGCTCACGTACGTCAAGGCTGAGAACGGCTACAGGGATCACGTGATGGCCCCCCTGGGCCAGCTTGTCGGCCGCCTGTACGAGGAAATGCTCAGCCACATCGCAGAGGACACGGTGGAGCCGGCGGTGCAGGACGGTCCCTACTTCTACTACCGCCGTACGCGCAAGGGACTCGGCTATCCGATCCACGCCCGCAAGCGCGCCGCGGCGCGGCTCGACCTGCCGCAGGCCGAGGAGGAGGTCGTGCTCGACGTCAACGAGTGCGCGGAGGGACAGGCCTTCTACGCCGTCACCGTCCTGCGGCCGAGCCCTGACCACAGCTGCCTGGCATTCCTCGAGAACCGCGACGGTTCCGACCGCTATACAGTGCGCGTCAAGGATTTGACGTCCGGGGAGTTCCTGCCGGAGCAGATCCCGGACGTCTTCCTCAGCGGCAGCCTGGAGTGGGACGGGACGGGGCAATATCTCTACTACATCAGCGTCGATTCGGCGCAGCGCCCGTACCGCCTGTGGCGTCACAGGCTCGGCGACGCGGGTGGCGACGCCCTCCTCTATGAGGAGGGCGACATCGCCTTCGTCCTGACGCTTTCGCGCTCACGCAGCGGCCGCTACATCTTCCTGAGCAGCTCGTCGAAGACGACGTCCGAGGTGCGCTACCTCCCTGCGGGCGATCCGCTCGCGGAGCCTCGCCTCTTCCTGCCGCGCGAGGCCGGCGTCGAGTACGAGATCGAGGACCAGGGTGAGGACTTCCTCGTGCTGACGAACAGGGACGCGCCGAACTTCCGTCTGATGCGCAGTCCGCAGGGCCGGCCCGGGGAACTCGAGCCCGTACTGCCGTACAGGCCGGAGGTGTACCTGCAGCGCGTCCATCCTTTCGAGGGAGCGATCGTGCTCGAGGGGCGCGAGGAGGGACTGCAGCAACTGTGGGTCCTGCGGCAGGGCGAACTGCGCAGGCTCGCCTGGCCGGAGCCGCTCTACGTCGCCCATATGTGGCGCAACAGGGAGTACCGCACGGACTTCGCACTTGTGGCGTACAGCTCGCGCTTGACGCCCGAGACGATCTACGAACTCAACCTGCGCTCGCTCAGCTTGACCCCTCTCAAGCAGCAGGAGGTGCCGGACTACGATCCCAGCCTCTACCGCCAGGAGCGGCTCTGGGCCACGGCCGAGGAAGGCGTGCGGGTGCCGCTGTCGCTCGTCTACAGGGCAGACCTGAGGGGGACGGGACCCAGTCCCCTGATCCTGTACGGCTACGGTTCGTACGGCGTGCCGAGCGAGCCCGCCTTCGATCCGAAGCTCCTGCCCCTGCTCGATCGCGGCGTGGTCTTCGCAACGGCGCATGTGCGCGGTGGCGGCGAGATGGGTCGGCCATGGTACGAGGACGGCAAGCTCCTAAGGAAGCGCAACACTTTCCTGGACTTCATCGCCTGCGCGCGCGAGCTGATCCGCCTGGGTTGGACCAGGGAGGAGGGGCTCGCGGCCATGGGTCGGAGCGCGGGCGGACTCCTCATGGGCGCGATCGTCAACCTCGCTCCGGACCTCTTCCATGTAGTCTCCGCAGGCGTGCCCTTCGTCGACGTCGTCTCGACGATGCTCGACGCCAGCATCCCGCTGACGAGCCTTGAATGGGACGAGTGGGGCAACCCGCTGGACGGCGACTACTACCGCTACATGAAGTCCTATAGCCCCTACGACAACGTGGCCGCCGCCGTTTATCCGCACCTGTATGTCTACACCGGCCTCAACGATCCGCGGGTCGCCTACTGGGAGCCGGCGAAGTGGGTGGCGCGACTGCGCGCGACGAAGACGGACGACCACGACCTTTTGCTCAAGACTCTGATGGGCGCAGGTCACGGCGGATCGTCGGGACGCTACGCGCGCCTCAGGGAGTTCGCCGAGGAGTATGCCTTCGTGCTGCACCATCTCGGATTGGACGCCTAGCATCCTGGCCGGGGCGGGCCGGCGTCCCGCTTGGGACCCGGGGTTTTCCGGCCGCCGCCAGAGTCGAGCGAACGGCCGCCGGCGGGCGTCTTCGTGCCCGCGCCGCGCAGGTCTTTCCCGAGACCCCGACGGCACCTAGAATGGCCTCAAGGGGGGAGCCGCCTTGGGGGAGAGGGTCAGGCCGCTCGACGTCACGCTGGCCCTGCGCGCGGCTCTGGCCCGCTCGGGCCGCGGTCTGACCGCAGAGCAGGCGCAGCGCATCGCAGGCATCCTCTTGCGGCTTGCCAAGGTGCCGGCCGTGGCGATCACGGACAGCGTCCGCATCCTCGCCTACGAGGGCAGGGGCTGCCCGCACATGCATCCGGGTCAGCCTGTCCAGACCCGGGCGACGCGCCAGGTGCTGCGAACCGGCGAGCCAGCTGCGATCGAGCGCAAGGCCGACCTGCAGTGCCCTGTCGCCGGCTGTCCGTGCGCGATCGAATCGGCGGTGATCGCCCCGTTGAAGCTGCAGGGCGAAGTGATCGGCACGGTCAAGCTCTACGACGTCCTGCCGGGACCGATGCCGGACTACGTTCGCCGGCTCGCCATCGGCATCTCCGAACTGCTGAGCCTGCAGGCCGAGGCACAAGAGCACGAGTACCAGCGCGAGCTGCTGGCCCAGGCCAGGCTTGAGGCCCTGCAGGCGCAGATCCGCCCCCATTTCCTTTTCAACACGCTCAACACCGTGATCGCCACGAGCCGGGTCGACCCGGACCTTGCGCGGGAACTCCTGACGGAACTCGCGTCCTTCCTGCGACGCACGATCAGCTACCGCGGCGAAGCGACGACCGTAGCCGAGGAGGCCGCGTTCGTCGAGCAGTACCTGAGGCTCGAGCAGGCGCGGTTCGGCGACCGGATCAGCGTGCGGATGCAGATTGCGCCGGACGTGCTGGCCGCCCAGATGCCCGTCCTCTCGCTGCAGCCGCTGGTGGAGAACAGCGTTGTGCACGGGCTTGCGCCGAAGGAGGGGCGCGGCAAGCTCACGGTATCGGCGCGCCGACGCGGCCGCCATCTGCAGCTTGCCGTGGTCGACGACGGCGTCGGCCTCGCGAAGGCTCGCCTGCAGCGGCTCTACAGCCAGGACGAAAGCTCGATGGGCCTCGGCATCGCCAACATAGCCGGCCGGCTCGAGGCGATCTACGGAGCCGCGGCGAAGCTCAGGTTGCGCAGCCGCGAGGGAAGGGGCACGGCCGTGTTCCTGCAACTGCCGCTGCGCCTGACGGAGGCCGAGGTATGAAGCTCAGGGCCTTGATCGTCGACGACGAACCACCGGCCCGCGCCGAGCTGCGCTTCCAGCTGGAGCGCGAGGGGGGCGTCGAGGTGATCGGCGAGGCGCAAAGCGCACGCGAAGCCCTGGCGCTCCTCGCGGCGCTCGAGTACGACGTCGTCTTCCTCGACATCGAGATGCCCGCCCTGGACGGCATAAAGCTCGCTGAGGGGCTGCGCTCCGGCGGGCCCGGCCACCCATTCGTCGTCTTCGTCACCGCCCACGACCGCCACGCTGTGCGGGCGTTCGACGTGCAGGCGGTCGACTATCTGCTGAAGCCAGTGCAGCCGTCCCGTCTCAAGGCGTGCGTCGAGCGGCTGCGTCAGTTGCGCCGCCAGGAAGCCCCGCAGGCCGAGACCGCACCCCGGGGCGAGGAGGCGCCGCGCTTCCTCGCGGGCCACGACGGGGAGAGCGCGTTTCCTGTAGCGCTCGACGAGATCTCGTACCTGGCAGCCCAGGGCGACGCTGTGCATGTGGTCACGACGGAGGGGCGCCAGCTCCAGTTGCGCGGCGCGACCCTGGCGGGACTGGAAAGCATGCTACCCGAGGAGCGCTTCTTCCGCTGCCACCGCGGCTACCTGGTGCAGGTGCACGAGGTGGCTGAGATCGTGCCGTTCTTCAACGGCACGTTCATCCTGCGCATGAAGGGCAGCCGCGACGAGGTGCCGGTGAGCCGCGCGAACGTGAGGCGGCTCAAGGCGCTGTTCCGCCTGGCCTGAGCCGCTAGCGCCCCGCTATCGTGTGCACAACCTCCACGGCGATGAGCACGAGCATGAGCACGACGTAGACGCGCAGTCCCCAGAGGGTGGCGTTCATCGCCGGGGAGAAGCTGCGTCGCCCGAGATGGACACTTTCCTTGGCCGAGACCAGCTGGTCGTCCTCGAGCAATTCGAGCACGGCCTCGCTGTCGATCTCGTCCCTTCTGCCCAAACGAGGCACAGAGATCCCTCCTAGCTGCCGATCAGGCGCGGAAAGACCGTCGTGATGCCGTAGAAGATGCCGACGGCGATCAGAAACACAGCGATGCCTCCGCCGAAGAGGTTCGCCCAGATCCCGTTGCGATGCTCGCCCATCACGACGGGATCGTTGACCAGGAGCAGCAGGAAGACAAGGGCTGGCGGCATGGCCAGCACCGCGATCACGTTGACGATCAGTACGATGTATTCGAGCGGCGCGTTCGGGATCAGCACGAGGAGCGCGGCGAAGACGGACGACGAGAGCAGTATGGCGTAGAACGGCCAGGCTTCGCGCGGGGGCCTGTTCAGGCTGTGGCCCGTGTGCAGGACTTCCCCGAACGCGTAGGCGGACGAGGTCGAGATGGTGATGACCGCCACCATGCCCGCCTCGAAGATGCCGAGGGCGAACAGGGTCGCGCCGATGTGCCCCACAAAGGGAATCAGCGCCTGCGCGAACTGGGCCGCCTTGAGCGCATCCGCCGTTACGCCGTGCCGGTAGAGGGACGATGTTGCGATGATCGTCGCGATGCCGAAGCCCGCGGCAAGGAGCGTGCCGATCAGGTTGTCGAGTCTGCCGCTGCCGATGTCGCGCGGCGTGAGCCCCTTGTCGACGACCGAGCTCTGCTGGAAGAAGAGCATCCATGGCGTCACCGTCGCGCCGATGTCGGCCATCAGCAGCAGGAGCATGCTGCCGGAGAGCCCGCCGGGCAATGGGCCGAAGCTCAGGAAGGCGTGGCCGATCGCCCCCCAGTGCGGGTGGCTGAGCAGGGCGGCGGGCACGAACAGCGCGTTGAAGGCGGCCAGGGTCAAGGTGGCCCGTTCCCAGGTCCAGTAGCGGCCTGTCGTGGCCACCACCAGGACGACCACGACGGAGCCGGCCACGGAGACGAGGGGCGGGACGCCGAAGAAGCCAAGCCCCGCGCGGATGCCGATGAACTCCGTGACCAGGGTGAGGAAGTTCCCGAGCAGCAGGTCGCCCATGGCGAACCATCCCCAGAAGGGGCCAAAGCGGTCGAAGATCAGCTCCGCATGCCCGCGGTGCGTAACGGCGCCGAGGCGCATGGTCATCTCCTGCACGACGAAGCCCATGAGGAAGGTCAGCAGGACGAACGGCAGAAAGAAGCCGATGCCGAACCGCGCGCCGGTGGCAGCGTACGAGAGCATGCTCGGCGCATCGTTCTCGCCGAGGAAGACGAGGATGCCCGGGCCGAGCAGGAGCCAGAAAACGCGCAGGCCGCGGAGGGAACCGGCGCGGCGGGCGCGGGCGACGGCCAGTCGATCGAGTGCCCGGTCCCGGTCCTCATGGGTGATCCGGGGAGCGCTCGGTGGCGAACCCTGAACCTCGGGATCCCGCTTCGCCTCGTCCATGCTTCGCCTCCTTTCCGGCGCCGTCGGGAAGCGGTCTCAGGCCTCGTCTGGGGAGGATGCGCGCTCCACCCAGATGGCCTCGGAAACCCTGAGCCCGAGGATGTGCTCGCGGCCGCCCGCCTCGACCGTGACGTTGAGATCCACATTGTTGCGCCGCGTCACGCGGATGAGGCTGCCCGGCATCAGACCGAGCTCGGCCACGTAGGCGAGGAGGCCTTCCACGCGCTCGTTGACGCGCGCAACGCGTACGGCGAGTCCGGGGGGCACGTCGCGCAGGAGCATGAGCTCGGGCTGCGTCAGACGGCCATGCTTGTCCGGGATCGGGTAGCCGTGCGGGCACGTGTAGGGGTTTTCCAGGAGCGCCTCCATGCGGTCCACGACGTCGTCCGGCAGCGCGTGCTCCATCTGGTCGGCGTAGGCGTCGACCTGCTGCCACGGGATATGCAGGACGTCCGCGAGGAAGCGCTCCACCAGACGGTGGCGACGCACCACACCCAACGCGAGTTCCTCCCCGGCCTGGGTCAGGGAAACGCCGCTGTAGTTGCGGTAGACGATGAGCTCGTCGCGGGCCAGGCGCTTGAACATGGCGGTGGCCGAGGCCGCCGTGACACCGCGCCGTACGGCCACCGACCCAGTGCTGACGGGGTCTTCGGGATGTTCGGCCTGCAGGCGGTAGATGTCGGCGAGATAGTCTTCCCGAGCGAGACCACCCATCCGGACAAGCCCCCTAAAACTAAGTTTAGTTGTGTCTAAATCCGTTATTTGCAGTCTATGCGACTTGCAAAGTCCGCGCAAGCGCGCCCAGTCCTTGCCGCCCGCCGCTTCAGCTGGCCTGCGGAGCCGACGAAGGCGGGCGCCGCTGCCGCAACCTGTCTTCAGGACCGTGCTCGCTGCACGGCCTCAGCATGGCGACGACTTGCCCCCCCGCGGTGCATCCCGGTGCCTGGGCAGACTGGCCCCGGCCTGACGCGACAAGCGGGCCACGCCGTCGCGCTTGGTGGAGCCGGCTCAGCCGCCCTCCCCGCCCGGGCCCGCCGTGTCGAACTGCTCATGGTAGAGGCGCGCGTAGAGGCCGCCCTGGGCGAGCAGGGCCTGATGGCGGCCCTGCTCCACGATGCGGCCCTGATCCACGACGAGGATCTGGTCGGCCGCCAGGATCGTCGAAAGGCGATGGGCGATCGCGATCACGGTGCGGCCTTGGAAGAGTTCCGCGAGGGCCTGCTGGATCAGCCGCTCGGCGTGGCTGTCGAGCGAGCTCGTGGCTTCGTCCAGGAGGAGCAGCGACGGGTTGCGCAGGATGGCCCGAGCGATCGCGACGCGCTGCTTCTCGCCGCCGGACAGACGGTAGCCGCGCTCACCGACCACCGTGCGCAGACCTTCCGGCAACTGTGCGACCAGCTCGCTGAGCTGCGCCGCCTGCACCGCCGCGGCGACATCCTCGTCGGTCGCCTCGGGGCGCCCGTAGCGGATGTTGGCGTCGAGCGTCTGGTGGAACAGGAAGAGTTCCTGCGTCACCACGGACGTCAGGCGCCGCAAATCGTCCTCGGCCAGATCGCGCAGGGGCACGCCGAGCAGGCGCACATCGCCCTCGCCTGGATCGTAGAAGCGGGCGGCCAGCGATAGGATGGTGCTCTTGCCGGCGCCGCTCGGTCCCACGATCGCCGTGAGCTCGCCTGCGGACGCTGTGAAGCTGATACCGTGCAGCACCTCCTCCCCCTTGCGATAGCTGAAGTGCACCCCGTCGAAGGTGAGCGAGACAGGCGTGACGCCAGCTACGGCCTGGAGCGGATGCGCGTGCAGGGGTTCGGGGACGTCGACGGGGTGGTCGAGAAAGTGGAAGATCCGGTCGAACAGCGCGAGGCCGCCGAGCAGCGTGGTGTTCGAGCCTGCGAGCGACGATGCGGGGCTGTAGAGCTGCACGAGATACGTGGCAAAGGCGACGATCGTGCCGATCTGCACCGAACCGCGGATCACCAGGTAGCCGCCGTAGCCGTAGAGCAGAGCCGGCCCGACCGCCGACATGGTCGAGAAGACAAGGCCGAGCCAGCGCCCGATCATGCCCTGGGCGATCTGGTTGCGCCGCACCTCGTCGCTGAGGGCACGCATGCGCTCCGCCTCGCGCCGCCGTGTGCCGAAGCTCTTCACCACCACGATGCCGGACAGCGTCAACGTTTCTTCCAGGTGGGCGGTGAGGTGCGACAGGCTCTCCTGCGTGCGCGAGATCGCGTCGTAGGTGCGGCGCCCGAAGCTCAGCACCGGCAGCGCGAAGGCGGGCAGCACGACCATGCTGAGAAGCGACAGCTGCCAGTTCAGGGTGAACATCAGTGCGAGGGTCAGCACGATCGTCATGACGTTGACGAAAAAGCCTGTGAGGATCGTACCGAGCACCTGCTGCACCGCGTTGAGGTCGTTGACGAGGCGGGAGTGGATCTCGCCGCCGGGGGTGCGGGTGAAGAAGTCGATGCCGAGCTTCTGGCCATGCTCGTACATTGCGACGCGCAGGTCGTGGATGACACCCTGGGCCACCACCGCGTTCAGGTAGCTCTGGCCGACCGATAGGACGGCGCCGGCCGCGGGAAAGAGCACCAACCCCGCGGCGAGGTAGACGAGCATGCCGACGTCCTTGCGGGCGATCGCGACGTCGATGACCTGCCGCATCAGGAGGGGCGGCACGAGTCCCAGCAGGATGCCGAAGAGGGTCAGGCCGAGCGCGAGGGCCAAGCGGCCGCGGTGCGGCCGCAGCACCCTTAGCAGCCTTGTCACCGTCTCGCGGGTGGGCCTGCCGCCCTGCTCGAGGTAGCCGAACGAGCGCCTCTGCTCCCAGACCCCGCGCATGCCTGAGCCGCCCAGGCCGTGGAAGCTCACTGGGAGTCCTCCGCGCTCTGGCCGCGCACGAGAGCGTCGAGCAGGCGCCGCAGCGCCTGCACCTCTTCGTCGCGGAGGGGCAGGGTGAACTCCCCCAGGAGCTGCCGGCGCAGTCCGAGGTAGCGGCGGTGGGCCGCCTCACCCTCCGGCGTCGCTCGCACCAGCACGCCTTTGCGTCCCTTGCCGCCCCGGGTCGCCCAGCCGAGCTCCTCAAGGCGGTCGACGTGCGCCGCGATGGTGCTCGTGCGCAGTTCGAGCCGCTGCGCGAGTTCGGTGGGCGAGAGCGGTCCGTGGCAAACGACCTGCCCCAGCAGGGGGAAGGCCCTGAGGCCCGCGCTGTCGCCAAGAGCGTCGCGGATGGTCCTGCGCAGGCGCACCCGCCAGCGGCGCTGGAACTCCTCGAGAACAAGGTCCAGCTCCTGAATCCCGTCGGCCCTGATCATCAGAAATCACCGCCACTTGATTCGCTAGGCTAGCGAATCAAGTGTAGCACGGACGTGAACAGATCGCTTGTCTCAGCCTGTGACCTGCTCGCCTTCTGCTGCCGTCCCGTCCCCGAGATCGGCTGGCAAGTGGCGCCAGATCGCCACGACAACCCACAGGCCGGCGACGCCGGATGCGTACCAGGACCAGGCCAGTGGCAGGTGGTGCAAGGCGAGGCCCGCAGCCAAGGAGCCGAACGGGTTCGCGAGGCCGAAGAGCGTGAAGACGACGCCAAAGACCCGCCCGCGCAGGTCCTCCGGGATCAGACGCTGCAGCATCGTGAATGTCAAGGCGTTGCCGATGCGAGCTTTTTGCGCTGTGGCGTTTCGCGCGGTCGTGGTCGGGGGGGCGGGCCGGCCGGGAGACAAGAAGACTGCCCGTCGGCGGCCGCATGAGCTAGTGTTAGCGCCACCGCGGGCGTGAGGTGAATG
>JAJZQO010000008.1 GCA_021847575.1 Bacillota bacterium | reverse complement strand
CCCTGCCCGCCATGAAGGCGGGTAGGGGCTCGCGTCGTCTATACTTCGGCGAGGCGCGGGGCATCGCCCCAGAGGCGCTCGAGATCGTAGAAGCGGTGCGCTTCCGGCAGCATGACGTGCACCGCGATGTCCCGGAAGTCCGCCAGAACCCAATCTGCACCCTCGCGCCCCTCGCGGTGGTGGTAGCTGCCGAGCTTCTCCTCGAGGGCATCCACGACCGCTTCGGACTGCACGCGGTTCTGCGTCGTGCAGATGACGAAATAGTCCACGAACGGCGTATGCCCGCGCACGTCCAGAACGACGACGTAGGGGCACTTGCGCTCCCGGCAGGCTTCCGCAGCGAGCCGGGCGCGCCTCAGACTGTCCTCTCTCTCGATGGCGCCGTCCCCCCTTGGGATCAGATGAAGCTGTTGTAGGTCGCCACGGCGCGCGGATGGATGAGATGGCCCTGCGAGGCCAGGTGGACAAGCTGCATCCTGAGACATTCGCCAACGGCCACCCTGAGGCCGTCCTTCGCGATCCTGCGCAGTTCCTCCACTCCAGGGTACTCGCGCGTCGGCTCGATCGCGTCGGCGAGGAAGATGATCTGGGCCAGGCGACCCATGCCGGGGGCACCTGTCGTGTGCAGGCGGACCGCCTGCAGGATGTCCGGGTCGTGCAACCCATCCTCCGCGAGGCGCGACGCCTCGATCGGGCCGTGCAGGAGCACCGGCGCCTGACGTTCGATCCTCTCCATCGGCAGTTTGCGCATCAAAGCCTCGGCAAGCATGTCCGCAGGCCGCATCTCGCGTGCCAGATCGTGGACGATGCCGGCAAGGTGCGCCTTTTTGGGCTCCTCGTCATAGTGGGCGGCCAGCTCTGCGGCTGTTTCGGCCACGCCGAGGCTGTGGGCGACGCGCGCCGGCGTCAAAGTGGACTGCATCTTCTCCAGCCAGTCGATCTCCGCCACTCTCCGCTTCCCCCCCTCGCCAGCTTCTAGAGCCACATCTCCGCGAGCCGGCCGCGGCCCTTGCCACCGGCTGTGTGCGCCCGCACATAGAGACCGCTCTTCAGGATGTACTGCTCGACCGTCTCGGGCACCAGGTACTTGATCGGCTCGCCGCTTTCCACGCGCCGCCGGATGTCGCTCGACGAGATGGCCAGCGCGGGCACTTCGATCGTGTGCACGCGCGCTGCGGACACCTGCGGGATGACCTGCCGCAGCCGTTGGATGTCGGCGGGCGGGTAGCCGGGGCGCGTCGCGGCGATCAATTCGCACTGCACCAGGATGTCCTGGGGACGGTTCCATGTCATGAGCTCCATGACAGCGTCCGCGCCCGTGATGAAGTAGATCAGTGTGTCGGGACCCAGGCCGCGGCGCAACCCCTCGATCGTGTCCACGGTGTAGGATGGTCCGACGCGGTCGATCTCGGCGCGGGAGACGCGGAAATAGGGGTTCGTCGAGGTAGCGAGCACCGTCATGAGATAGCGGTGCTCGGCCGTCGAGACCGAACGCTCAAGCTTGTGCGGCGGGTTACCCGAGGGAATGAAGACGACGTCCTCCAGCCCGAACGCCGCACGTGAAGCCTCGGCCGTCACCAGGTGTCCGAAATGGATCGGATCGAAGGTGCCGCCCATGACGCCTATGGCCCTGCGGCCCTCCGCCCGCGGGGTCGCGGGCGTCTTCTCTCGCGTTACTCGTCATCACCCTCGACGAACTCGAATTCGTGCTCGCGGATGTGCACGCTCTGTCCCGTGCGGGCTCCGGCGCGCTTCAGCTCGGCCTCGACGCCCTTGCGCTTCAGATAGCGCTGCAGGCTGCGCACGGCGCGGTCGTTGTCGAGGTCGGTCATCGCGACGCGCCGCTCGACCGTGACTCCCTCAACTCTGAAGCCATCGCCCTCCGCGACGACGCGGAACGCAGTCGGATCTTGGCGCTCCTTCGTCTCCGCAGGCAGCGGCTCCTGCTGCGGCGCCTGCGCCGCGAGACGCCAGACGGCGTCGGCGAGCTCGCCAAGCCCCTCGCCACCCGCGGCGGAAATGGCGTAGACCTGCAGGCCGTAGGCTTCGAGCCGCGGCCGCAGCTCAACCATCGCTTCGCGCGCGTCGGGCAGGTCCAGCTTGTTGCAGGCGACGATGTAGGGACGCTCCGCGAGCTCCGGATCGTAGAGGCGAACTTCCTCGCGCACGTCGAGGAAGTTCTTCAAGGCTTCGTCACCGCTCGCGTCGAGCACGTGCACGAAGGCGCGGCAGCGGCTCGCGTGGCGCAGGAAGACGTCGCCGAGGCCTCTCCCCTTGTGCGCCCCCTCGATCAGCCCCGGCAGGTCGGCGAGCACGAGCCCCTTGCCGTCCCGCTCGAGGATGCCGAGTTCCGGTGTTAGGGTGGTGAAGGGGTAGTCGCCGACCTTCGGACGCGCGTTGGTGAGGCGCGAGAGCAATGTCGACTTGCCGGCGTTGGGCAGTCCGAGCAGGCCGATGTCCGCCACGAGGCGCAGTTCGAGGACGAACCAGCCTTCCTCGCCCGGCTCGCCGCGCTCGGCCAGCCGCGGCGCGCGATCGCGGGCCGTGGCGAAGCGCGCGTTGCCGCGGCCGCCCCTGCCGCCGCGCGCCGCGATCACCGTCTCGCCAGCCTCGCGCAGGTCGCGGACGACACTGCCGTCCTCCCTGCGCACCACCGTCCCCGGCGGCACATCGAGCACAACGTCCTCGCCGTCCCTGCCATGCCGGTTGGCTCCCGCACCGCCGCCGCCGGACGCGGCTTTGTAGTGGCGGCGGCCGCGATACGAGCTGAGTGTCGTCTCGCCCGGCGCCACGCGCACGATGACGTCGCCGCCGCGGCCGCCGTCGCCGCCGTCCGGACCGCCGTGCGGCACATACTTCTCGCGGCGGAACGAGAGCGCGCCTGCGCCCCCGTCCCCCGCCCTGAGATAGACCTTCACCTCATCGACGAACATCTTGGTCCTCCTCCGGCCAGGACAACGTGATACCGTCCTCGCCGCAGGTGACCGCGAGGGCGTCTGTCCGCCCGGCCTGAAGCGCGGCCGCGAGCTGCGGCAGCAGCTCGCCGAGCGCAGCGGGCCCGATCGCGCCAGGCCGGCCAAAGAACGCGAGGTGGCGCCCCGTCTCCTCGGCATCGGCCATCAGCTGCCAGAAGGCGTACTGCTGGCCTTCGTCGCCGGAGCGGCCAAGGGCGGAGAGCAGGGCCTCCTCGCGCACGATGCGCTCGAGGCTCTCCCGGACCTTCTGCGGCTCCTCTAGCTGTGCCCAGCCAAAGGCCACCTGCAACGCGTTGGCGGTGCGATGGCGCGCCGCCCGCACAGCCCGCAGCAACAGGTGCCGATGCTCGGAAGGCCCTTCATAAGCCAAGGCGGTCAGCGCCCTTCAAGGCGGGCGCCGACCGCCGCTCAAATTGCCGCATGACCCGCTCTTAGAGCGGCTGCACCGAAACCTCGGAACGGTCGCCACGCGTGCCGAAGGCAACGACGCCGTCCGTCAGGGCGTAAAGCGTATGGTCACGGCCGACGCCCACGTTCTCGCCTGGACGCACGCGCGTACCGCGCTGGCGGACGATGATCGTTCCGGCGCGAACGCTCTGCCCGCCGAACGCCTTGACGCCGAGACGCTTGGGCTGCGAGTCGCGCCCGTTGCGGGACGATCCGCCACCCTTCTTGTGCGCGAAGAGTTGCAGGTTCATGGTCTCTCATCCTCCTTGACGACGAGGGCGATCGCCCCCGGATAGCTCGCCGCGATATCTTGAAGGCCCAGGACGCACGTCTCGAGAATGATCTGCCCGGCCTGGCCGCTCTCTCCGCGCCAGAGGAGATCGCCGTCCCGCACCCTGGCGGGGTCCGCCGTCCCGTCCAGCCTAGCGAGGCCCAGCGCGGCCGTCTGCACCACCGCCGATACGGCCGCGCAGACAAGATCCTCGCCGTAAGGCGCCGTGCCGGCGTGACCGTGCACGTGCAGGCGAACGATGCGCCCGCCGCGTCGCCCGACTTCGGCCCGGATCACCCCTCGATCGCTGCGACCCGCACTTCGGCGTACGGCTGACGATGGCCGTAGCGACGGCGGTAGTTGACCTTGGGCTTGTACTTGAAGACAAGAATCTTGCGGGCCTTGCCGTGGCCGGCCACCTTGGCCCGGACCTTCGCGCCGTCCACAAACGGGTTCCCGACCGCCACCGTGCCGTCGTCGCGCACCAGCAGGAGCACCTGCTCGAACAGGATCTCCTCGCCTGGCTCACCGATCTTCTCGACGCGCAACACGTCGCCCGGCGCCATGCGGTACTGCTTGCCGCCGGTCTCCACAACTGCGTACATGCTCTGCCTCCCGACGCGCCGCTGCCGGTGCGCTTGCGCGACTTTCAAAAAACCGGCTGCGTGCGGTATGCAAACATGAGTATTCTACGGGCAATCGCCGAAAGCGTCAACGCGGTTGCGCGACACCGTCCTTGGCCGCCGTGGTGCGCCGCGCTTGGCGCTGGCCCACGAGCTTGGCGCGCGCGAAGGTGCGGAACGCCCCCGTCACATGCACCTTGACCTTCTCGCCGACCAGGCTGCCGCCGCCCTGCACGTCGATGACATAGCCTTCGACGCGGGCGATGCCGTCCTCCGGATTGCTCTGGTGGGGCTCCTCGATACGGATCTCGATTTCCTGGCCCGGCTGGACCGGTCGGGCCAACCGCTCGATCTCCTCGCGGCTGCCGACCGCCTTGACGCGCATCGTCTCGATGCGCAGGTCCTCCGCGCCGCGCACGTGGACGGTGCGGCCGATCTCCTTCTCGAAGTCCCTCAGGTGCGCGCCGCCGGTGCCGATCAGCAGGGCCGCGACGGCCGGGTTGACCTCGACGAGCACAGCCTCCTGGTTCTCGCGGCGCAGGAGCGTGCGCACCTCGCGTCGCACCTTCTGCGCCATCGTCTCCTCCGACAGCACGCGACCGCGGCCCTCGCAGTCCGGGCAGGTGCGCAGCAGCATGCCCTCGAGGCCGTGGCCGACCTTCTTGCGCGTCATCTCGACGAGGCCGAGCTGCGTCAGCCCGAGCACGTGCACCTTCGTGCGGTCGCGCCGGACCATCTCCTCCAGCGTCGACAGCACCTTTTGCCTGTCCTCGTGGCGGTCCATGTCGATGAAGTCGACGACGATGATGCCGGCGAGATCGCGCAGGCGGATCTGCCGGGCGATCTCCTCCGCCGCCTCGAGATTCGTGCGCACCACCGTCTCCTGGAGGTTGCGGTTGCCGACGAACTTTCCCGTGTTGACGTCGATGACCGTGAGCGCCTCGGTCTGGTCGATCACCAGGTAGCCGCCGCAGTGCAGCCAGACCTTGCGCCGGATGGCGTTCTCGATCTCCGGCTCGAGGTTGAACGCGTCGAACAGGCTGGCTTGGCCCGCGGACCAGAGCCGGATGTGCCGCCTCAACTCGGGCGACATCGTGTCGGCGAGCTCGACAACGCGGTCGTACTCCTCCTTGTTGTCGATCCAGACGTGCTGCACCTCATCGGTCAGCATGTCGCGCACGATGCGGAACGTGAGGCCGAGATCCTTGTGCAGCAGGGCTGGCGCCGTCATCACCTGGGCCCGGCGCTGGATGCGCTGCCAGAGCCTTGCGAGGAAGTCCATGTCCTGCTGCAGTTCGGGCTCCGGCCTGCCCTCGGCCACCGTGCGCACGATCACGCCGGCGCCTTCCGGCTTGGCTGCCTCGGCCCAGGCCTTGAGCCGGGCCCGCTCCTTGTCGTCCGAGATGCGGCGCGAGACGCCAATGAAGTCGTTTGTGGGCGTCAGCACGACGTAGCGTCCAGGCAGGCTGATGTTGCCCGTGACCCGGGCGCCCTTCGTGCCGATCGCCTCCTTGACGACCTGCACCATGATCTCCTGCTTGGGCCGCACCACGTCGTCGATGTTGACGAACCGCTTGGCCTTCTGCTCCTCGACGCCGTCCTCCTCGTCGTAGAGGGCACCGGCGTCCCCCACATGCAGGAACGCGTTCTTCTCGAGGCCGATCGCGACGAAAGCGGCCTCCATGCCCGGCAGGACGTTTTCGACGCGGCCCTTGTAGATGTTCCCTACCGCACGCTGCTGGATCGGACGCTCCACCATGAGTTCGACGAGCTCTCCGTCCTCGAGGATCGCCGCACGCGTCTCGAGGGGCTCGACGTTCACCAATATTTCGCGGCGCACCGCTTGTCTTCACTCCCAAAACTTCGCCGGGCCAAATCTGCCGCGGCCGTAAAACTGTTTGACTCAAGTATAGGAAGGGTCGCTCGGCTTGACAAGCGGGGCGACCCCGCTGCCGCCGCAGAAGGCACAGATCCCCAGGCCGCCGCACTCGCCGCAGGGCGCTGCGTCGCGCCAAGCGAACTCCTCGACGCCGCGGCCCTGGCAATGCGGGCAGACGCCCATGCCCGAGCAGGCTTCGCACGGCGTGGCCATCGGATCACCTCGGCATCATGGTGACCCGCCAGGCGGCAGTCTATGCCGCCCCTCGCGGCGCAGGATCTCTCCGACGGTGCGGTGCAGGTCGCCCTCCTGCGCAGCATCGTACAGCGCCTGGTCGTCCAAAGCGCCGACAACGCGTCCGCCCTCGTAGACGTAGACGCGATGCGCGCGGCCGCCGAACAGGCGCCGCAGCACATGGCGCAGTTCGCTGCCCGACGCGGCGGCAAACGCCTGCAGCGGCAGCACCTCGCCTCGCGAGAGGGCGGCAAGCGCCCGCAGCCAAAGGGCCCAGCGGCTGAGCGGCATGCGCCGCGCGACGCCGCGCTGAGCCCAGAGGATCACACACGCAAGCATGACCGCCTGCCAGCCAGGGTACCCCGCGAGCTGCGCGACGATGCCGATCACCGCCACGACCGCGGCGATCAGCCTGCCGAGAGCGATCGCCTCGCGACCGGCCGGCGTCCAGCCGACGATCCGCGAGCGCACGGCGCGCACGATGTGGCCGCCGTCGAGCGGAAAAGCGGGCAGAAGGTTGACCGCGAGCATGGCGAGGTTGACGTCGAAGAGCAACTGCGCGCGCGAGGGTAGCGCCAGGTGGTAGCGCAGCAGACCCGCCGCGACGCCGAGCGCCACGAGGTTCGCGAGCGGCCCCGCGACCGCCACCAGGACCTCGCTCAGGGGGCCCGCCATCTCGAGGTCCGGGATGTCGGCCTCGCCGCCGAAGGGATAGAGTTCGACGCGCGCGACGTGCAGGCCGAGCGTGCGCGCCGCCGCCATGTGGCTCGACTCGTGCAGCAGGAGCGTGCCCAGGTAGATCACGACGATGGTCCCCTGGCCCAGCAGCACGCCCAGGGCCAGGAGCGCCAGAAGAAGCGGGTGTGGCCGCGGCAGGGCAGGTCTCATGGACTCCCCAGCAGCCCAGGCAGGGGCAGCTGGCGCCGGCCGTGCGTCGCCTGGAGCGTCAGGTGGGGCGCCTCGCCCGGCGCGAAGTGGCTGACGGCGCCGATCACCTGGCCGAGGCGCACCGCCTCGCCGCGGTGCACGTCGCAAGGCGCGAGGTGTGCGTAGCGCAGCACAACCCCTGCGTTTTCGGTCGTCACCACGACGCCAGGGGCGTCCGGGCTGACCGCGATCACCGTGCCAGCCGCCGCCGCGCGCACGATCGCGCCGCCCGGCGCGAGGACCTCGATGCCACCGCCCGGGTGGTTCACGACGGTGCCGACGAGCGGCCAGCCGTAGCGCGGCGCCCGCACCGCGCGCGAGCGTCTCGGTCCGCTTGCGGCGGGCGTTTGCCCCAAAGCCGCCGGCAGCTTGGTCTGCTGGCGGATATAGGTCCCGGCGACCTGCCGCACGGAACCGGCCAGGGCGCCGCCGCCCCGCTGGCCCCAGATCAGGAGCGCGGCGACGGCGGCGGCGGCCACGATTTGCAGCCAGAGCTTGCCCAAGGCTTCCACCTCGGCAGAGCCTATGCGGCGGCCTGTCCCCGGATGCCTAGGAGCGGAACGTGAGCTGGCCCGGGTGCAGGCGCAGGCTCAGGAGCATGCCAAGACCGATGAAGTCCGCGAGCACCGACGAGCCGCCGTAGCTGAAGAATGGCAGCGGCACGCCGACCACCGGCAGCACGGCCATCGCCATGCCGGCGTTCATCAGCACCTGTGTCGCGATCATCGCCAGCACGCCAGCGCCGAGCAGGATGCCGAACTGGTCATGCACGTCGCTCACCACGTTGAGTCCCCGCCAGACGAAGACGAGGTAGAGCACCAGCAGTACGCCGGCGCCCACGAAGCCGAAGTCCAGGCCGACGACGGCGAAGATGAAGTCGGTCGAGCTCTCGGGCAGAAAGCTGAGGATGGCCTGGTTCGAATGCAGGCCGAGTCCGTAGAGGCCTCCGGAGCCGAGCGAGATCAGCGACTGGATGATGTTGTAGCCGGAGCCGTTGGGATCGGCGTTGGGGTCGAGGAAGATCAGCAGGCGGCTGAGCTGGTAGGAGTGGATGAGCGGCAACGGCACATGGAAGCGCAGGTGCACGTAGATCCAGAGCACCATCAGGCCCATGCCGCCGCCGAACAGGAGCAGCAGGTGCCAGACGCGTGCCCCCGCCATGAACAGCATCACAATCAGGATCGCGACGAAGATCAGCGCCGTGCCGAGGTCCGGCTGCTTGAAGACGAGCGCCGCCGGCACAGCCGTGAACAGGATCGGCGAGACGAGGTCGCGCCAGCGGTTCATGCTCTTCTTCGCGGCGAGCAGGTCGGCGAGCCCGACGACCAGGAAAACCTTCGCGAACTCGGAAGGCTGCAACTGAAACGGTCCGATCTTGATCCAGCGCACGGCACCCAAGGCGCTCGACCCGTGCACGAGCACGAGCGCGAGCAGCAGGAGGGCGATCGCGTATGCCCAGCTGGCGTACGGCCGCAGGTTGCGATAATCCACCGAGGCGACCGCGACCATCGCGATAACGCCGAAGACGAGCCAGATCAACTGGTGCTCGGGGTAGTAAGCGGGCGAGACGCCCGGCAGCGACCGCGTCGCCGACGCGATCGTCAATAGCGATCCCAGGCTGATCAGGGCCACGACGAGAAGTAGGCCGAAGTCGATGCGCAGCAGCCTCTGCACCACGTCACCCGGCCGATAAGGGCCGACCCGGGACGGCCAAGCCGCCCTTGCCGGTGATCCCGACCAAGCCTTCCCTCCCCTCGCAGCGAACCCGGCCTGCGGGCCAAGGCGGCCTCGCCCCAGGCCAGGGCATTTGCACAATCAGCCTGCCAAGGGCCAGGTGGCACCCGCTCATTCTAGCATTGCGGCGCCTGCAATAGCGCAGGCGCCGCAGTGTCAATTGTTGCCCGACCTGCCCCTGCGGCGCAACTGCTTCACAGGGATGTTGGCGACAAGGGCCACATGATCCTCGACCGATTGCAGGTGGAGGTCGACGCCTTGTCCCCCGACCTCGACATATTCGCTCACGATGCGCATGACGTCCTCGCGCAGGTGTTCCATGAATTCCGGCGACGTGTCCGCCCGGTCATGCGCTAGGACGTTGCGCAGCCGGTTCTTCGCGACGTCGCGACTCTGGTTGCGCCCGAAGAAATTTAGCATGTCCGCACCCCTAAGCCTGTCCGAACATGCGGCGCAGCCGGCCGAAGAGACCGGCCGGCTCGCCGAACTCGGCGAACGGCACCTCTTCACCGCGGATGCGGCGTGCGACGGCCCTGTATGCCTCGCCGGCGCGCGACCCCTGGGAGAGCGCCGCGGGCTCGCCGCGGTTGGTCGTCACGACGATCTGCTCGTCCTCGGGTACCACACCGATCAGGTCGATCGCCAGGATGTCCACGATGTCGTCGACGCTCATCATGTCGCCCTTGCGCACCATGCCAGGCCTCAGCCTGTTCACGATGAGGCGTGCCGGCGGGATCTCCGCCGCTTCGAGCAGCCCGATGATGCGGTCGGCGTCACGCACCGATGCCACCTCGGGCGTCGCGACGATCAGGGCGTGGTCGGCGCCTGCGATGGCGTTCTTGAAGCCCTGCTCGATGCCTGCGGGACTGTCGACCAGGACGTAGTCGAACTCGGCGCGCAACTCCTCGGTCACGCCGCGCATCTGCTCCGGCGTCACCGACGTCTTGTCCTTGGTCTGGGCAGCCGGCAGCAGACTCAGACCCTCGAGGCGCTTGTCGCGTATGAGGGCCTGCCGCAACCGGCAGAATCCCTCGACGACATCCACCAGGTCGTAGACGATGCGGTTCTCCAGGCCCAGCACGACATCGAGGTTTCTCAGTCCGATATCGGCGTCCACGAGGCATGTCTTGAGTCCCAGCTGGGCCAGGGCGACGCCAAGATTGGCCGTGGTCGTCGTCTTGCCGACCCCGCCCTTTCCGGAAGTGATGACGATAACCTCACCCACGAGCCATCCTCCCATCTTCCGGTCTCGCGGCGCGCTCGATGACGACTTGTCCGTGTTCCACCCGTGCGATCTCCGGCGCGTCGGGCACATCCTCGTAGGCGTCCGGCGGTCTCGCGATGACATGCCCGATGCGCAGCTGCAGCGGCTGCAGGCGCCACGCGCAGACCATCGCCCCGTCGCCGCCGTCCGCGCCGGCGTGCACCACGCCGCGCAACTGACCAAACACGAGGACGTCTCCCGCCGCGCGGATCTCGGCGCCGGCGTGCACGTCCCCGAGAACGACGACGTCACCGTCGTGCGCGATCCTCTGTCCGGCGCGCAAAGTGCGCCGGACATAGAGCGCGGCCTCCCGCCGGGAGCCGTCACGCCCCACATCTTCTGACGCGTGCGTTACTTGGCTCACCTCCGGTCCCCTGCCGTTTCGGGGGCTCCGGGTGCATTTCCTGCCATGCTCGCCGGAAATCACCCGACGGCGTTTGACAAGTCAGTCGTTGCCGTTGATGACCCCCGGAGGAACGCTCTTGGTCGCGCTGCCGTTCGGCGCGAGGATGTTTCCGGGATCCTTGAGGTGGTAGTAGAAGTCGTAGAGGTCGCGCGCGACAGGCGCCGCGTAGGCACCTTCAACGCCGCCCGCGATCTGCACTGCGATGGCGATCTGGGGATTCTTGACCGGCCCGTAGGAAACGAACCAGGTGATCGACGGCTGTCCGTAGACCTGCGCCGTGCCGGTCTTGCCCGCGACCTGCAGCGGGAAACCCTGGAAGAAAGGGCCCGCGGTGCCACCGTTGCCCGGGATGGAACCCGGCTGCGTCGCCCAAGCCATGCCGCTGTGGATCGCCTGCCAGTCGGCGGAACTCAGCCTGACGCGCGACGTGACCACGGGATGGTGCCTAAAGACCGTCTTGCCCTTCGGCGTCGTGATCGACTGCACGAGGTAGGGCTGGTGGCGCACGCCGTCGACCGCGACGGCGCTGACGTAGTCGGCGAGCTGGATCAGCGTGGCGAGATCCTCGCCCTGACCGATGGCCACAGAGTAGACGAGCCCGGGGAACCAGGCGCCGTTCTGCTTCGTGTAGAGCGCCTTCGTCGGCATGAGTCCCGAGGCCTCGCCCGGCAGGTCGATGCCCGTCGGCTTGCCGAAGCCGAGGATCGAAGCCCAGTGCGCGATCGCGTCGATGCCTGTGCGCCGGCCCGTCTCGTAGAAGAAGATGTCGTTCGACTGGCCAATGGCCCGCGAAAGGTCGTTCCAGCCGGTGTAGACCTTGATCCAGTTCCACGGGAACGGCGGATACCAGTAGCGCGGCAGGCCCTGGATCAGCGTCGTGGGCGTGATCGCCCCCGTCGCCAGGGCCGCGATCGCCGTCGCCATCTTGAACGTCGAGCCGGGCGGCTGAACGGCGTCGATGGCGCGGTTCAGCAGGGCGTCGGTGGTCGGGTCGAACACCTGCTTGGCCTGGGCGGTCGTCATGCCCTGCGCGAACCAGTTCGGGTTGAACGACGGATACGAGACCATCGCCAGCACAGCGCCCGTATGCACGTCCATGACGATGACCGCCCCGGACCTGGCGGGCTGCTTGAGTACGCTCTGCTGCCACGCGATGTCGTCGCGCAGCGCTCGCGACGCTTCCTTCTCGAGGGACGCCGAGATCGTGGTGTGCAGATTGTCGCCGGGAATAGGCGCCTTGGTGCCGAGCACCTTCACCGGCTTGTTGAAGCTGTCGACCTCGACCTCCTCGCCGCCGTCGGTGCCCTGCAGGTACTTCTGGTACTGGTATTCGAGGCCGCTTTGGCCGACGACCGAGTTCTGGTTCAGGCGCGGGTCGTTCCAGGCCTTGAGCTCCTGCGCCGTGATACCCTGCACGTAGCCGACGACGTGCGCCGCAATGTCGCCCAGCGGGTAGACGCGCAAGGGCTGCGCCTGAACGAAGACGCCAGGCAGTTGAGGCCGCTGCTCGTCGATCTGCGTGATCTGCTGCGGCGTCAGGTCCGTCTTGATCGTCACGGGAATGTACGGCTGGCCCTTGTAGCTCTCGACGACCGTGCTGATCGCCTTGGGAGTGAGCCTCAGGATTCCGGCGAGTCGCGCGAGTTCCCTGGCCGGCAGGGGCTCGCCGAGGTCGAAGAACTCGGCGGAGAACGCCGGCTTGTTCGTCGCGAGGCGCTTGCCATCGCGCGACAGGATCAGCCCGCGCGGCGCCATGATCGGCATGACGCGCACGCGCAGGGCGACGCCGAGGCTGCGCAGGGACGTGCCCTGCACAAACTCGAGATAGCCCATGCGCGCCACGAGCAGGCCGATCAGCAGCACGGACAGTATGGCGAGGAAGATCAGGCGCCTCTCCCGGAATTGTTGCTGCATCGCAAAGCCCCCCGCGCAAAGCGGCCGGAAGCGGGATCAGGATCCTTGGCTATGTGGGCGCTTCCGGACGGAAGAAGACAGGTCGAATGATATACGCAAAGGGTGCGGTGTAGATATATTCGATAAGCGCCAGCGCCGGGAAATCGTGTACGACGAAGTGCGCCGCGGCGAACGTCAGGGCGACGACGATCTGCTGCGCCAGCAGGGCGAGGAACACGCCGAGCAATGGCACGAACCAGGGGTCCGGATAGAGCCGGCGCCGGAGCAGGCCAGCAGCGGCACCGCCCAGCATCAGGCCAAGCGCATGCATGCCGAGAAGCCTGCCCGTCGCGACGTCCTCGAGGAGGCCGCCTATCAGCCCGTATGCCGCGCCTGGCCAGGCCCCCTGCCGGAGTGCCGCCATCACCACGACCGCCAGCACCAGATCCGGTGTCACGCCATCGATGGCGAGCGGCGGCAAGGCCGTGGCCCGCAGCAGGAAGGCGAGCAGAAGAAAGATCGCCGGGCCCCACGGCCCGTCCATGGCGCGCTGGAACGTCACTGCAGCACCACCAGAACCGTGTCGAGTCGGTCGAGGTTCGCGAGCGGGGCCACATCGGCCACGTGCACCAGTCCGAAGTCTCCCTGGCCCGTGGACGTGACGCGGCCCAGCGGCACCCCTGGCGGCAATGTACCATCGAGGCCTGAAGTGACGATGAGATCGCCGCGCCGCACGTTGGCGCCGGCCGCGAAGAACTGCATCTTCAGGGTCGACGCCTCGCCGTTGCCATCCAGCACGCCAGCGTCGCCGCTGCGCGCGACCATCGCGCCGATGGCGCTCTCGGGGTCGGGCAGCAGCATCACGGCCGCGCTCTGCCCGCCCACAGCGATTACGCGGCCGACCATGCCGCCATAGGACAGCACCGGGTCGCCATACTTGACACCCTGGTCGGAACCCGCGGCGATGACAACCTGGTCGAGCCAGTTGACTGGCGATCGGCCCACCACCGGCGCCGCCAGGGTGTGGAACTTCTTCAGGCTGCGGTCGCGCAACTTGAGCAACAGCTTGAGTCTGCCGTTGTCGCTCTGCACGGCCTGCAGCGTCGCCAGCTTGGACTCGAGCCTGGCCACCTGCGCCTTGAGCTCGACGTTCTGCTGCTCCGCGGTGAACGCCTGGCTCAGCATGCCGACGGCCCCAGCGCCCCACTGCACAGCGGAGTGCGTGCCGATTTCGAGCGGCAGCAGCACGCCGTTCACGAGGCCGCTCACGCGCGATACCGAAACGCGCGGACGGACTGTGGCGCTTTCAAGGAAGACGAGCCCAAGCACCAGGATCGCGGCCAGATAAAGGCGCAGGACGCCGCGACGAGGCAAAGCCTAACCCTCGCGCTGCAGTTTCTTGATCTTCTCCAGGATGGCGCGGTCGTCGAGGCAGCGGCCGGTACCCTTGACGACGCAAAGCAGGGGATCCTCGGCGATGTGCACCGGCATGCCGGTCTCGCGCATCAACAGGCGGTCGAAATTGCGCAAGAGCGCGCCGCCGCCCGTCATGACGATGCCGCGGTCCATGATGTCGGCTGCAAGCTCTGGCGGCGTGCGCTCGAGCGTCAGCTTGATCGCGTCGACAATGGCCTGGAGCGGCTCCGTCAAGGCGCGCTGCACCTCGTCGGCGCCCAGGCGCAGCGTGCGAGGCAGGCCTGTGACCAGGTCGCGCCCCCGCACCTCGATCGTCGTGTCCTCGGGCTCCATCGCCGCACCCACGCGGATCTTGACGTCCTCGGCCGTCCGCTCGCCGATCATCATGTTGTAGTTGCGCTTGACGTAGTTGACGATCGATTCGTCCATCTCGTCGCCGGCGACGCGCACGGAACGCGATGTGACGATGCCGCCGAGACTGATGATGGCGACCTCCGTGGTGCCGCCGCCGATGTCGACGACCATGTTGCCGGTCGGCTCCCCGACGGGCAGCCCGGCGCCGATCGCCGCTGCGTACGGCTCCTCGATCGTGACCGGGTCACGGGCGCCGGCCTGCTGCGCCGCTTCCTTCACCGCCCGCCGCTCGACGCCGGTGATGCCGGAAGGGACTGCCACGACGACCTGCGGGTGAAACCAGCCGGCGCGCCGCTGCGCCCTGCCGATGAAGTACTTGAGCATCGACTGCGTAACCTCGAAGTCGGCGATGACGCCGTCCTTCATCGGCCGCACTGCGATGATGTTGCCGGGCGTGCGCCCGATCATCTGCTTGGCCTCCGCGCCGACGGCGAGAATGGCCTTGGTGTCTCGATCGATGGCCACCACGGACGGTTCCTGGATGACGATGCCACGACCCCTGACGAAGACCAGCGTGTTCGCGGTGCCAAGGTCGATCCCCAGGTCCCGCGAGAAGCTGCGATAGAACACGTCCGTAAGCGGCAACGCGAAGGCTCCTCCCTGTCAGTCCAATAGTCCCTGCAGTCGCAGGCTCACGAAGCTATTATCGCCGATAACCAGATGGTCAACCAGTTGCATGCCGAGCAATTGTGCCGCCTGCGCGATCTGCCTTGTCGTTTGGACGTCGGCCGGCGAAGGCGTGGGATCGCCGCTCGGATGGTTGTGCGCCAGCAGTACGCCGAGGGCGCCAGCCTGTACCGCGGGCCGCAGAATGTCGGCCGGCTGCAGGCCGATGCCGCCTCTGCCACCACGCGCAACGCGCACCTCGCCAAGTAGCGAGAGCCGGCCGTCCACGAGCAGCGCGAGCAGCTCCTCCACCTGTGTGTCGAGTCGCCGTCGCAGATAATCGTATACCTGCTCCGGCTCGTCAAGTCGCAAGCGCACAGGTGGATCGAGTGTCCTGCGTCCAAGTTCGAGCGCCGCGGCCACCTGAGCGGCCCGCGCGGGGCCGAGACCCGACGTGCGCATCAGGCCAGCGGAGCCCCGCCGGCGCACGCCGTCGAGACCGCCTTCGCCGAGCAGTCTCTGGGCTAGGGCGATTGCGCTCTCGCCCCGCCTCCCCGCGCCCAGCACGATCGCCAGGAGTTCGTAATCGGCGAGGGCCGACGGCCCCTCCCGCAGCAGGCGCTCGCGCGGCCGGTCGCGTGCGGGCAGATCCTTGAGGGCCATCAGACGACGCGGAACAGGATCAGTCCGAGCAAGGCCCCGACGAGGCCGAGAACATTGGTGGCGAGACCGATGGTCAGATTGACGATGTACATGTCCAGCGAGACCGGATTGAAGCCGATCGTCTGGCTGAGCGGGCCCAGATGGAGGTCGCGGCCGAGCACCGTGCCGATCACAAGCAGGAGGACGACTGCGATCAAGGTCGTGAACCAGCTGCCCTGTCGACGGTGACGCACCAGCATCCCTCCTCCACCGCTCTTCGACAACGTTCAACCGGCAGAAGCGAATTCCTTCGCCAGACCCGAAACCTGTCCAAATCCGCTAGAAGGATCCGACAGGCCTGGAGCCGAAGACGGCCCGCCGGACCGGCTGACCGGTCGCTCCGGGCCGTCGAGTCGAGCACAGAGGGGGCTTTCGCCTGACCGCTTCGCACAGACGGCGCAGACGCCGCCTCGGCCTGCCTCTCCTGCTGCTCGGCCTCGTGCTCGCAGCCGCGGCAGGGTTGCAGGTCTACCTGCCACGGGTCGCGGCGGGCGCGATCCATGCCGCCGTCGCCGCGAACCTGCACACCAAGGCGTCCGTCACGGTGCAGGGCCCTTTCTGGCTCCTGGCAGGGGGCCGATTCGAGCGTCTCGACATGGTCGTCGGCCGGAGCACCTACCAGGGATTCCGTCTGCGCACGGCCTCGCTCGACTGGCGGGACGGCAGCATCGACCTCGGCCAGCTCGCCGGCGGCCAGCTCAGGGTTCTCAGTCCGGGTCGCCTCAGACTGCGGCTCGTGGTCGGGCAAGGCGCCCTTGCCCAGGCGGTCGCGGCCGGCTTCAGGCAGGCCTTCCCGAGCGCCGCGACCGACAGCATGCCCGTGGTCGTGGTTACACCGCGGGACATTACCCTGCGCGGCAGCGTCACGTTCCTCGACGTGCCGGTCCGCTACAGCATCGCCGGCAGCCTCGTCCTGCAGGACGGCGGCCGGGTGCTCGCCTTCAAGGCCAAGGATCTCAACAACTCCGCCCTGCACATGCCGCCGCTGCCGGTGCTGCGCATGCAGGACCTGCCGCGCATCCAGGGGCTGCCGCTGCACATGGTCGGGGTCCGTCTCCTGAGAGGGGCCCTCGCGATCAGCGTGGCCGGTCCCGCGTCGGCTTCAGCCCAGTAGACCAAGGCGCCGCATGATCCCGCGCAGCTCGCCGATCAGGTAGAGCGAGCCGAAGCAGAGCACGGGCCGACCCTCGTTCCGCGCTGCGGACATGGCGGCCAGGAGTGCCTCCTGCGCCGTAGGGTGCGGCGTGCCTCCCACGACTGCGGCAGCCGCCTCCGCGCTCAGCCTGCGCGGACTCGCGGGGGCCGCCGTGTGCCAGCTGTGCACGAGGTCCATGAGCGGCGCCGTCACCTCGCACGCGTCGCGGTCCGCCAGGCAGCCGAACACGGCGATGGGCCGTCGCGCGCCGAAGACCCTGCGCCAGGTTTCGCCGAGGGCCGCAGTGCCCTGCGGGTTGTGCGCGCCGTCCAGGACAAGAGGCGGATCGCCGGGCAAAAGTTCGAACCGCCCCGGCCAGCGCACGCCCTCAAGCGCCTCCAGGCCTGCGCTGGACGCCGCTCCGAGGGACACCCGCAAGGCGGCCACCGCCAGCGCCGCATTCGCGGCCTGGTGGCCGCCGATCAGGCCGAAGCGCAGCGCCAGCGGCTCGCCGAGAGGGTCGCGGTAGGTGAAGAAGGTGCCGTCCGCATGGACGGCGACATCCGTCACGCGGATCTCGCGCCCGAGCCGCCAGAGCGCCACCCCGAGCTCGGCCGCCGCCGCCTCGACGACGGCCATCGCCTCCTCAGGCAAGTCTCCCGTCACCGCCGGCACACCCGGCTTCAGGATGCCTGCCTTCTCCCAGGCGATCTGCGCCAGCGTGCCGCCGAGCCGGTCCATGTGGTCCATGCCGATCGAGCTGATGACCGCGACCGCCGGGGTGACGACGTTCGTCGAATCGTACCTTCCGCCGAGTCCCGTCTCCCAGGCAACGTCCGTGACCCCTTCCACCTGGAAGTGCCTAAGGGCCACGCCTGTCCACAGTTCGAACTCGGTCGGCGGGTCGTCGAGCGCCTGAGCCGCCTCCAGCACCCGCAGCGTCGCGGCCACGAGACTTGGGCCGTCGATGTCGCGGCCGTCCACCGACACGCGCTCGTGCGGCCGCTCGAGGTGCGGCGAGATGAAGCGGCCCGTGCGCCTGCCGCATGCGGTGAGCATGGCTGCGAGCGCGGCGGTCACGGAGCCCTTGCCGTTCGTGCCCGCCACATGGAAAAAGCGCATGCCCCGCTCGGGATGCCCGAGCCTGGCCACAAGCCCTTCGCTGCGCGCGAGGCCCAGCTCGCCGAATCTGCCCGCCGCGGAGAGGTAGGCCAGGGCCTCCGCTTCGGTCATAGCTCGGCGAGCGCCCTCGCCCGCCGCTCCGCTCTGGCCCTGCGGTCCTGCAGGTCCGCGAGCCGCTCCTCCTCCTGGCGCACGACGGCCGCGGGTGCGCGTTCCTTGAAATGCGGCCTGCGCAGGCGCTCCTCCTGTCGAGCGATCTCGTCGCTGAGTCCCTTGATCTCCTGCTGGACGCGGCCGATCTCCGCCTGCGGGTCCACGAGTCCCGCAGCGGGCAGGTAGATCTCGAGTCCCGCGAGCCGGCCGGAGAGGGCACCGCGCGGAGCGGCTGCGTCGCGCGCGGCGACGCGCAAGTCGGCCTGTGCGAGCCGGTTGAAGAGATCCTGGCGCTCCGCAAACCACGCCGCCTCGGCGGCATCCTCCGCCCGCAGCACGATCGGCGCCCGCTGGCCCTGGCGGATGCCGAGTTCGGCCCGCAGGTTGCGCGCAAGGCGCACCGCCTCCGTGAAGCGGTCGACGCGCGCGCGGGCCGAGGGGTCCGCGTCGGCGGCAGGCCGCACCCAGCGGTCGGTCGCGAGCATCCCGCCCGTGCCGGGAAGTTCCTGCCAGATTGCCTCGGTCACGAAGGGCTGGAAGGGGTGGACCATGCGCAGGGCATCGCGCAGCACGTCGAGCAGCACGCGGCCGACGCCCGCTCTCTGCCGGTCGTCCGCGAGGCGGGGTTTGGCGATCTCCAGGTACCAGTCGCAGTAGGTGCCCCAAGCAAAGTCGTAGGCGATGCGGCCCGCCTCGCCCAGTTCGAAACGCGCGAAGGCGTCGCGCATGCCCTGCGCGGCCTCGTCGCGGCGGGCGAGCAGCCAGCGGTCCACGTCGTCGTCCGCCGGCTCGGCGGCGGGGTCCAGGTCCTGCGTCAGCACGAAGCGGGCCGCGTTCCAGAGCTTGTTGGCGAAGTTCCTGCCCTCCAGCACGCGCTCGGGGTTCATGCGGATGTCCTGACCCGGCGTCGTACCGGTGAGGAGGGCAAACCTGAGGGCGTCCGCGCCATGTTCGCGGATGATCTCCATCGGGTCGACACCGTTGCCGAGGGACTTCGACATCTTGCGGCCGCGGGCGTCGCGCACGAGCCCGTGCAGCACGATGTGGCGGAAGGGCACCTGGCCTGTGAAGTGCATGCCCGTCATGACCATGCGCGCCACCCAGAAGAAGAGGATGTCGTAGCCCGTGACGAGCGCGGTCGTGGGGTAGTAGTGCTTGAAATCGGCCGTGCCGTCGGGCCAGCCCAGCGTGGAGAACGGCCAAAGCGCCGACGAGAACCAGGTGTCGAGCACATCCTCGTCCTGGTGCAGGGCGCCAGCGCAGCGCGGACATCTGTCAGGGGCCTCCATCGCCACCACCGTCTCGCCGCACCCCTCGCAATGCCATGCCGGGATGCGGTGACCCCACCACAGCTGGCGGCTCACGCACCAGTCGCGGATGTTGTCGAGCCAATCGGTGTAGACCTTGCGCAGGCGCTCCGGCCAGACCTCGATGCGCCCGTCCCGCGCGGCCTGGGCCGCCGGCTCCGCCAGGGGCTTCATGCGCACGAACCACTGGCGGGAGACGAGCGGCTCGATCAGCGTGCCGCAGCGCTCGCAGCTGCCCACGTTGTGTCGGATCGGCTCGATCCTCTGGAGCACACCCGCAGTCTCGAGCGCCTCGGTCACCGCGATACGCGCCTGCTCGCGCGCCAGCCCGGCGAAGGATCCCGCGGCCTCGGTCATGCGCCCGTCCTCGCCGATCACCTTGATCGACTGCAGTCCATGGCGGCGGCCGATCTCAAAGTCGGTCGGGTCGTGCGCCGGCGTCACCTTGACGGCGCCGGTGCCGAACTCGGGATCTGCCGCCTCGTCCGCCACGACAGGGATCTCCCGTCCGGTGAGCGGGTGGCGCAGCAGCCGGCCGACGAGTTCCTGGTAACGGACATCCGACGGGTGCACCGCGACCGCCGTGTCGCCCAGCATCGTCTCGGGACGCGTCGTGGCGACCTCGAGGCCACCCTCGCCGTCCACAAGCGGGTAGCGCAGATGGTAGAGGGCACCCTCGCGCTCCTCGTACTCCACCTCGATGTCGGAGATCGCCGTGCGGCAGCTCGGGCACCAGTTCACGAGGTAGTCGCCGCGGTAGATGAGCCCCTCTTCGTAGAGGCGCACGAACGCCGTGCGCACCGCCCGCGAAAGCCCCTCGTCGAGCGTGAAGCGTTCGCGGCGCCAGTCCGGCAGGGCGCCGAGAGCCCTGAGCTGCGACAAAATCGTGTGCTGCGAGCGGTCCTTGAAGGCATAGACCCTCTCCAGGAACGCCTCGCGCCCGATCACCCGGCGGTCGAGGCCGTCCTTCGCGATCTCCTCCTCCACCTTGACCTGCGTCGCGATGCCGGCGTGGTCCGTGCCCGGCACCCAGAGCGCGTCGTAACCCGCGAGGCGCCAGAAGCGCATCAAGGCGTCCTGCATGCTGTTGTCGAGCGCATGTCCGATGTGCAGCACGCCGGTCACGTTCGGCGGCGGCATCGCGATCGAACGGGCCTCGCCCTCCCCCTGGGGGACGAAGGCACCGCCCTCTTCCCAGAGGCGGTAGATCTCCTTCTCGCGGCTGGGGTCGTAGCGTGACTCGAGCATCGCCTTCTGCCTCCCAAAAAAGAATCGACCGCCCCTCAAGGACGGTCTTCACCGCGGTACCACCTTGCTTCCCGCCGCGCGGCGGCGGGCGCTCGACAGGCGTAACGTGCCTTCTTCCGGCCACGCCTCAGGCCTTGCGGCGTTCGGCGCGGCGGCTCCAGGGCGACCGGTCTTCTGCGTGCGGCCGGGGATCTTGCAGCCTCGGATCCCCTCTCTGCGGGCCGGGCAGGGACGCTCCCCTTCTACGCCTTTGCTTGACTAGAAAGTATCGAGGACGCCAAAGCCGCTGTCAAGCGGCGGCAAGGGCCCCTCCGCCCCGGCGGCAGGGCGGAGGGGCGGGGGGGGCGGAGGGGTCTAGCCCGCCGTGCCGTCCTTCCTCTGGTGCAGCCACACCCAATTTCCCGACGGGTCCTGCACGGTGGCCATGAAGCAAGGTGGAAACTCCACCGTGTCGGTGGTGATCGGCACGCCCTGCGCCCGCAGTTCAGCGACCGCCGCCGCCACGTCCGGCACGGCGATGGCCACGCCGATGGCGGCGTCCGGCCCTGCAGCCAGGCGCTTCAGGATCGCCGCCGCGTCGGCCTGGATCAGCGACAGCGTCACATTGCCGGCTTCGTATTCTGCCCACGCGTCGCCGAACTCTCCGGCCGGCCTCAGGCCGAGCATGCCACCGTAGAACTCTTTCGCGGCCGCCATATCGGAAACAGCGATCCCGACGAAGTCCACTCCCCGAACCTGCACGGGCGCTCACCCTCTTCCCGAGTATAGGCAGAGAGTACAGAACGTCCGTTTGTATTGCAATCCCGTCCGACGTGGCCGACCTTGATGCCGCGGATGAGCGAGAGACTCCCTGGGAGATCCACCAAGGCAGAACAATCTCCCGCCCGGGAGGATCGCATCTGCCGTCCCTGATCTTCAGGTCCAGGGCACTCAATGCGGACCTGCGCGCTAGGGCCCATGCGGCCTAATCGGACTTGCGTTCGTACCCGCAGCGAGAACAGCAGAGCGGTGGGGCGCAGGTCGGGCATGCAACCCGGAACAGGCGCTCCATGGCGGCGGGCGTCACTTGGGACCCGTGAGACACCGGCCCGCGCGCACACGAGATCGGGCGGATGCCCCAACGCCCAACCCGCTGCAAGGAGAAAAGACCCGTCGGCGAATTCCTGCACCGCCTCAGCCACACGCGCAACTTGCCGGTCAGGACCGCACCTCAACGCTTGCTCGGGCTCCGGCCGAGGGCGTCCAGGGTATCGGGGCCAGCGGGCGGACCCGGGGAGAAGCCAGAGACGAACCTGACGGGGAACACACAGCCGAAGGCCACACCGCCTCCCGGCACTCTTGCATCCGCAGACTTCCGAGGAATCCTGCTCGCTCTCAGCGCCGGAAGCCGTCCCCCGGTCGTCCTTCGCCCGCGCGGAACAAGGCGACAATCTGGGCGCGCCGCGATAGACGGAACTTGGCCAGGATGTCGCTGACGTGGTTCTTCACCGTTTTTTCCGCGAGGCCCAGGCGCTCCGCCACCTCGCGGTTGCTCAGCCCGAGCGCGACCGCCTCGGCAACCTCCCTCTCCCGCGGCGTCAAGGCGTCGGGATCTGCCTCCGAGTGCGAGGCTACGTCACCCTGGCGCACGTAACGCACGAGGGCGTCCGCCACCTGGTCGCGCAGCACCTGCCTGCCTGCAGCGACGTTGCGGATCGCAGAGCAGAGCGCCTCGCTGTCCACAGTTTTGGTGAGAAAGGCGTCGACCCCCGCGGCGACAGCGGCGATCATGGCCTGATCCTCGCCGTAGGAGGTCAGGACGACAATCTTGCTGCCTGGCACGCTACGCCGGATCTCCGGCACGATCTCGAGTCCCGGACGGTCCGGCAGACGCAGATCCAGCACGACGATGTCCGGCTGCGCGTTACGCACCGCCCGCAGCCCGTCCTCGGCGGTGGCGGCCATCGCCTCCACCGAGAACTCCGGATCGTCGCGCAGCAGCGACGCAAGCCCGACCCGCACCACCTCATGATCGTCGACGATGACCAGCCGGATCATTGGCTCTCCCCCTCGCCGCAGTCGCCGTGGGTCACGCGGTGGGGAACGGCAGCCGCAGTTCAAGCCGCGCCCCCCCGGAACGCGAGCAGGAGAGCGTCGCCGTTCCGCTGAGATCGAGTGCGCTTCGGCGCACGTTTACCATGCCGTGACCTTCCTTTACCTCCTGCGCGGAGAAACCGGTGCCATCGTCCTCGACGCTGAGGGAGAACACGCCGTCCACAATGCTGAGTTCGACCTGCACCTGCTGCGCTTGCCCGTGGCGGCCAGCATTCGCGACCGCCTCGTGGACGACCTGCGCGAGCTTTGGGATCCAGTGCTCCGGCAGACGCTCCGCAAGCTCGACGCAGCGCCAGAGCACCGTCATGCCGTAAAGCCGCGCCACACCCTCGGCCTCGGCGCGCAGCGCCTCGGCGGCGCTGCCCGGCGCATCGCGCTCCAATGCGTCGAGGACGTCGCGGATCGCGACCATCGAGCGCTGCACCGCCTCGATCGCGAGATCCACGCTCATGGTGTCGGTGAGCGCGGCGAGACCGTGACCCTTAGCGCGCTGCAACTGGATGCCGAGGGCGTAGAGCCCCTGCAGGGCGCGATCGTGCAACTCCACCTCGATCTCGTGGCGCTCGCTGCGCCGCACTTGGCCCGCGTAGGCGCGGGCCACCCGCTCGCGCACGATGATGATGGCCGCCTGGACCGCGAACATCTGCAGCAGGCGCTCGTCGGACGGGCTGAAGGCCGCCCTGTCCTCCTGGCCGCCGAGATAGAGGTGTCCAAGCAGTTCACCCTCCCAGCGGATCGGCACACCGAGGAAGGCGCGGAACTGCGGATGGCCCGCAGGAAAGCCTGTGTAGCCGGCCGCGTGCGTCACGTCGTCGATGCGCACCGGTTGCGTGCCGGAGAGGCGGGCGAGCAGGCCGCGGTGGTCCGGCGGCCGCCCAATCGCCTCCTGCACGCCCTCCGACACCCCGTAGGTCACGAACGAGACGACGCGCTGCGCCTCGTCGAACTCTGCGAGCGCGCTGTAGGTCGCACCGCTGAGTTCCGCCGCCAGAGCGGCGATACGGCCCAGCAACTGCTGGTAGGTTCCCTCGCGCGCTATGTCCACCGACGCCCGGTGTAGAGCCTCGAGCTGCTCGTCCCATCGGCTGGCTGCCTCATAGAGTCGGCCGAGCTCCTGCTGGCGCAGTGCAAGCTGGTGCTCGAGGCGCTCAATCTGCGAAAAGACCACATATATGATCGAGCCCATGGCGACCGCCTCGACCACCGCCATGTAGCGTTCCACGAACTCCTCCCAGGCCGTCGCGACGCGCAACCATGGTTCGATCCAGAAGTCAAAGCCGATCTCCACCAAGGCCAACAAGACGATCATGGCCCATTTGATCCGTGCGATGACACTGACGCGCCCCGGCCGCGCGCTCGCGGCCGGGGTCGTCTTGGCTTCAGGTCGACCACTGTGCATTGGGCATCGGCCTTTCGCCGCCAAGGTCAGGTGCGCAGGCCCCGACCGAGCGCCGGGATCTCTGCTTCCTGCGGCGACTCGCCGAGCTTTTGCAATCCATGGTGCACCCAGCGACCGAGAATGTCCAACAGCAGCAGGAATGCGCCGGAGGCAATCAGCAGGGCTCCAGCCATGAAGCCTACCACCGTGAGGCAGAACACGAAGCCCATGCCCAGCAGTGCAAGGCTAGTCATGCGCAGTGGCCCGACTGCGGCCTTCTCCAACTGAGCCGGCGCGTCGGCTCGTGCGGGCGCCACCCGCAACGCGGCTGCGGAGGTCTGGCGCAGGCCGCCGCGCCGCCACTCGCCCGCGATCGCCCGAGCAACCGCCCTGCCCTGGGCCATGGCCGCCACCACGGTCGCTGGACCTGTGAGGGCGTCCCCCACCGCGTAGACTTGCCGTGCGATCGGGCGCTGCGCACGCTCGACAGCCGCAGTGCGCTCCTCGACTCGCCGTGCCATCGCCTCGGATCCCTGCGGCAGCCCGGTCGCCATAAGCCGACGATCGCGGAACGCGGGAGAATTCTCCCTCCGAAGCGGCAGCGCGGCCTTGAGGTCCGAGATCGGGGTGGCGTCGACGCGGTAGCCCATGGCCACCACAACGAGCTGGATCAGCCCGACCTCTTCCGGAGGGCTCGAAAGCACCTCCGGCCGGTCCTGGGCGCTCTTCTGCCTAGTCTTGCCGAGCCGCGCGCTGAAGAGCTCGCCCCACCCGGGTTCCAGCGCCTGTACCGTCGTGTTGAAGCGGATCCGCACGCCCTCGCGCTCCGCCTGTTCGAGTTCGTCGGGACGGACCTTTGCGAAGCGCCGGTCCATCCACTCCACCGCGAGTACGTCAGCCCCGAACCGGCGCGCGCTACGCGCGACGTCCATCGCCGTGTTGCCCGCTCCAATGACGAGGACCTTCGCGCCCGGGTGGACGTCCACAAGTTCCGTGCGCTGACGCAACGCATCCTTGGCGCGCCGCAGGAAGGTCGTCGCGTCCTCGACGCGCACAGCGTCCGCCCCCTTTACCTGCAGCGGTAGCGGCAGCGACGCCCCGTGGGCGAAGACGACCGCGTTGTGGTCCGAGAGCAGTGCCTGCAGAGACTTCTGGCGCCCGACCTCGACACCCGTGACGATGCGCAGCCCGGCCTCTTCCAGCGCCCGCACGGGCCGCTCGGCCACCGCGTCAGGCAGAGTGAACTCAGGAATGCCCCACTCCAGGACCCCGAGCGGCTTCGCCTCGCGCTCGTAGACGACGACCTCCGCGCCCTCCTGGAGTAGATCCCAAGCCACTGCGAGTCCTCCCGGTCCTGCGCCGACCACCGCCACCGACAGACCGATCTGGCGCTTCGGCCGGACCACCGGCGGCACCGGCGCCATATCGGCCACAAAGCGCTCCAGGAGGCCGATGCGCACGGGTTCGCTGCCCGCAAGATTCCAGGCGCAGGCGCCCTCGCACTGGCTGCTTTGGTCACAGACGCGGCTGCAGATGTCCGGAAAGAGCGTGGTCTGGCGCAGGATTTCATGGGCGCGGGCGAGATCCCGGCCGCGGATCGCCTCGATGAAGCTAGGGATGTTGTTGTGGGCAGGGCAGCCGAGACGGCAGGTCGGATCAGGGCAGCCGAGGCACCGCTCCGCCTCGGCGATGGCCTCATCCCAGCCAGCGAGTCCAGGGTGCACCTCGACGGTGGAGTGCCGCAGGTGCTCTTCCACCGGTACGGTCCCGACCTCGACGGGCGACGCAACCCGGGCCGGCCCGGTAACCTCGATGGCACCGTAGGGGCAAGTGCGCTCGCAGGTCCGGCAGCCAACGCAGTCCTCGCCGCGAGGGGCGCACACCCAGTCTGACACGTCCAGATCAAGCGCCCCAACGGGGCAGCGCACGATGCACTCGCGACAGCCAGCGCAGCGCTCCTTGTCTACCACCACCCGACGCTCGGTGTCCCGGTTGACTTTCACCTCAAGCAGTGCCAATTCGTTCCCTCCCTCAAGCGGTCCCGGTTCCCGGAAGCCTCACTCCGCTCCAGCCATGGCCACGTAGAGCCAGACCATCGCCACGCCGATCAGCGCGCTCAAGAGGACGCCTGCGAACTGAACCGCTGAAACCCGCTTCGTGAGGCTGCCGAAGTCACGGCGACTGATGTGCCAGGTCGCATAGATCGAGGCCAAAGCCCCAACGGCGATCACGATCGACTGGCTGCGCACGACACCCGCGGTCGAGAGCAGATGCACGCCGTAGAGCGGCGACTTGGCTGTGCCGAAGAGGTTCCAGCCGACGTCGAAGGGGTCGGAAAGCGCGGGTACGATGCGCAACATGTGGTCGAAGAAGCGCGGTAGCTGGCGGGCGAGATAGTCGGCGGCGACGAGCGGGATCAGGCCGTAGCCCACCGGCGTCAGCCACTGCGAAAGTGTGCTGTCGTGCTCCTTCTCATGGTCGGCGAATCCCTTCTTGATCAGAAGGACGTAGCCGACCACGATGCCTGCAACGGTTGCGATGGCGATGATGTAGTCGATCGGGTTCGGGTAGCCCGGGTAGTGCGTCACCGCGTTCAGCCAGTTGTCGACCGTTGCGTAGACTGGGAGGGCGTTCAGCTGCTGGAACACGACCAGTCCCATCAGCAGGATCACCGCGACGGCAACGTCCCAGCGTCGCCGCAGCGGCCGGATCACGGATGTGAGCGGCTTTTGCACGTAGAGCCCAATGTTGTCGGACGGGCAACTCTTGAAGCACTCGGAGCAAAGTCCGCACATCAGGTTCGATGTGGCGCTACCTGGCCATTCAAACCAGGGGCAGGGATAGCCCTTTTCGCTGCCGCGCATGCAGTCCTTGGTCTTGCACTCCAAGCATACCGAGCGGTTGCGCGTACGGAAGCCGGTGACCATACCGGTTGCCCCGACCGTGCCGATCAGGGCCGAAAGCGGGCAGAGATAGCGGCAGAAGCTCCGCCGCTCCAAAACGAGGAAGGAGATCAGGGCGATGGTGATGACGGAGAGCACGAGGTAGCTCGTGTAGCGCGGCACCCCCGGACCTGCGATGTTGAAGTACTCTTCGAAGTAGGTGAGGATGATGAACAAGAGCACCGACGGCAGAAGCCCGTAGCGGCTCAGCTTCTGGCTCCAGCGGCGTCCCAGTGTCATGCTCGTCGGATTGCGTCGCCAGAAGGTCCGGCGTTGGATCCACTCCGCGAAGCCACCGAAGGGGCACATGGCGCACCAGGCGCGCCCGATGCCGACCATCAGGAGGAAGACCGCGCAGAACCAGATGTACCAGGTGATCACCGTCGAGAAATTGCGTGTGGGTGCGGCGACGCCAAAAAGGCCTGCCGTGATAACAATCCAGAAGATAATCTGGTTCGGCAGGATGAGTAAGAACTGAAAAGCGCGACTCTTGATCACCCGGCGCACCCAAGGGGTGCGCGTAATCTCGCGCCGCGGATCCGGATCGGTCGGCGCAAAATGCGCCTGCAATGCTCCCGGGTCAGGGTCTTTGGGCCAAACGGCCATCGTGCAACCCTCCTTTTGAGCAAAGATAGGGCCGCACGGATCTTGACGCCAGTGCCGAAAGTCTCCGCGGAAGCGCCGTTGCGCTGGATCGAAAGTCCTGGGACCAAAGTCCCGGGGGCCTCGAGCCGCTCGCGATCACCTTCCAATCTTGGTCAGGGTGTCATCGACCGGTTGTCCTCGCATGCCATGGCAGGCCAAGCTGGGTAGACGCTTCCTCGGAGCTTGCACGCTCTTCCATACGGCCTCGTTCGTCCCGTGGCAGAAACCTCCGAAAGGCGCCAAGCGCAAGACGAGCGGCATGTTCGTCCCCGCCAGGCCATAGGCCTTTTGCGGGAGGCTCGATCAAACGTGGGCGCTCTCACGCAAGGCACCCTCACCCTGTTCGGCGCGGGTCTGATCAACCGTGTGCTCGGCTTCTTCTACCGCATCCTGCTCGCGCAGCGACTTGGCAGCCAGGGCATGGGCCTCCTCGGCTACGCCTTCCCCGTGCTGCACGTTGCGATCACCGCCGCGACCGCGGGCCTGCCAGTGGCCGTCTCGAAGATCGTCGCGGAACGTGCTGCGCTGAACCCAGGCCGCGTGCGCGAAGTGCTGCGGACCTCCCTGCGTTTCGTGCTGGTGCTGAGCCTCGTCGCCACGGTGATCCTCGCGCTCAGTCTGCGCTTTCTCGAGAATCACGTGCTCGCGGACCCGCGTGCGGTCGCACCGCTCACCGCGCTGATGCCGCTCCTCACCATCGTCGCGGTCTCGTCGGTGCTCCGCGGCTACTTCCAGGGCCTGCAGCGCATGGCTCCCTCCGCCGTCGGCCAGGTCGTCGAGCAGATCGTCCGCATCGGCAGCGCGCTGTGGCTGATCGACCGTTTCCAGCACCAGGGCCTCGCCGCGATGACAGTGGCGGCGGCGGGCGGCATGGTGCTCGGCGAACTCTGCGGCCTGCTCATCCTTTGGCTTGCGTACCTGATGCGGGGCGGGCCTGCGCCCACGCCGCTGCCTCCGGCCGTCCGCGACTCGACACTGCGCGAGTTGCTCGGCCAGGCATTGCCGATCAGCGTGACGCGCGTCATCGGCAGCCTGACGGAGTTCCTCGACGCGACGATCATCCCTCGCCGGCTGGTGGTCTCCGGCCTGACCCGGGACGCGGCCACCGCCTTCTACGGCAACCTCGGCGGCATGGCAATGCCGCTCGTCTTCTTTCCCACGGTGATCTCCTACGCCTTGAGCCAGGCTCTCGTGCCCGCCGTGTCGGACGCCTACGCGCGCCAGGATCTCGCCCTCGTGCGCCGGCGCATCGCCCAGTCGATCTACATCGCGCTCGTCGTGGCCGTGCCGACGAGCGCCGTCTTCATCGTGTTCGGGCACCTCCTCGGCATTCTCTTCTACGGCCAGCGGCAGGTCGGCGATCTTTTGGTGCCGCTCGCCTTCGCCGCGCCGTTCGTCTACCTCGAGGCGAGCGTCTCGGCCGTGCTGCGCGGCCTTGGGCGCGCCGCCCTGGCCATGACGAACGGCCTGTTGGGCTCTGCGGTGCGTCTCGTCCTGGTCTGGACGCTCACGCCCTTGCCCGGCTTCGGCATCCGTGCCGTCCTTCTGGCGATCGGCGTCGACCTGTTCATCTCGTTCTGGCTCAACTACCGCTCGCTCTGTCGCGTGACGGGATACGCCGCCGACCTGCGCCGGCTGGTCGTGCCGCCACTTGTCGCGGGGCTCGTCCTGTTCTTCAGCCTGCGCATGTGGGAGGGCCTGTTGATGCGCCTCGGCGCCACTCTCTGGGTATCGACGCTCGCCGCCATCGGTCTGGGCGCTCTGCTCTACGCTGTGCTGCTGCTCGCCTTGGGCGGCGGTCGGCGCAATTTCAGCACCCTATGACGCGCCGCGCAGGCCTTGCGGCCGTCGCCGCCGCGCTCCTGCTCGCTGCGTGCGGCGCGACGGTGCCGCACATCCCGGCCGTACCCCTCGGCAACCTGGGCGCTCCGATCGCCATCGCGCCGCTGCTGCTCGACCAGGGCGATCCCCCCACGATTTTGGCAGGCCGCGGAGCGAAAGGGCTTGCCGCCCCGCTGCTGATCGCCGCCTCGACCGATCTGCCCCGTCTCACGCGGCAGGGCTTCACCGTCGTCGGCGCGATCTGCCGCACATCGCCCGAAACCCTGCTCTGGCATGGCGGCGGCCTGTTCTCCTGGCAGGACTTCGGCAAGGCGCCGCTCTATCTCGCGCCGGGCACCGACGCACGCACCCTCGAGATCGCAGTCGCCCGCTATCGCGGCATCCTCGACAAGCTGCCGCAGGTGACGCCCGCCGCGGGCGGCGTGCGGGCCTTCCGCTCAGACCGCGCCGGCTTTCTGCTGGCCCCCGAGCCGCTCGCGAGCCTGCTGGTGGCCAAAGGCGAGGCGCATCTGGCGCAGCCGCTCGCCGACGAGCTGGGCCCGTACCCCACTTGCCTCGTCTACGCGCGCACTTCGGTGGTGCGCCGCGATCCGCTCCTTGTTACAGGCCTCCTGCGGCGCATCGACCTCGGCCTGTGGCAACTCCGCACGCAAAGCGAGCGGCGCGAGCTGCCCCACCTCAGGGCGCTCGCGCCGACCATCCCACCCTCGGCCATCCTGCGCTCCCTTGCGGTGGCGAGGAGCGAAGGCATCTTCAGACAGAGCGTCCTACTCGGCGAGTTGGACCTGCGCACCCTGCACGACGAGATCGCACCCGGCGCCTGGCCGGACAGCGCTCTCGACCTCGGTCCGGCGCGCGCCGCCCTGCGGCGGCCTTTCGTCCCCTAGATCGCACGTCATCAGGATGACGGGGCTGGGAATACGCTTTCCCGCGAGCCGCCCGACGGCGCGGAAGCCGGCTGCGCGGTAACACGCGACCGCGCGGACGTTGCGCTCTTCGACGCGCAGGTACAGGTCGTGCAGGCGCAGGTGATCGCGCGCGTAAGCCAGCGCGAGCCGCACGGCGCGCCGCCCGTAGCCGCGACCCAGGTCCGCGGACTGCGCGATGCCGATGCGCAGCTCGGCCGTGCGCTCGCCGCGCCGGATGTCGAAGATCTCGACCTCGCCGATCACGCGCTCGGCGACCACGATCCAGAATGCCTGGCGCCTCCGCCTGTCCCAAAGATCGCTCCAGGGACTGGCTCCGATCGCATCGCCGTACCGCCGGGCTTCCTCGTCGCCGCTCCAGTCGAGAATCATCGGGTCGCTCGGGCGCCGGGGCAACAGGAAGAGGTCCTGATCGCTGAGCTCCATCTGGGCAAGGCACCTCAAGTCTTTCAAGATGTCCTGCCTCTTCTGCAAAAAGGCGATTCGTACCTTTATGTAAATTGGCCCAGCGATGCCTGCCGCTTGCGGATCTCGTCCAGGAAAGTCTCCAAGGCGCGCTTGCCCTCCAGCGTGCGGGCCGACCAGAACACGACGGGCGCATCGGTGCCGAGCGTCTCGACGATCTCGCGCTCGCGGCTGCGCCAGCTGCCGCGCCCCACCTGGTCGGACTTGCCGAGCAGGAGCAGCAGCGGTTCGCCGCGCCGCAGCAGAAAGTCGTGCCACAAGATGTCGAGCTCGCTGGGCCTGTGACGGATGTCGACGAGCTGCACCGCCCCGCACAAAGCCGCGCGCCGCTCCGCGTAGCGCTCAAGCACGGCCGTCTGGCGGCGCTGCTGTTCCTTCGACATGTGCGAGTAGCCGTAGCCTGGCAGATCGACGAGCACGATGCCGTCGCCCGCGTAGAAGTTCAGTGTGCGCGTACGGCCGGGTTCGCGCGATATGCGCGCGACCCTGGCCTGCGCCAGGGCGTTGATCAGGCTCGACTTGCCGGCATTCGAGCGGCCGAACAGGGCCACCTCCGGCATGCCGGTGACAGGCCAGCTCTCGAACGCCATGGCGGACTGCAGGAAGCGAAGGCGCATCAGTGCGCTGGCCCCGGTCTCAGGGCCGTGGAAAGCACCTCGTCCATGCCCTCCACCAGCACGAAGTGCAGGGCGTGCCGCACCTTCGCGGGCAGTTCCTCGATGTCTGGCTGGTTCGCCCGCGGCACGATCAGCGTGCGCACGCCCAGCCGGTGGGCGGCGAGCGCCTTCTCCTTCAGCCCGCCGATCGGCAGCACCTTGCCGCGCAGGGTGATCTCGCCGGTCATCGCCACGTCGGCGCGCACGGGACGCCGGCTGAGCGCGGACGCGAGGGCTGTCGCCATCGTGATGCCCGCCGAAGGCCCCTCCTTCGGCGTGGCGCCCTCCGGCACGTGGATATGCACGTCCACCTGGTCGGGGAACTCCTCGCCGATGCCGAGAGCTTCGCGCCGCGACCGCACGTAGGTGTAGCCGGCCTGAGCCGACTCGCGCATCACCTCGCCCAGTTTGCCGGTCAGAATCAGGTTGCCCTTGCCCGGCGTGACGCTGACCTCGATCGGCATGGCGTCGCCGCCCACCTCGCTCCAGTAGAGCGCCGTGGCGACGCCCACCTCGTCGGACTTGCGCAGGTCGTGCCCGAGAAAGCGGCGCGGGCCGAGCTGGCGCTCAATCGTGCGCGGCGTGACATGGAGGGTTCCCTGACCGGCAATCTTGCGGCGCGCGGCCTTGCGGCACAGCGCGGCGATCTCCCGCTCGAGGTTGCGCACACCGGCCTCCCGCGTGTAGCCCCGCACGACCGACTCCAAGGTCCCGCGGCCGAGTTCGAGATCCCTGGCCGCGAGCCCGTGTTCCTCGATCTGACGCGGCAGGAGGTGGCGTTTGGCGATCTGCACCTTCTCCTCTTCCGTATAACCCGGCAGGGAGATCGTCTCCATGCGGTCGAGAAGCGGCTGCGGGATGTGCTGCGCGAGGTTCGCCGTCGTGATGAAGAGCACGTGCGACAGGTCGAAGGGCAGCTCGATGTAGTGGTCCGAGAACTTGTCGTTCTGCGCGGGGTCGAGCACTTCAAGCAGAGCCGCGGCGGGATCCCCGCGGAAGTCCTGCGCCATCTTGTCGACCTCGTCCAGCAGGAAGACCGGGTTGCGGCTGCCCGCCTGCCGCATCCCCTGGATCACCCTTCCGGGCAGCGCGCCGACGTACGTCCGCCTGTGGCCGCGCACCTCGGCCTCGTCGCGCACGCCGCCCAGGCTGATGCGCACGAAGTTGCGCCCCAGCGCGCGTGCGACGGAGCGGCCGAGCGACGTCTTGCCGACGCCGGGCGGCCCGACGAGGCAAAGGATCGGTCCCTTGAGCGTCGGCTGCAGGGCGCGCACCGCCAGGTAGTCGAGGATGCGCTCCTTGACGCGGGTCAGGCCGTAGTGGTCCTCGTCCAGGATCCGCTTCGCGGCGTCGAGGTCCAGCACGTCATCGGTCTCGACGCTCCAGGGGAGATTGGTCAGCCACTCAAGGTAGGTGCGGACGACGACCGCTTCGGCCGACATCTGCGGCATGTGCTCGAGGCGCTCGACCTCGCGCATCGCCTTCTCGTGCGCCTCCTCGGGCAGGCCGGCGGCCTCGACGCGCGCGCGCCAGTCCTCCGCTTCGGTTGCCGGGTCGTCCTTTTCGCCGAGTTCCTGCTGGATGGCCTTGATCTGCTCGCGCAGGTAGTACTCCTTCTGGCTCTTCTCCATCTGGCCCCGCACCCTGGCGTGGATCTTGCGCTCGAGTTCGAGGAGATCGATCTGGCGCGTGAGGATGCGGTGTACAAGATCGAGGCGCTCGGCGACGTTCAGCGTCTCGAGAACCTCCTGGCGCTCGCCGATCGGGATCTCGAGGTTCGCGGCGACCGCGTCGCAGAGCTTGCCCGGCTCGTCGGTCGAGATGCTGAGGCTGGCGTCGCCCGGCAGCCGCCGGCCGAGCTTCAGGTACTGTTCGTAGAGGTGGACGATCGACAGCACGGACGCGGCCGTCTCCTCGCTGTCGGGAGCGGCCTCATCGTCGAGCGGCTCGACGTCGCAGAGGAACAGGTCCGCCTCGTCGGCGTAACCCAGAATGCGCACGCGCTGCTCACCGTAGACGACAGCCTTGAAGGTGCCGTCCGGCAGTTTGACAACCTGTTTCAGCTCGCAGAGCACGCCGACTCCGAAAATGTCGGCGGAGCCCGGTTCATCCTCGTGCGGATCGCGCTGGCTCGCGAAGATGATGCGGTGGTCGCCCGCCCAGCCGCGTTCGAGCGCCTGTACGGAACGCTCGCGACCCACCTCGAGCGGCACCACAAGCCCAGGGAACACCAACACGCCGCGCAGCGGCAGGAGCGGGTACTGCAAAAGAACACTCCTCGGCGGAACTCGCGTCACATTATACCATCCACCCGCGTAAAGGCCGCGGGCCCAGGGTCAGTCTTCCCCAAGCAGCCTCGCCGTGCCGGCCTGCGCCACCACAAAGATCATCAGGCCCACGATCGTCAGGGCGCCGCCAGCGAGATCGCCTTCCCCTGGCAGCGTATGCAGGAGGGGCCAGGCGATCAGCACGGCCGTCAAGGGTTCGAGCAAGGACAGCATGGCCACCGAACTGGCCGGCAAGGCTCTGAGGGCGAAGTTGAAGCCCGTGTGGCCGATCAGCGTCGGACCGAGCACAAGCAGTGCCGTCATCAGCCACGCCGCGCCGCTGAGCGGCCAGACCACCGAGCCGACGGCGGGCTGCAGCGCGAGGAGACCCGCGCCGGCGAGCACGTAGACGGGCGCGGCGTAGCTCAGCACGGCGAGCCTGCGGCGGGCGAGCCGCCCTGCCCGCAGGTAGACCGAGAAGGCAAGCGCGCCGAGCAGGGCAAGGGCGTCCCCCGTCAGGTCGCCCCTGCCCGACTTCGCGTCCGCAAACGCGATCACGGCGACACCCAGCAGGCCGACGGCGGCTCCGAACCACTGCCCGCGCGTCACCCGCTCGCGGGCCAGCAGCTCCCAAAGCAGGACGAAGAGCGGACTCGCTGACACGAGGACCACGCTCGACGCGACCGACGTGAGGTAGAGCGACTCGACCCAAGACCCGAAGTGGACGGCGAGGGCCAGGCTCGCCACCAGCATCGGGCCGACCTCCCGCCACCCGAGATGCCGCAGGCCCCGCAGGCCGAACGGCAGCAGCACGAGGCCGGAAACCAGGAGGCGCAGTCCCGCCGCTTCGAGCGCCGGCAGCGCCGCGAGCCGGAACAGGCTGGCCGCCGTCGAGGCGGCGACGACGGCCAGAACGAGCCAGACCCAGGCCAGAGTGCGCTCGGAGGGCTGCATGTGGATGGTGTTCTGCGGGACCCCCCCGCGCTCCTATCGGCGGCCCGGAATATCCCGGCCGTCAGGCGCCCACGTCCTGCTGGCCCGGCGCCGCGAGCGGCGCAGCCGCCACGGGCCGCTGCGACGGCAGCGCAACCGCGCCGCCCGAGTTCTGCTGCGCCGGCAGCAAGGCGAGCCCGAGCGCCTCCTGGAGCTGGTGCACCGGCACCACCTCGACCCCCATCTGGTGCAGGATCTCCTGGTCATTTGCCTGCGGCACCAGCACGCGCCGCGCTCCGGCCTCGGCCGCGGCCCGCACCTTCGCAGGCACTCCTCCGACCGGACGCACCTCGCCGTGGATCGAGATCTCGCCCGTCATCGCGAGCAGGTTGTCCACTTTGCGCTGCGTGATCGCCGAGTAGACCGCGACGGCGATGGCGATGCCGGCGGATGGCCCGTCCACGGGCATGCCGCCAGGCAGGTTGATGTGCAGGTCGTAGTCCCGGAGGTCCTCTTTCAGCACGGAGCCGAGCAGGGTCAGGACGCTCTCCACCGAGGACCTGGCCATCGACTTGCGCCTTAGAGTGTGGCCGCGCGCGCCAATGTCCTCCTCGTCCACCATGCCGGTGATCGTCAGGTGGCCGCCGCCGCGCCCGACGCGTCGCGCGGTGGCCTCCACCTCCAGGATCGTGCCGACGTTCGGACCCGCGACGGCCAGGCCCGTGGCCACCCCCGCGGCCGGCTCCTCAGGCATGTGCCGCTCGACGCGCGGTGTGTACTGCTGCGCCGCCACCACCCACTCGACGTCGCTGCGCGCGATCACCTGCCTGGACTCGGTGAGCGCGAGGCTCGCGGCGATCTGCACGATGTTCACGGCGTCGCGCCCGTTCTGGGCATACTCGGCGACGATCTCGAGCGCCCCGTCCTCCATGGCGATCTGCACGCGCTCAGCCGCGCCCTGCGCGATCCGCAGCACCTCCGCCTTGTGCAGCGGGCGGAAGAAGATCTCGACGCAGCGCGAACGCAGGGCAGGCGGCAGATCGTCGGGCTGGCGCGTCGTGGCGCCGACCAGGCGGAAGTCCGCAGGGAGGCCGTTCTCGAAGATGTCCTGGATGTGGCGGGGGACGTTCGGGTCCTCGCTGGCGTAGTAGGCGCTCTCGAGGAAGACCTTGCGATCCTCGAGCACCTTGAGCAGCTTGTTCATCTGCAGGGGATGGAGTTCGCCGATCTCGTCGATGAACAGCATGCCGCCATGGGCCTTCGTGACCGCTCCGGGCTTCGGCTGGGGGATTCCGGCCATGCCCATCGCACCCGCGCCCTGGTAGATGGGGTCGTGCACCGAGCCGATGAGCGGGTCCGCGATGCCGCGCTCGTCGAAGCGCGCCGTCGTGGCGTCGAGTTCGATGAACTTGGCATCCTGCTTGAAGGGCGAGTGCTTCGCCCGCTTTGCTTCCTCGAGCACCAACCGCGCCGCGGCCGTCTTGCCGACGCCCGGAGGGCCGTAGATCAGCACATGCTGCGGGTTCGGGCCGCAGAGCGCGGCCCTCAGGGCACGGACGCCCTCCTCCTGGCCGATCACGTCGTCCATGCGGGTCGGGCGCGTGCGCTCCGAAAGGGGCTCCGACAGGGAGATCTCACGCATCAGGCGGAGCTTCTCCACCTCCTTGCGCGACTCGCGGTCGATCGCCACCCGGCTTCCCTGCTGGCCGCGCAGCAGGTTCCAGAAATAGAGGCCGATCACCACCGCGAAGAAGAACTGCACGAAGGTGAAGATCCCCGCCGCGTAATCCACCCTTTATCCCTCCGTCCCCGGCTAGTATGTCGTCGGGGCGGGCGGGCTATGTTGATCAGTACGGCGTCTTCGGCGGCGTCAGGAGATCTCGCGCGCGAACGTCTCGGCGATCTCCCTGGCGCGCTCGCGGGCGCTGTGCACCGCATCGTGCACAGCGAGCCTGATCTCGCGCTGTTCGAGCACCTGCAGCGCGGCGACGGTCGTACCGCCGGGCGAAGCGATCTGGCGACTGAGTTCGTCCGGTCTCAGCCCGGATTCGCATGCCATGCGCGCGGCACCGAGCGCCGTCTGCAGCGTCAGCGCCCGCGCGACGTCCTCTGGCAGGCCCTCCGCGACGCCGGCCGCGATCATCGCCTCGATCAGCAGATAAACGTAGGCTGGCCCGCTGCCGGAGAGGGCCGTCACCGCGTCGAGCTGGGCCTCGGGCACGAGCTCGATCGGTCCGAGCGACGCGAGCAGCCTGGCAGCCCTGCGGACGTCGCCAGGGTCACCCTCGTACGCGACGGCGGTGGCGGATGCGCTGATCAAGCTGCCGGTGTTCGGCATGGCGCGCACGACGCGACGGTGGTCGCCGAGTTCGCGGCGCAGTACTCCGCTTCCGAGACCCGCCGCGACCGATACGACAAGATGGTCCGGCCTAAGGTGCTCTCGCAGCTGGTGGCACACCTCGAGCGCGTCCCTGGGCTTCACGGCCAGAACGATGACATCCGACCTGCGGCAGACGTCCCCCTTGTCGACCGTGGTGTGGACACCGAGCTCCGCCGCCTGCCCGAGGCGCACGCGGTCCCCGCGATTCGCGACCGCGATGCGTTGCGGCGGAAGGCCACCGCCCGCCAGCAGACCCTTCAGAAGTGCTTGAGCCATCGCCCCGGCGCCGATCACGCCAACGCCGCGGGTTCCCTCGTCACCCATCGCCGCACCCCCTTCTTGACCATGCAAAATCCCCCGTCCAGTGAAGGACGGGGGACCGTGGTACCACCTTCGTTCCGCCCGAAGGGCGGCACTTGAACCGGGTAACGTCCGGCATACGGCGGACTCGTCGCCCGCGGCTTCGGGATGGGTATCTGCGCCCTGCCACCGGCTCGCACCAGCCGCCGGCTCTCTTGGGCGGACACGCAGCGTCGTTCCCTGCATCGCCATGTCATCGTATTGCGACGTACTCTAGCACGTTGCACCCCGGCCGTCAAAGGAAATCCGCGAAAGCGCGAAACCGCGGTCCGAGGGCTGAGCGTGGGCTGCGCCCCTTGGTGTCAGGCGCCGCGGGCAATGGCCTCCGCCACCTCGAGCAGCTGCACGTCACCGCCACCGTAGGCTACTCGGCTGCCCAATACGTCCCTGAGCCACATCTCGACAGGGAACTCCTCGGTGTAACCATATCCGCCGAAGGTCTGAACCGCATTGCGCAAAGCCGTCACGGCGGCATCGCCGCTCTGGAAATTGGCTTCCGAGGTGGAAAGCAGGGCGTCGCGGCCGGCGTCGATGTCCCCTGCCGCCCGCAGGACGAGAAGGCGCGCTGCGTCGATGCCCGTGCGCATCCGCGCGAGCATGCCAGCTACCTGTTGGTGTTCGATGATCGGCCGCCCCATCGTGCGGCGGTCGCGCGCGTAGGCGATCGACGCCTCGTAGGCCGCTCTGGCCGTTCCCACCTCCGCGGCCGCGGTCAGGACCCGGCCGAGCTGCAGCACTTCGCGCGCGATCTGGAAGCCCTGGCCTTCACCGCCCAGCAGGTCGCCCGCCCCGACGGCGCAGCCCTGGAAGTCCAGCGTGCCGATCTGCAGGCTGCGCAGGCCCGATGTCTCGGTGCGGCCGAGGAACTGCACGCCGGCCGCCTTCTGGTGGACGAGAAAGAGGCTCGCGCCGCGCAGCCCCGCGTCGGCGTCGGTCTGGGCCAGCACCAGCAGGATGCCGTCGGCGCCTGCATTCACGATGAAGCGCTTGCGTCCGTCGATGCGGTAGCCGCCGTCTGTGCGTCTGGCCTCGCTGCGCACGCGCTGATGCTCGCCGCGCGACGCCATCTCGAGTTCGGAGCCGGCCTCGGGCTCCGTGACGGCCAGTGACGCGAGCAGCAGCCCGCCCTCACCGGCCAGCCGCGGCAAGTACGCCCTCTTCTGCTCCAGGCTGCCGTGGCGGGAGACGGCGGCAGCGGCGAGGCTCTGGCTGCCAATGGCCACGGCGAGGCCGAGGTTGCCCCAGCCCAGTTCCTCCATCATGACGACCTGCGCGAGCGCGCTGACGCCCGCCCCGCCATACTCCTCCGGCACGCCAGGCGCACAGAGCCCGAGCTCGCCAGCCTCCCTGAGCACATCCCACGGCACTTCGCCGGTCCGGTCGGCCGCCTGGCCACGCTCGCGCAGCCGCGAGAGCGCGAAGTCCCTCGCCACGCCCTGCAACGCCAGCACGTCCTCAGGAAGCCCTTGTGAGAAGTCGAGCGCCAACGAAACCGCCTCCATCGCTCTCTCTCTATGCTCCAGGGCAAGGCACTCGGTGCTTCGCCGTCTTCCTGGCCGGTCCTGCCAGAACCGCTCCCAGAGAGAGGGTCCCATCCTCTCGTGAGGATGGGACCCTCGGGCGACCCTCGTCAGGCCGTCTCTTCCTGCTTCTTGCGTCCCTTGCGCTCGGAAGTGACGAGCAACGGCTCATCGTGCCGCTGCACGACCTCCTTGGTCACGACGCACTTCGTGACGTCCTTGCGCGACGGGGTGTCGAACATCACGTCCAGCATGATGTCCTCGATGATCGCCCTCAGGCCGCGCGCGCCGGTGTTGCGCTTCAAGGCCTCCTGCGCGATCGCCCGCACCGCGTCCTCCTTGAATTCGAGGTCCAGTCCGTCCAGTTCGAAGAGCTTCTGGTACTGCTTGACGAGCGCGTTGCGCGGCTCGAGCAGGATGCGCACCAAGGCTTCCTCGTCCAGGGCGTCCAAGGTGACGATGATCGGCAGGCGTCCTACGAACTCGGGGATGAGCCCGTACTTCAGCAGGTCCTCGGGCAGTACCTTGGCCAGGACCTCGCCGATGCGCTCGTTGCGCGTGTGGCCGACGTCGGCGCCGAAGCCGATGCCCTTCTTGCCCGTGCGCGCCTTGATGATCTTGTCGATGCCGTCGAAGGCGCCGCCGCAAATGAACAGGATGTTGGTGGTGTCGATCTGGATGAACTCCTGGTGGGGATGCTTGCGCCCGCCCTGGGGCGGCACCGAGGCGACCGTGCCTTCGAGGATCTTCAGCAAGGCCTGCTGCACGCCCTCGCCCGAGACATCGCGCGTGATCGACGGGTTCTCCGACTTGCGCGCGATCTTGTCGACCTCGTCGATGTAGACGATGCCCTTCTCGGCCTTCTCGACGTCGTAGTCCGCCGCCTGGATCAGCTTCAGGAGGATGTTCTCGACATCCTCGCCCACATAGCCGGCCTCCGTCAGAGAGGTGGCGTCGGCGATGGCGAACGGAACGTTGAGGATGCGGGCGAGCGTCTGCAGCATGTAGGTCTTGCCGGATCCGGTGGGCCCCATCATGACGACATTGGACTTCTGCAGTTCGACGTCGTCGATCTTCGAGCCAAGGTTGATGCGCTTGTAGTGGTTGTACACGGCAACGGAAAGGGTGCGCTTGGCGCGCTCCTGGCCGATGACGTACTGGTCGAGGATCGCCTTGATCTCGGCGGGCTTGGGGATGTTCTTCAGCTCGACCTCGACGTCGTCGCCGAGCTCCTCGTCGATGATCTCCGAGCAGAGCTCGATGCACTCGTCGCAGATGTAGACCCCAGGTCCGGCGATAAGGCGTTTGACCTGATCCTGGAACTTACCGCAGAAGGAGCACTTGAGCTGGCCCTTCTCATCGGTGAACTTGAACATCCGCGACACCCCCTGTTAGCGGGACGGGTTCGGGTTTTGGAGCTCGCGCGACGCGATTACCTCGTCGATGAGCCCGTACTCCTTGGCCTCCAACGCGGACATGAACTTGTCGCGGTCCGTGTCCTGGTAGATCCGGTCGACATCCTTGCCGGTGTGCTGGGCAAGGATGCGGCTCGTGATCTCCTTCACCTTCAGGAGTTCCCGCGTGAAGATCTCGATATCGGTCGCCTTGCCAGGAGGAGCTCCGTTCACGCCTGCCTGGTGGATCATCACGCGCGAGTTCGGGAGCGAGAACCTCTTGCCGGGTGCTCCACCAGCCAGCAACACCGCCGCCATGCTCGCCGCCTGGCCGACGCAGATGGTGGAGACGTCGGGGCGGATGTACTGCATGGTATCGTATATGCCCAGGCCTGCGTCCACGACACCGCCCGGCGAATTGATGTAGAGGTGCACGTCCTTCTCGGGGTCTTCGCTCTCGAGGTAGAGAAGCTGAGCCACGATCAGGTTGGCGACCTGGTCGTCGATCGGCGTACCGAGGAAGATGATCCGCTCCTTGAGCAGCCGCGAGTAGATGTCGTACGCGCGCTCGCCGCGGTTGGTTTGCTCTACGACCATCGGCACCATGTAGCCCATCGGATCGCTCTCCTTACGCCCTACTCCTCGCCTGCCGGCCCAGCCGGCCCAGCCTCAGCCGCGGTTTCTGCGTTCTCGGACGGTGCCGCCTCCGCAGCGGCCGGCTCCTCACCCAAGGTGCCCAAAAAGCTGCGCAGCTTCTCGTCCAGCAGGATGCCGTAGAGCGACTGCTGCTCCTGCTCGCTCAGGCCCTGCGAACCGCGCGAGCGCTCGAGAATGCGCCGCGCCGCATCGAACTCGGCCTGGTTCAGACCGATACCCTCCTGATCCAGGATACGCCCGACGACCAGCTTCGCACGCACCTGCTGCTCGGCCTGCCGACGGATCTCCTCGTCCACCTCGTGGTCGTGCGCGGCATCGCCGTACAGCTCGTGCAGCGCGCCGTGCGCCTCGCGCTCGACAAGCGCCTCGGGCAACCGCAACTCCGCCTCGGCGATGATGCGGTCGAGCAGAGCGCTGCGTCGGCGATCCTCCGCCACGCGCTGAGCCTCGGCACGCAGAGCATTCGCGAGTTCCGCGCGCATCTCCTTCAGATCCTGATGGCCATGCCCCTGGGCGAAAGCGTCGTCCGCCTCCGGCAGCTCGATCTCGCGGATGTCCTCGACGGTGACGTGGGCGGTGCGGTCGGGATGCTCGCTGTCGAGCGGCACCTGCCGCGACTCGCCGACCCGCGCACCCTGCAGCGCATCGCGGAACGCCTGGAAGGAGCGGTCGAGAGCCACTTGCGTACGCTCAATCGTGCCGGCCTTGCCTTCGTCGTCCACGTAGGTGCCGCTGATCTCGACGACCGAGTTCTCGCCACAGACCTCGGCAGGCACAAGCGTCGCGTGCGACCTGCGCTCCTCGAGCAGGGCCGCGTCCACGGCTGCGTCCTCGACCTCGGCCGGGGCCGCCTCGTCGCGCGGCCAGCTGTGGTAGTCCGGCAGCGTGATCTCGGGCTGCAGCAGCACGCGCGCCTTGATGCGCACACCCTTGTCGTCCTTCGGGTCGATGGCTTCGATGGTGCCGTCCTCGAACGGTGTCAGCTTGAGTTCCTCGATCGCGTCGGAGTACGCCTTCGGCACGATCTCGTTCAGGGCGTCCTCGTAAAGGTGCTGCGGTCCGTATGCCCGCTCCACGATCGGCCGCGGCGCCTTCCCGGGCCGGAAGCCGGGAACCCGCACCCGCTTGGCGATCTTGCGGAACGCCTGGTCGAGCGCCTCTTGCATGCGCTCAGGCTCGATGTCGATCAGCATGCGGACCTCGTCTTCGTTCAGCTTCTCCAGTTCGACCACCATGTCCACCTCTTCCCAATCGGCGGGACCGGACCGCGGGTCCGGCCCCGTTGCACGAAAGGGGCGACCGGCCGGTCGCCCTGCAAAATTGGAGCGGAAGACGGGATTCGAACCCGCGACCTTCGCCTTGGCAAGGCGATGCTCTACCACTGAGCCACTTCCGCAGGAACCACTTTGGTGCGGGCGGAGAGATTCGAACTCTCACGGGTGTCCCCATGGGATCCTAAGTCCCACGCGTCTACCATTCCGCCACGCCCGCCTGGTGGGCCATGATGGATTCGAACCATCGACGCCCCGCTTAAAAGGCGGGCGCTCTAACCGCTGAGCTAATGGCCCAAACTTGGTTGGGGCGGTAGGACTCGAACCTACGCATGCGGGATCCAAAGTCCCGTGCCTTACCAGCTTGGCTACGCCCCAGCGAGGCGAACACGCCGCGACACGCAAATATGGATGGGGTGAATGAGGGGACTCGAACCCCCGACCCCCAGGGCCACAGCCTGGTGCTCTAACCAACTGAGCTACATTCACCAGATCGCATGCGACATGATATCATCCGCGGCATGCCTCGTCAACGAACAGCGAACCGTGATCACCGTGCCGCAAAGCGCACGTGCGAGCGGCAAGCGCAAGCTGCGGCAGTTCGCTCGCGATCCGTCTGCGAAAGAGCTCGGGGTCGCCGGTCGTCGCGCAGGTGACGTCCCCTGCCTCGTTGCCTCGGGGCATTTCGCGCGCGAGTTCCTCGGCGAGCAGCTCGCCTGGGTCGAGCAGGCGAGCCCAGCTCCCTGCCAGGCGCGAGAGCACCTCGGTAAAGTGCGGCAGATGCGTGCAGCCGAGTACGACGGCGTCGCATCCGGCCGCCCTGAGCTCGGCGAGCGGGCCACTGGCCTCCCTGGCGATGTCGTCGCCGCTGGCGCCGCCAGCCTCGGCGAGCGCGATCAGTTCTGGGCAGGCGACTTCGACGACCGTCGACCCGATCGCGCCGCGGTACGCATGCGTCCTGCAGGTATTGGTCGTCGCGAGCACCCCTACCTTCGCCACCGCACCGATACCCCGCCCGACAGGCGCGATCACGCCGTGCACAGGTCCGCCGAAGGCTTCGCGGGCGGCATCGAGCGCGAGCGCGCTCGCCGTGTTGCACGCGAGCACGAACGCTTCCGCGGACTCGCGGCGCGCCAGAGCAGCGAACGCCGCGACGTCGCGGCGCACGTCTTCAACCGGTCGGTCGCCGTACGGGAAGTGTTCCTGGTCGCTCAGGTACAGGTAGTCGCGGCGACCCAGGCGCCGCCAGAGCGCCGCGAGGACCGTCAGGCCGCCGATGCCCGAGTCGAACAGCGCGATCACCTGCAGACCTCCTCGCGTCTTCGGGCAGGAGCACAGGCAAGACAGGCGAACGGGGCGGTGTGGGTCGCGATCGAACAGGGGAGGTGCGCGAAGTGGACAGTTGGGGCACGCGCAGGGCGATCGTCGTCGGCGCGCAGGGCGGTGTCGGGCAGGCGATCTGCGACGGGCTGCGCCGGAGAGGTGCGTCGATCGTGGCGGTGGTGCGCCGGCCCTACTCCGTCATTCCCTCCGGCTGCGAGGTCGTCCTTTCGCCGCTCGACAGCCCACAGGCCGTGCTCGCCGCCTGCGCGGCCGCGGCTCTGGGCGCCGTCGACGCCCTCTTCGTCGCGAGCGGCGCCTACGCAGGCGGCACGGCGATCGAGGACACCGAGGCAGAAACGTTCGAGCGCCTCATGTGGACGAACGCGGGCCTGCCCTTCTACGTGCTCAAGGGCCTGCTGGGCCCGCTGCGCAACGCACGCGGCCACGCTGTGCTGATCGGCGCCCTCGCCGCGGAGGAACCCCGCTCCGGACAAGCCGCCTACGCGGCGTCCAAGTCTGCCCTCCATAGTATGGTGCGGTCGGCGGGTCGCGAGCTGCAGGGTTCCGGCGCGACGGTCAACGCCCTTCTGCCGTCGGTGATCGACGGCGCGGAAAACAGGCGCGCCATGCCACAGCGCGATCCCGCGCAGTGGGTCTCGCCGGTGCGTCTCGCGGAGCTCGCGCTTTCGCTCGCCGAACCGGCGGCGCTGGACCTGCAAGGGGCCCTGATCCCGGTGCGCGCCGGTCTCTAGGCCTCTGCCCGCCGCAGATCCGGCCCGCCCAGTCCCTGCAGCCATGGCAGGAGGCCGGACGGGGAGTCGAGCACCCAGTCGGCACCCGCCGCCTGCAGCGCCGCGCCGCCGGTCCAGCCCCATGCGGCCCCCACGGCGGAGAGACCAGCGGCTTTCGCCGCCAGCACGTCGCTTGGCGCGTCGCCGACATAGGCGGCCGCCCCTTGGCCGAGCTGGTCCATGGCGCGCAGGATGGGCTCGGGACTCGGCTTGTGGCGGCGCGTGTCCTCGCGGCAGACGACACAGGCGAAGCGATCCCGCCAGCCCAGGCGCTCGAGCTCGCGCTCAACCGCCCAGCGCCGCTTCGACGTGACGACACCGGCGCCGATGCCGAGCGACGGCAGTTGCTCGAGCGCCTCACCGATCCCGGGAAAGGCGAGGATGCTCTCCTGCTCCATGCGGTAGAGCGGCTGCATGCGCCGCCAGATTTCAAGGTAGAGATCGGGCCGCATGCCGGCGGACGCCGCATCGTGCGCCACGAGGAAGCGCATCAGGCCCTCCCCGTCCGCGGTGATCCCCATCTGGCGGAAAGCGCTCTCCGCAGCCCGCCGGTGCGCCGGTCCGGAATCGAGGAGGGTTCCGTCCAGATCGAAGAGCACGAACACCTGGCGCACCTCCCCGCAGCGCCTCCCGCCCGCCGGCAGGAGGCCGCATGTTTATTGCCCAACTCTTGCACAGGAGGCGGTCTCTCTGCAACCCACCGCGCGACCGGGCAGCCCCCGCGATGACGAGATCGAGCGCCTGCAGCGCTGCCTGCCGCAAGAGATCGCGCTGCCGCCGGGCCGGCCTGCCGCGGTGCTCATTCTGCTCTACCATCGCCATGGCAGGCTGTACGTGACGCTCACCCAGAGGACAGAGGATCTTGCCCATCACAAGGGGCAGATCTCGTTTCCCGGCGGCAGCTGCGATCCCACCGACCTCGACTACTGGTCGACCGCCCTGCGCGAGGCGCGCGAGGAGGTCGGCCTGCTCGGCTCGCCGAGGCGGCTTGGCTTCCTGCCGCCCGTCTACATTCCGGTTTCCGGCTTCGCCGTGGCGCCTTGCGTCGGCCACCTGCTGGTGCCCCCGGAGTTTCTGCCGGGCCAAGGGGAGGTGGCGGCGCTGCTCGAGCCGGCCCTTGACGATCTCTGGCCGCTCGAGGCGTGGGAGGACGTGCCGCACAGCATGGGCGGCTCTGTCCACCTGCCCTACTATCCCTGGCAGGGGCACAAGATCTGGGGCGCGACCGCTCGCATGCTGCACGCGTTGCGGGGCTTCCTGAGGCAGGCCGCCGCCATCTGACGGCGGCCTCCGCACTCAGCCGCCCTCGGGCAGCCTGCGCGTGAAGGTGTGCAGGCCGCACTCCGTCTTTGCGCGGCCGGCCCAGCGCCCTGCCCGCTCGTCGTCCTCCGTCGCCACGGGGCCCGTGCAGGTCCTGCAGCCGATGCTCCTGTAGCCCTGGTCCAGGAGGATGTTGTATGGCAGGTCGTGCGCCTGGATGTACTGCCAGGCGTCCTGCCTCGTCCAATGGGCCATCGGGTTCACCTTCGCGATGGTGCGCCCGTCCTCGAGCTCATGGTGCTCAAATGCCTCCACCTGGCCGCGCGTCAACGACTGATCGCGCCTAAGGCCCGTGATCCAGGCGTCCACCCCGCCAAGCAGCCTTTGCATCGGCTCAACCTTGCGCAGGGCGCAGCAGAGGTCCGGATCGCGCAACCAGAGCTCGCCGCCGTGGCGTTCCGCCTGCTGCGACAAGCTGAGCGCGGGCCCGACATCGATGACGCGCAGGCCGAAACGCTGTTCGAACCTGCGCCGCGCTGCCAGCGTTTCGGCAAAGAGAAGGCCCGTATCGAGGAAATAGACCGGAATGTCCATGTCCGACATCGCAATGGCATGGGCGATGACGATGCTGGTGCCGCCGAAGCTGCAGGTGAACGCGATGCGCCTATAGCGCTCGAGACACTGGCCCAGGACGGTCTCAAGTTCTTCTTTCAGCGCGGCCTCGCGCTGCACTTGCGACACGTTGCGCTCCTCTGTAGCCAACCGATGCCCCCCAAGCTTGGACGCCAGCCCGCCGCTGCGCGTCTTCCTTATGCATGGACACCTGGCGTCCTGTCTCGTCAGGGCGCCAGGCGCCCCATCGGCCCTGCGGACGCGCCACACGCCCCGTAAAGCTTCAGGGCGCAGGCGCCCCGCGTCAACGACTGTCCGGCGTGCGCGTCGCGATCTCATCGAACGCCCACCTGTTTGCGCCTAGGTCCAGCGCGCGGATCCTGTCACGCGACCGCGGTCTGCATGGGCCGGAGCCTTGCCGGCGGGCCTGCTGCAGGAGCGGTCCCAGGGGACGACGTTGCGACACGGACGCGCGCAAGAGCGACCGGCTCGCCCCGCGCGGCAGGCTAGTAGCCGAGCCTCGGGTCGACAACCCCGACAAGGGGTTGCCCGGACAGATAGCGCTGCAGGTTGGCTGCAGCGAACGTGCGCACGAGGCGGGGCTCGCTCGGTCCTGAGCAGTGGGCGGAAATGTAGCAGTTCTCGAGATCCCAGAGCGGGCTCTCGGGCGGCAGGGGCTCCACTTCGAACACGTCGAGCTGAGCCATGGCCGGGCGGCCGTCGCGCAGGGCCTCGACGAGGTCCCGCTCGACGATCGCGCTGCCGCGCCCGACATTGATCAGGATCGCGTCGTCACGCATGCCCCGCAGCACCTCGCGGTCGACGATGCCCTGCGTCTCCTGGGTGGCGGGCAGCACGAGCACGAGGCAGTCGACGCCGGCGGCGAACTCGCCCATCTGGGACGGCAGGAAGTGGCGGTCGCAGAGCTCCTCGCCGCGCGGCGTCCGGCTCAGTCCCCAGATCTCCATGCCGAAGGCGCGGCCGAGCCGGGCCACCTCAGCGCCGATCGAGCCGAGCCCGGCAACGCCGAGACGCCTGCCACGCAACGAAAGGCCCGTAATCCTGCGCCAGGCGTGCTCGCGCTGCAGGGCGCGCATCGCGAAGACGCCGCGGCGCAAGGCGAGCAGATAGGCGAAGACGTGTTCCGCCATGACGGTGGAGAACGCCCCGACAACGCGCGTCAGGATGACGTCCGGGGGCAATTCCCGCACGACCAGATCGACACCCGCGCCAAGCCACTGGATCCAGCGCAGCCGCGGCATCCGCGCGATGATCGCAGGCGGCATGCCCCAGGCGAACAGCACTTCTGTCCCCTCAAGAAACGGCTCCGCCTCTGCGAGGCTGCTGACGCCGAAGACATCCGCCTCGGGCGCCGCCTCGCGCAGAGCCTCGATGTAGCTTCGGGCCTCCTGGGCGTAGACGAGGATCTGCAAAGCTCGCGGAACGGCGCACGCCGTCCCGTCTTCCCCCTTTCGGTTTCCCCCCGCAAGCCCTTTCTGCGCCAGGGATCGTCCCCCCTTCTGCACGACCCGTGGCGCCGCGCGGACCTCTGCTATAATTTTGCCGACCCCTCGCACCATGCCTGAGCCCTGATAAGGAGTGTCGATATGTCTCGTATCGAACGCGACGCCCTCGGTGATGTCGCGCTTCCGGCTGGTGCGCTCTGGGGCGCCCATGCGCAGCGCTCGCACGACAATTTCCCCATCAGCGGCCGCCTGCCGAGGCCCGCGTTCCTGGCCGCCGCCGCGCACGTCAAGCGGGCCGCGGCCATCGCCCACGGCCAGACCGGGCGGCTCGCGCCCGAGAAGGTCGACGCGATCGTCTGGGCCGCCGACGAGGTCATCGCCGGGCGCCACCTGGACCAGTTCATCGTCGACGTCTACCAGGCGGGAGCCGGCACCTCCTTCAACATGAACATGAACGAGGTGCTGGCGAACCTCGCCGGCGTCCACCTCGGCGGCTCACCCGGCGACCACAGCGTCTCCGCCCACGACGACGTGAACATGGGACAGTCGACGAACGACATGTTCCCCACCATCATGCGCGTAGCCGTCGCCCTCCTCTGGCGCGGCACCAGGGTCAAGGCGCTCGGCCTCGCGGACGGCTTTGCGGAACTCGCGCGCCGTACGGACGGCATCCTCAAGACCGGTCGCACGCACTTGCAGGACGCGGTGCCCATCCGCTACGGCCAGGAGTTCTCCGGCTACGCCGACTCGATCCGCCAGGCCGTCGCGCAGACGGACACGGCGATTGCATACATCTACGAGCTGAACATGGGAGCGACAGCCAACGGCACCGGTCTGAACGCCGAGCCCGGCTATCCCGAGAAGGCCGCCGAGGTGCTTGGCCAGACTCTTGGCCTGCCGTTCCGCCCGCCGCGCAACCGCTTCCGCATCACGCAGAGCATGGGCGATTTCGTCTTCTTTGCGTCCGGCCTGCAGGTGCTCGCCATCGAGCTCTCGCGCATCGCATCGGACCTCAGGCTCCTGTCGTCCGGCCCGCACGCCGGCTTCGGCGAGCTGCAGCTGCCGGCGGTGCAGCCCGGCTCGTCGATCATGCCGGGCAAGGTCAACCCGTCGATCCCCGAGATGGTCAACATGGTCGCGCTGGACGTGATCGGCGCCCATGCGACCATCGCCACCGCGGCGCAGTACGGCCAGCTCGAGCTGAACGTCATGATGCCTGTGGTCGCGGACAGGCTCGTCGAGTCTCTGATCATCCTGGGCAACGCCTGCGAGGTCTTCGAGACGCGCTGCGTCGCCGGCATCACCGTCGACGCCGAGCGCAGCCTGCGCCTGCTCGAGGGCTCGGGCGCCCTCGCCACCGCCGTAGCTCCCTACGTCGGCTACGCCAAGGCGGCGGAACTGCAGCAGGAGGCCAACCGGACGGGCCGCACGGTGCGCGATCTGGTGGTCGAGCAGGGGCTCCTGCCCGCGGAACAGGCCGACCGCATCCTCGACCTGCGCACGATGACCGAGCCGGGGGTCGCGGGCTGATGTCCGCCCCGGGACGCCCGCCACACGGCGCGGGCGCCCCTTTTTGCATGAGCCGCCCGGTTGGGCCGATCGCTCGTTGACAGGGACCACAACCTGCTTTACGATTCGGCGCAATATTGCTGCCCAGGGAGGCGCCGTCGATGGCACAAGATCTCGGGGTTCCCGTCGTGCTCAAGTTCGGCGGCTCCTCGCTCGCGACGGCGGAGCGCATCCGTCTCGTGGCAGAACGCATCGCCGAGCGCCATCGGCAGGGCGACGCCGTGGTCGCGGTCGTGTCCGCTCAGGGTGACACGACCGACGATCTCCTCGACCGTCTGCACGAGCTCGCGCCGCAGCCGCCGGCACGCGAGGTGGACATGCTCCTCGCCACCGGCGAACAGCAGTCCGCCGCCTTGATGGCGGCCACGCTCAGCACCCTGGGCGTGCCCGCCGTCTCCCTGACCGGCTGGCAGGCCGGCATCGCCACCGATCGCAGCCACCGGCGCGCGCGCATCCACGGCATCGCCCCACAGCGCATCCGGCGCCTCCTGGCCTCGGGTCGGGTCGTCGTCGTGGCCGGCTTCCAGGGCGTGAGCGAGGGGGGCGACGTGACGACGCTTGGCCGCGGCGGTTCCGACCTCACGGCGGTAGCCCTGGCCGCGAGCCTCGGCGGCACCTGCGAGATCTATTCGGACGTCGACGGCGTCTATACCGCCGACCCCCGCATCGTGCCGGACGCCAGACGCCTCGAGGCGATCGGCTACGACGAGATGATGGAGCTGGCGGCGCTGGGCGCCCAGGTGCTGCAGGGCCGCGCCGTCGAGTCCGCCTGGCAGCACGGCGTCGAGGTCCATGCCCGCTCGACATTCACCGACGGGCCCGGCACGCGGGTCCATGCGCTTGCCGGCACGGAGCGCAGCCAGCCCGTGACGGGCGTCGCCCTGGACCGGAAGGTGGCCCGTGTCCTCTGCCAGCAGGTCCCCGACCAGCCTGGCAGCGCCGCAAGGCTCTTCGGCGCGCTGGCCGAAGCCGGCATCAATGTGGACATCATCGTGCAGAGTCCAAGCCACGAGGGCCGCACCGACCTAGCCTTCACCATCGCGGACGACGACGCTACTCAGGCCGAGGAGATCGCCCGCAGGGCGGTGGTGCAGATCGGAGCCGGACACGTCTCGCGCGACGCGGACGTCGCGAAGGTGTCCGTCGTGGGCGCAGGCATGCTGTCGCGGCCCGGCGTCGCCAGCCAGGCCTTCAAGGCGCTCGCCGACGAGGGAATCAACATCATCGCCATCGCGACGTCGGAGATCAAGATCTCCTGCCTTGTGCGCCGCGAGGAGGCCGATCTGGGCCTGAGGGCCCTCCACCGCGCGTTCCAGCTGGCCGACGCGTGAGCGCGGCGCCGCGGCTCCGGTGAGAGGCGGGGCACTATCCCGCCATTTTCGTAAGGGCTTCCACCAGGCGGGAGAGTTCCTCCCGCAGGGTGTAGAAGCCGCATGATACGCGGACCGAGGCGTGGGGTGCGGGCAGGTGGCGGACCCTGAACCCCGCCTGCCCGAGTTCGGCCGAGACCTCAGCCGCCGCCCGGCCCGCCACACGGAAGCTGACGAGACCGGACGCCCGCTCCTGCCTGCGGGTCAGAAGTTCGAGGCCGGGGATCTCCTGCAGAGACTGCCTCAGCTCCGTGCCAAGCGCCGAGATGCGCAGGGCCGCCCACGCGGGGTCGTGTTCCTCCTGCCATGCGAGGCTTGCCGCAAGTCCGGCCAGCTGCACCCGCGCGAGCGAGCCGATCTCGTAGCGCCGCGCCCCCTGCGCAGGTTCGAAGCCGCCGTCCGCCGCATTGGCCGACGTGCCCGAGAGATAGCCGACGAAGCTCGGCAGGCACTCTTCGATACGTTCCCTGGCGACGTACAAAACCCCCGTGCCGTCCGGACCGAACAGCCACTTCTGGCCTGGCATGGCGTAGAAGTCGAGTTGGCTGCGGCGCAGGTCGCAGGTGAGCGCGCCAGCGGCCTGGGCGCCGTCGACGATGCTGAGGATGCCCTCCTTGCGGGCCCATGCGCCGAGTTCGTCGACGGGCAGCACATCGCCATTCGTCCAGAGCACGTGCGAGAAGGCGATGACCCGCGTTCGGCCGCTCCGCCGGGCTGCGAACGCCTGAAGCCAGGCGTCCCGCGAAGGTTCCGCGGGCGTCTCGACATACGTGACGCGGACGCCGGCCCGCCTGACCAGGGTGGCAAGAGGCACGAGAAGTCCAGGATGCTCGTCGCGGGTCGTCAGGACCTCGTCGCCGCTCCGCCAGTCGATACCCCAGAGCGCGATGTTGAGTCCGTCGGTGGTGCGCGGCGTAAGCGCCACCTCGTCGGCTGTCAGGCCGAAGCGTCGTGCCAGGAGGTCGCGCGTCTGGTCGGCGAGCTCCCGATTGCGCTCGTCGTAGTGCGGGTCGATGCGACCATCCGCCAATTCGCGATCGAGCACCTCGCGCATTGCCTCGAAGCTCTGGCGCGGAAGCGGGCCGAAGGTGCCATTGTTCAAGTAGGCCTCGCGGCCAAGAGCCGGCAGATCCCGTCGCACGCGCTCTACGCGCGCGGCTTCCCGCACATCGTCCGAAAAAGTGGTCACCCGATCGCCTCCAAGAGGCCATTCGCCTAAGGTCAGGCGCCTCCTGCCGCGTGCTATGATGCGTAGGGCACCCGGAAGGGGGATGCCGCTTTGCGGCTGCTCGGTTTCGCGCTCGCCCTGCTGACGGCACTCGCCTTCGGGCTCTACATGGTGCCGCGCCGCTTTTCAGGCTCGTCGTCAAGCACCTTCTCGACATACATGGGCATCGGCGTCGCCCTGACGCTGGCGGCGCCCTTGCTTTGGGGGCCCGGGGCATTCGTGCTCAGGGGCTTCCTTTTGGCTATCGGCAGCGGTCTCGTCTTCGCCCTCGCGACCCACCTCTTCGTCCTCGCCGTCGACCGTCTGGGTCTGAGCCGCGCCACGCCGGTCAAGAATCTCGCCGGAATCTTCGGCACCCTCTTCGGCCTGACCATCCTGGCCGAGTACCGTGGCGCCGGCCCCTGGCTCATCCTGCAGCTCGTCGCGGGCAGCGTCATGATCGCCCTGGGCGCCTATCTGATCGGCGGCATTGGCGATCCTGGCGGCCAGCCTCAGGGAGCCGAGCGATCCCAGGCTGCACAGGGTTTCCTCTGGGCCCTCTTTTCTGCGGCCTGCTTCGGCTTCTACCTCGTGCCGCTGCGCCTCGCGACGCCGCTCGGGACGAACTTCGGCTACCTTGGGGTCGGGCTGGGCGCGGCGGCCGGGCTGGTGGGGCCGCGCCTCGTCGCGGGACGACCCGGAGGCGCGCGCCGCGATGCCGGCCTCGGCCTTCTCTCGGGCGTCCTGCTCGCGGCCGGCGTCCTGCTCGGCACCCCAGCCACGCGCCTGATCGGCCTTTCGGTCGCATGGCCCCTGACGCAGCTCAACACCTTCGTCGCCCTGGGCGCCGGCCTGCTCTGGCTGCACGAGTTCGACGCGCGGCGCGAGCGTAAGCGACTCTTGGGCGCGACCGTGCTGACCCTGGTCGGCATCGCGCTCCTGGCCATGCTCTGACGCCTCTGTGGAAAACAATTAGCATGCCCCGATGCCGGCGGTGCGATACGCTATGATGGAGGCGTCGTGGCGACCCCAAGGGTCATACGGCGCACCATGAGAGGGGGCACCTGGCGATGAGTGTCGATCTCGACCGGCGGGCGGCCGTTTCAAACGAACTGCTCGCGGCCTGCAGGGATCGCTATGCTGCGCGTCCCGCACAGCGGACGCTGGCCAACGCCGTGCGCAAGAGCGGCATCGCCGCCGTCGCGCTGAACCAGGATCTCCTGAACTCCATGCAGCACACCTTCTCGCATGAGGTGAAGGGTGGGCCTATCACCAATCAGAAGCAGAGCGGGCGCTGCTGGATGTTCGCCGGCCTCAACACCCTGCGCATCCCCGTGATGCAAAAGCTCGGCCTAGAGGAGTTCGAACTCAGCCAGGCCTACCAGATGTTCTGGGACAAGTTCGAAAAGGCGAACTACTTCCTCGAGAGCATCCTCGAGACGCTGTCGGAGCCGCTCGACGGCCGTCTCGTCGCTTGGCTGCTCGCTGCCCCCCTGAACGACGGCGGGCAGTGGGACATGTTCGTGAACCTGGTCGAGAAGTACGGCGTCGTGCCGAAGTGGATCATGCCCGAGTCCTTCCACTCGAGCCAGTCCCGTGGCATGAACAGCCTCCTGACCGCGAAGCTGCGCGAGGACGCGGCCCGCCTACGGGCCCGCCACGCTGGCGGCGCTTCGATCGACGCCCTGCGCGAAGAGAAGGAGCGCATGCTCGCCGAGTTCTATACTGCGCTCGTCACGTTCCTCGGGGAGCCGCCAGAACGCTTCGACTTCGAGTACCGCGACAAGGACCAGGCGTTCCACCGCGAGCAGGACCTGACGCCGCTCGAGTTTCTCAAGCGCCATGTCGGGATGGACCTCAGGGAATATGTCAGCGTGATCAACGCTCCGACGGCCGACAAGCCGTACGGGCGGACCTTCACTGTGAAGTTCCTCGGCAACGTCAAGGGCGGGCGGGACGTTCTCTACCTGAACGTCGCGTCCGAGACCTTGCGGCAGGTGGCCATGGCCCAGTTGATGGACGGCGAGGCCGTCTGGTTCGGCTGCGACGTCGGCCAGATGCAGGACCGCGAAAGCGGGACGATGGCCGAGGGTCTCTACGACTACGCGTCGGTCGTCGGCATGCCCGTCGGTATGACGAAGGCGGAGCGGCTCGACTACGGCGAGAGCCTCATGACGCACGCCATGGTCTTCACCGGCGTCAACGTCGTCGACGGCCGGCCAAACCGCTGGCGCGTCGAGAACAGCTGGGGCACCGAAAATGGCCAGAAGGGCTTCTTCGTCATGAGCGACGACTGGTTCGACCAATACATGTACCAAGCCGTGGTGAAGCGCAGCTACTTGCCGCAGGAGCTCGTGTCCGCCTTCGAGCAGCCGCCGATCGAGCTGCCGCCCTGGGACCCGATGGGCTCCCTGGCGGACTGACCGCTCGGTTTACACGGGCCCGTCCCGACCGGGGACGGGCCCGCGGGATACCCCCTGCAAGCCAAGAAAGCGAGGACACGCCGATGCGCCACCAGTTGACCGGTACCACGCTGCAGGTGCTCGAGATCGAGCTTGAGCGCGGCGAGAAGATCGTCGCGGAATCCGGCCGCCTCTCCTGGATGCAGAACATGCAGATGCAGACGCGCGCCACAGGCGGCATGCTTGGTGCCCTGCGCCGGATGGCGGGCGGCGGCACGCTCTTCCTCAGCGAATTTACGCCAGCGGGGCATGAGGGAGGCGTGGCGTTCGCCGCCCGTGCGCCCGGACAGATCGTCGAGCTCGACCTCGCGGGAAGCGACTACCTCGTGCACGAGCACGGCTTCCTCTGCGCAACGGAAGGCATCGAGATCTCGGTGGGCTTCCAGCGGTCGCTCGGCGCCGGCGTCTTCGGTGGCACCGGCTTCGTGCTGCAGCGCCTGTCCGGCAGCGCCAAGGCGTTCATCGACCTCTCGGGGGAGGTCGTGAAGCGGGATCTCGCCGACGGCGAGGAGATCCTCGTGCAGCCCGGGCACATCGGCATGTTCGAAGGGCGTGTCGCGTTCGAGATCACGACGCTGCCCGGCGTGCGCAACATGCTGTTCGGCGGCGACGGCTTCTTCCTGGCGCGCCTGCGCGGCCCGGGAAGCGTCTGGCTGCAGTCGATGCCCCTGCCGCTTCTCGCGCACACCATCGCCGCCTACCTGCCGCAGCAGCGGGGGTAGGGCGCCGTCGACCGGAAGCGGCCCTACATGCGGATTCGCTTTGTGGTCAGCGTCAGGCATTGCGACAGCCGTAGGCCATGCGCTATGCTTAACCGCGCATATCGGGGCGTGGCGCAGCGGTAGCGCACTTGGTTTGGGACCAAGGGGTCGCGAGTTCGAATCTCGCCGCTCCGACCAGATTTGCGCGGGTGTAGCTCAATGGTAGAGCGGAAGCCTTCCAAGCTTCACACGTGGGTTCGATTCCCATCACCCGCTCCAGCTTTGCCCCAGTAGCTCAGCGGTCAGAGCATCCGGCTTCTACCCGGAGTGCCGGGGGTTCGAATCCTCCCTGGGGCGCCATGAATGTTGATGCTCGCTTGCGCGTTGAATACCTGCCAGGATATGCATTGAGCGTGTCCTGGCCACTTCATGCTTTGCAGCATCTGAACGCTTTCGGGTAGCGTAATGATGGCTTCGCAGGACGCAAGCTCGACAGGCAGGGACCCGCGAAACGGCAGGGCAGTGTCGCGTAGCGACAGACCTGTAGGACATGCGCACCGGATGGTACCTTTCATCCTTGATGAACGACGCAAGCCACGTAGCGCGCATCAGGTGCGAACGTCGCTCCGTGTCGTCAAAGTGTCGCCTCCGCATCGTGGCGGCTGTCGTCGCGTCGATGTACGCTTGGCTCGAGGTGGGCTCTGGTGCTGATAAGCGGTTCATCCATCAGGCAGGAACGCACACGCAAAGCTTGGTCGCAAGCCGAGCTTGCCGCGAAGGCAGGCGTGGACGTGCGGACGATCCAACGTCTAGAACGAACCGGTCAGACATCGTTCGCCACATTGCAGGCCGTCTCCCGAGCGTTGGACAAGGATGTCGGCGTTCTTATCGATGTTGTGCCGGCGACCTCTCCATCCGCGGCGAAGTGGTTGGCTCCCCGGACGTCTCCTCGGCGTGAGGCGGTGTTCAAGATCCTGTACGCACTTGCCTTGCTGGGAACGATCCGCGTAGGTCTTTTCGAGTTCGGAGACTCCGGCAACTGGCCTCATTGGCAGATCTTCTTTCTCGCCTCAGTTGTCGCGGTTGCACTACTTGTATATGGCTATCGGAGCCGGGACCTACGAGCGTTCGGCGTTGTCACCCTAGCCGCTGCCGTGAGTTTGCTCTGGTATTTTCCACTCGTGCTCCCGGCGGCCGTTTTCCTGGTGGCGGCGTGCCTCGTACTTGCACTGGCCCCACGCGTCGACGCCTCGACTCTTCGGACCAGGGACAGGTGATACATGTACCTTGGCGTCCCACCCTCGGACACTTTATCGGACTGCGGATGCAGTTCTGGCCTGCAATCGGGTCTTGCGCCATGGAGCGGAGCCGGTCATGTTCCACCAGGTCTAGCGGCAACGGCCAGGAATCGGTTTCGAAGGCGGACTCGGTTCTGTAGAAGGCACACCTTGGGTCAAGCGTCGCTTGCGTATTGCGCTTTGCCGAACTGAACCTGCGCAGACGGTGTGCACCTCGGGCCATCTGCCACCGCCCCGGACTCGCCCAGCGAGGGCGACGGCGCCAGGCCCGCATCTGGCCGGTGCATCCTTTCGCATGTCCTGGCCACGGGCCGCTGCCGTCGCCACCCGGCACCGCACGTCGTAGAATGGACCTGGCTTTCGGACAAGGAGCATCATCGTGGACCCGGACAACGACGGGAGGTTGCACATGGAGCCACGGCCAAAGGTGTTCATCTGTCGCACCTTCCCGCCCGCCATCGTCGAACCGCTCGCAAGGATTGCCGAAGTCGGGTCGTGGCCAGGCGACGGGGCGGTTCCCCCGGACGAACTCATCCGCGGCGTACAGGGCTGCAGGGCCGTGATCACGACGCTCACGGAACCGGTTGGGCCGGATCTTTTGGCCGAGGCCAAAGACCTTGCCGTGATCAGCCAGATGGCTGCCGGATACGACAACATCGATCTCGAGGCGGCGCGCAGCCAAGGCATTGTCGTCACCAACACGCCCGGCGTGACGACCGAAGCGACGGCAGACGTGGCTTGGCTCCTCATCCTGATGGTCGCACGGCAGGCGCCCGTGGCCCGCAGCGATCTGCTCGAGGGGCACTGGCGGTCATGGGAGGTCTGGCGCTGGGCTGGCAAGGACCTCGCCGGTGCGACGCTCGGCGTCGTCGGGCTCGGCAAGATCGGTGCGGCTGTCGCCGCACGGGCCAGGGGTTTCGGCATGCAAGTCGTGTATCACAGCCGCCGTCGCGACCCCGCGGCGGAGGAGCGGACTGGTGCCCAATACTGCGAGACGCTCCAAGACCTGCTCACAGTTGCGGATGTCGTAAGCCTGCACGTACCGCTGAGCCCCGCCACCCGACACCTGATCGGCCAACGCGAGTTCGAGGCCATGCGCGAGGGAGCGATCCTGATCAACACTGCCCGCGGCGGAGTCGTCGACGAAGCCGCGCTTCTCGCAGCGCTCGACAACGGGCGGCTCATGGGCGCGGGGCTCGACGTGTTCGCCCAGGAGCCTCTCGATCCTGCCAGCCCGCTGCTGCGCCAGCCGAGGATCGTGGCCTTGCCGCACATCGGCAGCGCCACCGTCCGTACGCGGACAGCGATGGCCCGCATGGCCGTGGAGAACGCCATCGCCGTACTGACGGGTCAGCCCGAGAAGGCGCATCGCATCATCTAGGCGGACTTGGCCAAAGCAACGGATCGTCCCCGTGCCGTCGCCACCGCTGCAGGCAGCGGAGCCCCTCGCTACTCGGGACGCTGCCTGGGAGAGGAGCACCAGATGACCGAACGGAGCGTCGTGAACCGCACGCCCGAACCACGCACGCGACAAGGCCTCGCCATGGACCTGAGGCACCTCGGACTCCATCACGGAGACCTCGTCCTGATGCACGCATCCCTGGGCAGCCTCGGCTGGGTGGTGGGCGGCGCGCACACGGTCGTCCTGGCCCTGCTCGACGTCCTCGGCGACGAGGGCACGCTCGTCGTGCCGACCCAGACCGGCGACAACTCCGATCCGAAGGACTGGAGCCGCCCGCCGGTGCCGGAGTCCTGGTGGCCTGTGATCCGGGCCGAGATGCCAGCCTACGACCCCCGCATCACGCCGTGCCGCGGCATGGGCCGCATCGCCGAGACGGTACGGATCTGGCCGGGCGCATGCCGCAGCGCCCACCCGCAGGTCTCGTTCGCCGCGCTCGGCCAAAAGGCGCTGGAACTGACGGCAGATCATCCCCTGGATGACGGCCTTGGTGATGGGTCGCCGCTCGGCTGGCTCTACCGGGCGGGAGCCAAGGTATTGCTGCTCGGCGTCGGCTACGACCGCGCGACGGCGATCCACCTGGCCGAGTACCGCGCTGCGGGCGGGCCCCGCACGACGCAGGGCGCCGCTGCGCTTGTCGCGGGCGAGCGGCGCTGGGTCACCTACAGCGACATCGAACACCTGGACTCGGACCGGTTCTTTCCGGCGATCGGCCGGGACTTCGAGCGGGTGCACCGGGTGTCGAAGGGCCTCGTCGGGTCGGCCGAGGCGCGTCTCATGCACCTTGAGGACCTTGTCGACCACGCCGTCTCCTGGATGAGCCGGCACCTCCGGCCGCCAACCGATGGGAGCCAAACTTGAAGAGGGATCCCGGGCATGGGCCCGAGACCCCTCTTCCCCTGCACCAGATCCCGTCGCACGAGGGCCGAGGCGCAACCCGTTCTAGTTGCCAACCGCCTTGTTCGCGGCCTTCAGCACCGGGATGAGAATCCTAGCCTCGCTCATGGCGCGGCCGACGCGCGCCTGCAGCACCGCGCCGGGCGTGTAGGCGGCCGTCAGGCCCGCCTTCTGCATCTGCGCAAGGAACTGCGCGTTGCTGAACGTTTCCTGGAATGCCTTGCGCCATGCCGACGCGATGGCCGGACTCACGCCGGGCGGCAAGGCGAACGCCCTGTCAGCCGTGTCGATGTCGGAGATCGCCTGCGCGTACTTGTAGACGGGCGACTTCTTCGACACCACCTGCAGGATCGTCGGCACGTGCTTGAACTGGGGGTGGTTGTTCATGTTGATCTGCAGCAGAGGTCTGCCGAGCCCGTTCTGCATGGCCCGCGCCGCGGTGTCGCCGCTGACCAGGATCGCAAGCGGCTTGCCGGAGGCGAGCCCCTCGACGAGCTGCGAGCTGCCGGCGTAGCCGGTCACCCACTGCACCGACATGCCCAGCACCTTGAACATGACGGCGCCATCGGAGAAGTTGGCCGTGCCCGCGCCTGTGACGCCGACGGTGAAGCCGCTCGTGGCTCCCCTCAGCTGCTTGAGCGTCGTGTACGGCGCGTGCCTCGTCTCCAAGAGCACGCTGGACGAGGATGTGGCACCCGCCAGCCAAACGTACTGCTGCGGCTTGTAGGTCACACCCGGAGTGTTGTTCGCCGCGTTCATCACCGCCGCGTCGGGACCCACCTCGCCGAGGGTCAGGCCGTTGGGCGCCGAGGCAAACAGCGTGTTCTCCCCGACCATGCCGCCGCCGCCCGTGATGTTCTCCGGCACCACGGTGGCACCGGTATACTTCTCGAGATACGGGACGAGCAGGCGTGCGGTCAGGTCGAAGCCGCCGCCGGGGCTGAAAGGGATGATCAGCCTGACTGTCTTGCCCTTGAGCGGATTGCTCGCCGCCGAGGCGACGGGAGCCGTCATGCCGATGGTACCGACGAGCAGCGCCGCAATGGCGGGCAGGACTGACGCGGCGCGGAACGCGCGGGAACGGTCTCGCTGCATGATGGGGTACACTTCTTTCCTCACGCTGAATGCAGTCTCGAACCTGCGGTCCCGTGGACTTCCATGCGCGTGGGCACGCGCCCTCCTGCAGACTGTATACAGCATGCAGGTTGGTTGGTCAACGTGTCCCCCGCCAGACCCATGGCCCCACACGCGGTCAACACCCAGGACAATGGCGGCGTCTAGTACAGCTTCCCGTAAGTTCTTTCCCGGTCTCTCGGTTGGGAGAGCTAGAAGTCGGCCAAGACGAAGCCGAATTGATCGGTGAGCATGGCGAGCAT